>NZ_JBZEGV010000002.1:0-503226 GCF_058312955.1 Mesorhizobium sp. LEGMi-168a
GCGCGGGCGCGCCCCCCCCCCCCCCCCCCCCCCGCCCCCCGCGGGCCCCCGGCCGGGCCGACCATCAGGCGCCCGTCCGGCCGGGTCAGCGTAGCGAAGAACATGATGACCCAGGAGCCGACGATGTTGACGAAAGCGGTGGCGTAAAGCGCGCTCAGGCCCAGCAGCGACACGATGACATAGCCGGACAGGAAGCGCGCCAGCGAACCGATGGCCGCGCCGCAGCCGACTGCCAGATAAAGCCGCAGGGCCGTCTGTCTGTCGTTTCCGGACATGACGCCTACCCTACCATCCGCACGACGACCCAAAAGCCGAGCGCGACGGCAAGCACGCAGAGCGCCGCCGAGGCGACGGCGTTGAAGACGGCGAGCCGCCTTTCGCCATCCAGCGCCAGGTTCAGCGTCTGCAGGCAGAAGGACGAAACCGTGGTGTAGCCGCCGAACAGGCCGACCACGATCAGGTCACGCACGAGTTCGGCGGAAAAGACTCCGCCGACCGCGCGCGCGGCGCCGGCGAACGCGCCGATAGCCAGCGCGCCGGTGACGTTGACCACCAGCGTTCCCCACGGAAAGGTCTCGCCGACGCTGCGGCCGACGATGCCCGACAGGAAGAAGCGGGAAATGCCGCCGCAAAATCCGCCGATCAGGACCAGGGCGCAAGCCGCGAGGGTCATCGCTTCAATGCCTTTCCAAAGGCGACCCCGTCGCGGGAATCGCGTGATCAAAGGAGGCATGATGCGAGCGGAAAAAACAAATCCTGCCGCGCGAAAGCACGCCTGGCAGGAGTCATCAGCCCAAAAGAGCGGTTTCGGGGGAACCCCATCCCCATTTTGTACGGGTGAAACTAGGTGCTTCCGAGATTCGGGTCAATCGATCGGATGGAATTGCCAGGTCGATCAAAACCGTGACGGCACAAGGCCCGCTTCACAGCCCCTCTTGCAAAAAGCCTCGCGATTTGAATCCGGCCGCGGCCACGCATCCTGTTTGCTTCCATTTTTCGTGCCCGCAAGCCCGTGCTAATATGATCCATTGGTGGCCCGTCCACAACGAAGGGCAACTCGAATGGCTGCCAGCCGGGACGTCGCATGCGCGATTGATGATTGCTACGACGCCGCCTTCGAATTCGGGCGGTGGCCGCGGGCACTGCAGAACCTGGCCGATTCCCTGGGCGCCACGAGTTGCGTTATCCGAACCTGCGACAGCACGCATCCGTTCCGCACCGATCAAAGCAAGCGAACCAAACCGACGCCGGACTCGCTGGAACACGCTGAATTCACGGAGATCTGGGTCGCGAACGCCCAAGACGCGCCCGACCCGCATCCCGGGAGCCCCTGCTGCCGAAACCGGCGACCTGCTTCACGGTCGAAGACGAAATCTCCACGCCAGAGGAAAGAAGGCTCCTGCCCTACTACCAGGAGGTAGCCCGTCGAGGGCATCGCGAGTGGTGGGCCGTCGTGGCTTTCCTGGTCAAGCGACGCAGATGGGTCCTGTCAATGTACCGTGCTGCCTCAAAGGGACCGTTTGACACGTCCGAGGCCGATCATTTCCTGCGAGTGGCGCCGGACCTGGCCTGCATCGTGAGCCTGGCCGAAAAGATCTGGGAGGTCTCACTCGACCCCACCCTGGCTATGCTCGACCAGTTCAATTGCGCCGCAGTGCTGCTCGATAGCCGCGGCTGTCTGAGACGTTGCAACGAGCACGCGGACAGCTTGTTTGGTTCCGGCCTCGTGGTCCGGCATGGCCGCATCCACGCGACAGATCGCGAGAGCGATTCACGCCTTCAAAGAATTATTCACGCTGCCGTCGCGAGTGCGCGGGATGGAACTTTTCTGGCAGAACCGGAAGTCGTCGCACGGGACGGATCGTTCTGGCTTCTGGCCGAGGTCGTGCCGATGACGTCTTTCGTGCGCGATCTGTTCAATGGAGGCGATTTTCTGCTTTGCTTCACCGATCTTGTCAGCAAACAGTCGCCATCGGCGCGGCTGCTGCGCCAGGCTTTCCATCTGACGGCGGCCGAGGCGCGGCTGGCGTCCAGCCTTACCACCGGCGACGGCATCGAAGCAGCAAGCGTGCGACTGGAGATTGGCCGTGAAACGGCCCGAACCCAGCTCAGGGCGATCCTCGCCAAAACTGGAACGCACCGCCAAGCCGAGCTCGCGGCGTTGCTCGCGCGCTTGCGGGTGCCTTCAAGACTCTAACTGATGCCCTCACCCGTTCGGGTGAAGTGCGCATCCGTCTGTCAGCGCAGATTTCCTCACTGGATTGCCGAAACCGCAAGGCGCCGCGCCACGTCGGATGGCAGCAATGCTTGGCTGGAAGAATAGACCCGCCCCGCCCAAGAGATCGGGGCCGGCACGACCATCATGTCTCTTGGCACTGGCACTCCTCGCCAGCAGCCCCTGCTCGCCAATAGCGGCCGGTGGGCTCCGAAAGCCGGGCGTCGACCTCGAACTGGTCCTCGCCGTCGACGTCTCTTCCTCGATGAGTCTCGCCGAGCAGCGGGTTCAACGCGACGGTTATGTCAGCGCATTTCGCCATCCCGACATCGCAAGGGCGATTGGATCGGGCGCGAATGGTGCGATCGCGGTCTCTTATCTGGAGTGGGCCGGGCCGGGGCATCAGACCGTCCTCCTGCCATGGACAATCGTCGGCAGTCCGGAGGAAGCGAAGCACTTCGCTGACGCCCTCGCCACGAAGCCGATCGTCGCGGAGGCCGGCACGTCGATTTCCGGCGGGCTGCTGGCGGCGGCCGGCCTGTTGGCGCACAGCCGAGCGGCGGGAGGGCGCCGGGTGATCGATATATCCGGCGATGGCCCGAACAATGCCGGTCCGCCGGTCGGGCCGATGCGGGATATGCTGACAGGACTGGGTATCACCATCAACGGCCTGCCGGTATCGCTGCCGCACGGCGGCGCCAACGGCTTTCAATCCTTCACCGGGCAGTATCTCTCGCTCTATTACGAGCATTGCGTGATAGGCGGGCCGGACGCATTCGTGATCGCAATCAACGATCTCGCCATGTTCGAAGTCGCGATCCGCCGAAAGCTGCTTCTCGAGATCGCCGGCGCGCCCATACGATCCAGACTCGCTGCCTATGCCAGACCGGGGACCCTGACGTTCGACTGTTCGACGCCCGGAACGGCCCCGCGCTAGCGCTGCGGTTTCAGCGGATGAGCGGTGTGTCCCAAAGCGATCCGAGCAATGTCTTCAGGTCGTGAAAGCGCTTCTCGCCAAGCTCCTCGGCCCATTCGCGCTCGATGTCCAACAGGACGTCAGCCATCTTCTGATAAGCCGCGCGGCCGCGGTCGGTGAAATTGACGACCGTCCCGCCGCCGTCGTCGGGCGCGACGGACCGCGTAATGTAGCCCATGCCCTCCAGTGTCTTCAGCAGTTGGTTCATGGCCTGCTTGCTCATGGCGGCCCGCTCGGCAAGCGCGCTCGGCCGCATGCCGTCGGGGCCGGGGTACTGGATCACCGCCATATGCGGCGGGCTGAGGTCCTCGAAACCGGACGCCCTGAGTTCCCGGATCAGCTTGCGATGGATGGCCATGGCCGGCACACGCAGCAACGCGCCGATCAAAGGAGGCTTCTTTGGCGGTTCATCAGAGGATTGTGCCATTGACAGTTCGGTAAATTGAGTTTACTCAATCGGTAAATTGGATTTACCATATGGGAGGATGAAATGCTAGAGAAAGCCAGCCGGGTCCGTGTCAATCCAGCGGACGAGACGATCAGCCATGGCGGCCTCGCCGTGCGCTTCCTGCTCACCGGCGAGCAGTCCAACGGCAGCATCGCGGCGTTCGAGCTGACGGTACCCGGGTCGCAACGCCTGCTCGCCCCGGCGCACAGCCACGACCACTATGAGGAAACCATGTACGGGATCGAGGGCACACTCACGCTCACGGTTGACGGCCAAAAGCACGATGTCGGGCCGGGCCAAGCGCTCTGCATCCCGCGCGGCGCAGTCCATCGCTTCGACAACAATACCGCCGAAACCGCCAAGGTGCTCTGCATGGTGAGCCCGGCGGCGATCGGGCCGGAGTATTTTCGCGAGGCATTCGCCATCTTCAGCACCGGTGGTCCGCCCGACCGCGCCAGGATCATGGACCTGATGCGCCGTTTCGGCCTGACGCCGGCACCGCAGCCACCGCAGGGTTGATCGACCTGGGCGAAGCAGGTCCGACAAACAGGAAAACCCGCCGCCCCTTGCGGCGGGCCGACGTCACTTCGGCTGGCGATCCTTCACATTCGCATGATCGTTCGCCGTTTCGTTGTCGGTGGCCGGCGTCTGGGTGTCGGCACCTGTGAACGGGCTGCCCTGCCCCGCCGCGAGGTCGCCGCTATGGCCGGCCTTGTTGGTCTGGTAAGGCTGGCTGTCGAGGCTGAGGCCATGCTCGGTGGCATTGAACAGATGGTCGTCCGCCCTGGCAAAGCCGGCGAAGGCAATCAGCGATACGCCGGCGGCGGCAAGAATGAGCGCATGCTTTTTCATATCTGGTCTCCTTTGAGTGGCCAGATCGAGCCGCGCATTCGGTCTGGCGGCTTCAGTGAAGGGACATGTCCCTTTTGCCTGCCCGCCGTGTAGGAAGGTTAACGCTTCGCGCGCCCGGATTATTCCGGCGGTCGTGAGATATTGTCGTTGCATGCAAGGAAAAGACGCAGCATCGTGTTCCTTCGCGCCCCCTCCGTCCCCCAGGCATCAAAGATTTCTCCGCCAAAACTACGCTCAGCTCGCGGCGTTGAAGCGCAGGATCACGCGGTCGTCCTTGTCGGCGATGACGAGCTTGCCGGCGTCGACATGGTATGACGCAGCCTTGCCGAGCGCGTCGAACAGCGCCTTCTCCTGCGCCATCACGTCCGGCGCGCAGGCCATCTTGGTCGAACCGATGTCGCCGATGGCGATCTTCTCGCCATCGACCTTGGCGGTGGCAAAGTAACTGTTGCAAGGTCCCTTGCCGCCCGCCTTGCCGGCTTCGCTGACGCGGAACGTCGCCTGCGGGTCGGCGATGACGCCGATGCCGTCGATATATTCTATGAGCCAGCTCTGGCCATAGAACGCCTCTGCGTCCGGCGCGGTGGCCGGCGCCACCATCTTCAGCACGAGGATTTGCGGCTTGCCATCCAGCGGATCGACCTGGTGGCGGGTATCGGTAATGAACAGCAGCCGGCCGTCGACGGTGATGCGGGTCTCCAGCGCATAGGTCCTGCCGGGCAGAATCGCCTTGGGATCGAAGCTGATCTCGAATTTGATCGGCACCTGGCCGGCCGGCACGATCTTGCGCTGGCCGATGATCGTCGCCGGCGCGTCGGCCAGCGAGACGTCGGCGAGCTCGACCGAAAGCTCGGCATTGGGCGGCAGCGCGATGCGCTCGCGATAGGTCACCTCGCCCGTCAGCGTCTGTTCGGCGGCGCAGGTGAGCTCCGGCACGGCAAGCACGCCGACCACCAGCGGCACGAGACCGAAGATGAAGAATTCCGCAATCTTGTCCAGCATGACCCTGCTCCGCCAAGCAAATCAAACCGATTTGCAAGGTCGGGAAGGATTGCGGTCAATCAATGACCGCGGCCGGAATTTTACCGGTCTGACGCCTTCCAGCGGCCGGCGGCTTCGTCGTCGGCCTCCTTGGCCTCGACCCAGCCGCCTTCGGAGCCGTCGGCACGATGCTGCTTCTTCCAGAAGGGGGCGCGCGACTTCAGATAGTCCATCAGGAAATTCGCTGCCTCGAAGGCCGCCTGCCGGTGCGCGGAGGCCGCAACCACCAGCACGATGTTCTCGCCCGGCGCGATCTTGCCGTGACGGTGAATGACGGTGAGCCCCTGCAATGGCCAGCGCGCAATTGCCTCTGCGGCGATGCGGCCGATCTCGGCCTCGGCCATGCCGGGATAGTGCTCGAGCTCGAGCGCCGTGAGCGCGCCCTCTTCGTCGCGGCACAACCCTGAGAAGGTGACCACGGCGCCGATGTCGGCGCGGCCCTTCGTCAGGGCGGCGATCTCGGCGGCGACGTCGAAATCCTCGCGCTGGACGCGAATGGTCGGCACTATCGTGCTCGCCATCTCAGCCCCCGGTCATCGGCGGAAACAGCGCGATCTCGCGCGCGCCCGCGATTTTCTCGCGATGGCCGACATGTTCCTGGTTGATGGCGACGCGGATGACGTCCGGATATTGCAGCGCGTTTTCGTATTCCTCGCCGCGCGACTTCAGCCAGCGCAAAAGGTCAGCGACAGTCTCGATACCGGCCGGCAGCTCGACATCCTCCTCCGGCTTGCCGATCCGCTCGCGCACCCAGGCGAAATAGATGAGCTTCGTCGACATCTCACTCGTCCATGATGTGCTTGAGGCCGGCGCGGAAATAGTCGTAGCCGGTATAGAGGGTGACGAGCGCCGCGATCCACAGCAGCACCAGGCCGATCTGGGTGGTGAGCGGGAAGATCTTGTCGCCGGCAGGGCCGACGAGCAGGAAGGCGATGGCGACCATCTGGATGGTCGTCTTCCACTTGGCGAGCTGCGTCACCGGCACCGACACTTTCAGCGCCGCCAGATATTCGCGCAGGCCCGAGACCAGGATCTCGCGGCACAGGATGATGATCGCCGCCCATAGCGACCAGCCGGCGATGCCGGCATGACGGTCGGTGTCGGCGGCAAGCAGCAGCAGGCAGGTCGCGACCAGCAGCTTGTCGGCGATCGGGTCCAGCATCTTGCCGATGTTGGAGGTCTGCTGCCAGGCGCGCGCGAAGTAGCCGTCGAAATAGTCGGTGATGGAGGCGAGCAGGAAAATGACCAGCGCCGACCAGCGGGCGAAGTCGGAGGATTTCAGATGGCCTTCGAGGAAAAAGCACAGCACCACCAGCGGCACCGCGATGATGCGGGCGTAGGTGAGGATATTCGGCAGGTTGAAAGCGCGCTGGGCCATATCGATCGGGAACTCTTCTCCGCCTGCCTACTCAAATCAGAAGCCAATGTGGGGGGTCAACAGGCGAGATTCGATTGGTCAGCCGAAAATAGGCGCAAGAATGGTCAGCTGTCATGAAAATGGTTGTAGACCAGCTTCGCCACATGCTCGGAAATGCCGTCGACCTTGACCAGGTCCTCGACCGCGGCGCGGCTGACCGCCTTGGCGGTGCCGAAAGCAAGCAGCAGCGCCCGTTTGCGGCCAGGGCCGATGCCGGCGATCTCGTCAAGCGGGCTTTTGACCATCTCCTTCTTGCGGCGGGCGCGGTGCGAGCCGATGGCGAAGCGATGCACCTCGTCGCGCAGGCGCTGAACGAAATAGAGCACCGGGTCGCGCACCGGCAGCATGAAAGAGTCCCTGCCCTTGACGAAGAAGCGCTCGCGCCCGGCGTCGCGGTCCGGCCCCTTGGCGATGCCTATTGCCACGACACGGTCCTCGATGCCGAGATCGGACAGGATCTTGCGCACCGCCGTCATTTGGCCCTGGCCGCCGTCGATCAGGATGACGTCGGGCCAGGCCGGGAAGCTGCCGTTTCCGCCGACAAGGTCCTCGCCCGCTTCGTCCTCGGCTTCCGCGCCCGCCGCGTCCGAAGATTTGGCGTCGCCATGCTCCCTGAGCAGCCGCGAGAAGCGCCGTTCCATCACCTCGCGCATCATGCCGAAATCATCGCCCGGCGTGATCTCGGTCGAGCGGATGTTGAATTTCCGGTACTGGTTCTTCACGAAACCTTCCGGCCCGGCGACGACCATGGCGCCGACGGCATTGGTGCCCATGATGTGCGAGTTGTCGTAGACCTCGATGCGCACCGGCGGCTTTTGCAGGCCGAAGGTCTCTGCAAAACCCTGCAGCAGCCGCGCCTGCGTCGAGGTTTCGGCCAGCCTGCGGCCGAGCGCCTCGCGGGCGTTCTGCAGCGCATGGTCGGTCAGATCCTTCTTCTCGCCGCGTTGCGGCACCGAAATCGCTACCTTACGCCCGGCGCGGGTCGACAGCGCGTCGGCAAGCAGTTCCTGCTCCTGTACCGTCTGGGAAAGGAGGAGCGTCCGCGCGGGCAGCTTGTCGTCATAGAACTGCGCCAGGAACGAGCCCAGCACCTCGGCCGGCTCCAGCGCCGGATCCGCCTTGGGGAAATAGGCTCGGTTGCCCCAGTTTTGGCCGGTGCGGAAGAAGAAGACCTGGATGCAGGTCTGGCCGCCTTCCTGGTGGATGGCGAAGACATCCGCCTCCTCGACCGTCTGCGGGTTGATGCCCTGATGCGCCTGCACATGCGAGAGCGCCGCAAGGCGATCGCGATAGATGGCGGCGCGCTCGAAATCGAGTTCTTGGGAGGCCTGCTGCATGGCGGCCGAAATCTCGGTCTTCACCTTCTGGCTGCGGCCGGAGAGAAAATCCTTCGCCTCGGCGACCAGCTCGGCATAGCCCTGGTGCGAGATCTCGCCGGTGCAAGGGCCGGCGCAGCGCTTGATCTGGTAGAGCAGGCAGGGCCGCGTGCGGTTCTCGTAGAAGGAATCCGTGCAGCTCCGCAGCAGGAAGGCGCGCTGCAGCGAGTTGATGGTGCGCCCGACCGCGCCGGCCGACGCGAACGGGCCGAAATAGTCGCCCTTGCGCGAGCGCGCGCCGCGATGCTTGTAGATGCCGGGCGAAACGTGGTCGCCGGTGAGCAGGATGTAAGGGAACGACTTGTCGTCGCGCATCAAGACGTTGAAGCGAGGCCTCAGCCGCTTGATGAGGTTCGCCTCGAGCAGCAGCGCCTCGATCTCGGTGCGGGTGACGACGAACTCCATCGTCGCCGTCTCGCGCACCATGCGGCCGATGCGGGCGGTGTGGAAGCGCCCCTGCGCATAGTTGGTGACGCGCTTCTTCAGGCTGCGCGCCTTGCCGACATAGAGCACGTCGCCGGCAGCGTTCATCATGCGGTAGACGCCCGGCTGGTTGGGCAGCCGCTTGACGAAAGTCTGGATCACCTCGGCGCCGACCATGCCGTCCGCATCGCCGGCATGCGGCGTCCAGTCTATCGCGGTGAAGGCGACATCGGGACCGGCGGGAACCGCTTCCGGCTCGACGATCTCCTCCGCCGCCTCATCCTCAATGTCGATATCGGGGTCGACATCGGGCGGCAAATCGTCGGCGGCGCCGTTTCTTTTGGCTGTGGGACTCATTCCACCATGCCTGTCACATCGGGCGTCTGCCATGCAAGATGCTGGCCGCCATCAAGCGCGATCATCTGGCCGGTGACGGAGCGCGCTTCCCAGAGATAGCGGATGGTGGCGCCGAATTCCGGCAATTGCGGGCCGCGCTTGAGGATCAGGCCCTCGACCTGTTTGCCGAAATCATCTTCGTCCTGGCGTTTGTTCTTCAGCGTCGGGCCGGGGCCGATGGCGTTGACGCGGATGCGCGGCCCCAGCGCCTGCGCCAGCATCTGGGTTTGCGTCCACAGAGCCGACTTCGACAGCGCATAGGAGAAATAGCGCGGCGTCGGCCGCCAGACACGCTGGTCGATGATGTTGACGATCAGTCCGTCGGCACCTTCCGGCAAGGCGCGGGCAAAATTCTGCGCAAGCAGCGCCGGCGTCTTCACATGGATGGCGAAGTGACGGTCCCAGGCCTGCCAGTCGAAATCCTCGACACGGTCGTCGACAAATAAGGAGGCATTGTTGACGAGCAGCGTGACCGGGCCAAGGGCGGCCTCGGAACGGCCGACGAGATCGCCGACCGCGTCCATGTCGGTGAGGTCGGCAACAACCACGGCGGCGCGGCCGCCCTTCTCCCTGATGCGGCTGGCCAGGGTCTCGGCCTCGGCTCCGGAACGGTTGGCGTGGATGGCGACGGCAAAGCCATGCGCGGCCAGATCCTCGACGATCGCCTTGCCGATCCTTCTCGCCCCACCCGTCACCAGCGCCACGCCGGCGGCTTCATTCATGTTGTCAATCCTCAATCGGCTTCACGATTCCGGGAAGCCGGCACAATATGACGGGCCAAGCGTTAAATGCCATTTCCACCTGGGGCAGGAATGTGGCGAAGCGGCCCGCGCACACGCTTGCCGGCCCGGATTCGGGCGTTCTCATGGCGCAATATATGCCGCCGGACCCGTTGAACCAAGCGGTGTGCAGCGCAACATGATTAGCCTGCTGACATTCGCTGTTGCGAAGATGCAACGTCACCTTTCGGCCTCATTCGCGCCGGGGAATGACCCAAGTTCAGGTTCGGTTCAGCCGCATTTCAGCACGACATTTGGAACCGTTGAGCGCCAGGCCCGTTTATCCCCCCGGACGGGCCGGGGCATTCATGAACATAAAAGCCTAGTGTCTTGTGGCTTAAGGAGTAAACAAAAATGCAAGCCAATCTCAAGTTTGCGCGGCCGCTGGCGGTTGCGCTCGGGCTCTTCGCCCTCGGCGGTACCGCCTATGCCGCAGACGTCGTTTCCGAGGAGCCGCCGGCCCCCGCCCCGGTCGCCGAACTCCCCGTCGCTTCCTGGGCCGGCCCCTATGCCGGTATCAGCCTCGGCTACGGCTTCAGCGGCCATGCCGATGCACGCGACGCCGGCGTCAACGTGAAGACCAAGGGCTTCATCGGCGGCGTCTTCGGCGGCTATCAGTGGCAGCAGGAGAACTTCGTCTACGGCGCTGAAGCCGATCTCGGCTACAACGGCGTCAAGGGCGACAGCGCCGGCATCAACGCCAAGGGCGGCCTCGAAGGCTCGCTGCGCGCTCGTCTCGGCTATTCCGTGACCCCGGAAATCCTGCTCTATGGCACCGGCGGTCTCGCCGCCAAGAACCAGAAGATCACGGATAGCGTCACCGCCACCGACGAAAGCAAGGCGATGCTCGGCTGGACGGCCGGCGTCGGCACCGACATCAAGATCACGGACAACGTGTTCGGCCGCGTCGAGTACCGCTACACCGACTACGGCGACAAGGATTTTGGTGCCCTCGGCAACGTCAAGTCGAAGGACAACCGCGTCACCTTCGGCGTCGGTATGAAGTTCTAAGTCGTCCAAGCCACGACACGGAAAAGCCGGGCCTTGCACCCGGCTTTTTTTGTGTCCGGCGTCTGGACGACTACAGCTGGCGACCAGCCGGAGCCTCTCAACAGAGGGCCAATGGATGTCGCCCAAAAGTGTGCAGCGGTTTTGGGCGAACGACATGCATCAAAACAAAACTAAAAGCGCGTCGCCTGAATTCACTTCAGCGCGACGCGCTTTTAGTCCGCCGGATCCCGCTGGAAACCTTCATGGACCGGGATCGACTGTAACTGGTCGAGCCATTTCGCCCGGGAGCGCATGACGACCTGCGCGTGCGGCTGGTATTCGCCCGGGCCGATCAGCGTGGCCGCATGAACATGGACCTCGTCGCGCCATTTGTCCGAGCGGAAATAGAGGCGCGAGCCACAGGATGGGCAGAACCCACGGAACGTTCCAGGGCTGCTTTCATAGTGCCTGATGTCGCCGCTCCAGCTCAGCTGCTGCGGCCGCATTCCCAGGAAGGCTGTGAAGGGAGAGGACGTTGCGCGTTGGCAATCGGCGCAGTGGCAGACCAGATTGCGCGTGACACTGCCGGAGTATGTCCAGGTCACGGCCCCACACATGCAATGTCCGCTCAACGCCATCGCTCCCTCCCTTTGGTTGTGCGTTCCTCAAAGCCAGCTCAACAACACTGACACATCACAGTACAGAAGGTGGTGAGAGACAGCGGCTTACGTGCGCTTCTTTGCGACCTTTGCGGGTTTGACCTTCGGCGGCAAAGTTTCGACGAAGGCCAGCGCGCGGTCGAGCCAGCCCCGGAGATCGGCATCCGTCGCGGTGCCTTCCGGTGCGACATGGACATAGCCTTCCATCGAGCGCCCGCCCATTTCCATCGGCCGCGCGTGCGGACGGGCGGCGGCGGCCGCATGCGCGGCCTTGCCGACGCGGACCAGCAAGCCTCGCTTCGAGGTGCCGATCAGCATGTTGCCGTTGAGCATGAAGCAGGTGCCGCCGAACATTTTTTGTTCGGTGAAGGCGCGCGAGCCAAGCGCCGCGCGCAGGCGTTCCACCATGGGGTCGACGGCGCTGGTTTGGGTGACTGACTTCGCCATGCTCACCACCTCCGCTATTTGCGGCCTATGCAATCATGAATCCAGGCGACAATTCAATATGGGGGCGCTGCCGGCGAAGCTGCCGATCTCCCCCCTTGCGGGAGAGATTGGCTGTATTTACCCCGGCACGCATCCCTTCAGCCCCGGAAACTTCTCGTCGAAGCGGGCGGCCCAGCGCGTCAGCCGGCCGCGGCCCTTCTCCCACTGCCCGCCGAAGCGCAGCGCGAGATAGCCGAGGGCGGCGCGCAACGCCATCTGGCCGGCGGTGATCTTCTTCGGCAGTTTCGGCGGATTGGCGTTGAGAAGGTCGAGCGCGGCGATGATCTTCGCCCACTGACGGTCGAGCCAGGGCTGATAGACCATGGTGTCAGGACGCGTGCGCCGCTCATAGACCATCGACAGCGCGCAGTCGCAGATGCCGTCGGCCAGCGCCTCCAGCACTTCGGCCTCGAGCCGCTTGTCCGGATTGCGTGGGAAGAGCGCGTTCTTCGACAGCCGGTTGAGATGCTGGGTGATGGCGCGGCTGTCGTGGATCGAGCGGCCGTCCTCCAGCACCAGCACCGGGATCTTGCCCAGCGGATTGGCCGATATCAGCTCCGCCGGCTTGTCCTCGGTCCTGACCGGCACAAGGTCTATGACGATGCCGGCATAGGCGGCCGCCATGCGGACCTTCGAGCTGTAGGGTGACGTGGAGGCGTAGAGCAGCTTCGGCATGATAGGGTTCCTGATTGTCCGGGCGCACTGTTGACCGAGTGAACGCATCAGGGCAACGGCCAGCACCGCCAAATCCTGCCGCCCAGAGCTGTTGCTGATGCTATTTCACGGATCGCTCCATGATGATGGTTCGTTCGTCGCCGTGGAAACTGTCCCGGACCGAGCGGAAGCCAAGCTTCGAATAGAATGGCTCCGCCGTGACCGAGGAAGGCACCGTCAGCACCGTCACGCCGTTCTCCCGCGCCGCTTCCTCAATCTTCAACATCAGCAGCCTGCCGACGCCACGCCCCTGAAATTCAGGATCGACGAACACGGTTCGAACCATCGCTCCATCCAGACTTGCGGTTCCCACGATTCTGTCGCCGACGATGGCCACCAGTACCTCGCGCTTCTTGAAGAACTGCAGCATCGCCGACGGGCTGAAGCTTTGTTCCACACGGGCAATGATGTCCGGCGCGTAGTCCCTGGCGTTGGTTTCCCGCAGGGCGGCCACGATCACCCGGCTCACCGCGTCCGCCTCGTCGTCGCTGGCCCGACGAACGGTAAGCTCCAAAACCATGAGCAGTCGCCTCTTCCTTTGGTTGTCGCGGATTCGACGTGGCGCAGCGAAAACAGGAACCCTCGCCCGGCATATCGGAACGATCGTGTCGATCTGCTCTTGCCGCCGCAACAAAAAAGCTCCCGGAAGTTTGCCGGATGGCAAAATTCCAGGAGCTTCAGGAGCGTGCGCCCCAACCTCGCCCGCTATCACGCCGAACTGGCGAGAGGGGCACCTTAATGCGCCCGCCCTCACCTGTCGGTTCGCGCGCGAAGCTACGCGATTACTTCTTGGCAGGCGCCTTCTTTGCCGGCGCCTTCTTCACCGCTGCCGTCGACTTGGCGGCGGCGGCTTTCATCGGAGCCTTGGCGGCAGGCTTTGCCGCTGCCTTCGCGGCAGGCTTTGCCGCTGCCTTCGCGGCAGGCTTGGCGGCCGGCTTCTTGGCCGGAGCCTTGGCTGCTGCCTTGGCGGCGGGCTTCGCCGCGACCTTGGCGACCGGCTTCTTGGCGGCGGCGGGTTTCGCCGCGGCCTTGGCCGGAGCCTTGGCGGCTGCCTTCGGTGCTGCTGCCTTCTTCACTGCAGGTTTCGCGGCAGCCTTAGCTGCCGGCTTCTTTGCCGGCGCTTTCGCCGCCGGCGCCTTGGTTGTCGTCTTTGCCATGCGATGCCCCTTGCGTTTTGCCGACGGTCGTGAGTGACCCGGCGTGCTCATGCATATCTGACTCGCGGCTATCTAGCCAGCGAAGCAACACAATGATTTTCAGTTATTGAATTTTGGTTACGCAAGACGCGCTGACAAGGGTAATGACGCAAAAAACGACAGCGAATCTTTGTCTGTCGAAGTGAAACTGCATCTGCGAGCATTCCCGACGCTCTCTATCTCACGATTATCCAGACATGTTCGCGCCGGGCAGAGAGCTGAATGTGAGCGCATTGCTCATAATGTAGAAGAAGCTGCGCGAGGACGGCTTCATCTTGTCCAGCACAAAGATCTACAGGTCAGGTTGCAACAGAACCGAGCCAGAGCCGCGACAAATTTTGTCGGCTCGAAAATGAGCTTATTGCTCGCATTCTTGTAACCACCATCAGGCATCGAGCGGCTCTGGCTCGCCGTGCAGGCGACGCGACGGCTCAGCCCGGTGCAGATGGACGGCATAGGTGTCCCAGGGCGGCGAGACCGCGATAGAGGCCAGCATGCGGCCGATCTCACCGCGATGATAGCTGCCGTGCAGGACGACATGGGTCAGCATCTCCTGCCTGGTCATGCAGCCCTTGTCGCCGTCGGTGAAGGCGAAGGCAACGGGTTCCGCAAGCTGCTGCTCCGAAACGGTTTCGAGATAGTCGAGATACCAGCGGTCGCTTTCCGCCATGACGGCGCGCAGTTCCACGGGCTCCGGTGTTTGCTCAGTGTTGTCGCTCGCATAGCCGTGGGCGACGCCGGTGAGATGCGCGGCAAAGATCCCCGACACGACATGGATATGGTTCATCAGCCTCAACGCGGCGCGGCGTTCCACTCCATTGCGACGCGGCTCGAGACCGGCGAGTTTTTCCAAGAGCTCGCCATTGGCCCAGGCCTGGTAGGCGAGCAGGCTGCGCAGCAGCGTCGCGGCACTCATCTTTGGGCTCCGTTTGCAGTCGAGATAAATGTGAGTATCTTGCTTATATTCTCGGGAGACCTGGCAGGATGTCTACTCGCATTGCAAAGCCAGCTCAGCGCATGCGCAAGGAGCCGCGCCAGGCGCGCTCGGTCGCCACCGTCGAGGCGATCATTGAAGCAGGTGCTCGCGTTCTGAGCGAGATCGGCTGGGCGGGCTTCAGCACCAACAAGGTCGCCGAGGCCGCGGGCGTGAGCATCGGCTCGCTCTATCAGTACTTTCCCGACAAGCTCGCTCTGGTCGATGCGATCCGGCGTCGCCACTTCGACCATGTGCTGTCGGTCATCCGCGAAGCCGCGGCCGAAGAGAAGCCGCTCAGGCAGTTCGCGCGCGAGCTGGTGCGCGGCATGATCGCCGCGCACAGCATCCATCCGACGCTGCATCAGGTGCTGCTCGACGAGGCGCCGGGTGACCGCGGTTCGCGCGCCGCGCATGCCTCGTTCCAGGCCCGCTACCTCGAGCACTATGCGGCGGCCGTGGCGCAATACCGCCGGCGCAGGAAAGATACCGCGACGATGGCGCGCGTGCTCTCCTCCGCCGTCGAGGGCGTGATCCACAATGCGGCGCGCCGCAACATGCTCGATGCGCCGGAGCTGCAGAAGCAGCTCGGCGAGCTGATCTGCGCCTATCTTTCCGGCCAGGGCGCGCGGACTTGATGATGGCGCGATCCCGCAGCCGACGCCGTCACGGCTGATAGCCGAGGCAAATCGCGCCGACGATAGCTCAGAATTTGGTCAAGGCGGGATCGCCGGCGTCAGCGGACGGCGACGACCGCGACGCCGGCGCCGATCATCACGCCGCCCGCCGCGCGGTTCACCCGGCGTACGATCTTCGGTGTGCGCAGCAGTCTGCGGGCGCGGCCGGCCAACACGACGTGACCGCCGATCACCACGACCTCGACAGCCACGATCACGGCCATCAGCACGCCGACGCGACCAGCGTCGAGCGAGGCGCCGACGACATTCGGCAGCAAAGCCAGGTAGAACAGCGGCATCTTCGGATTGCCCAGATTGAGCGCGACCCCCGTAGCGAAAATCGCAAGCAACCCGCGCCGCTCGGATACGGGCTTCAGTTCCGGCACGACGGGCGCGGCACTCCATAGCCTGATGCCCATCCAGATCAGGTAGGCTGCGCCGGCATAGCGAAGCGCCGTCATGAGGATCGTCATTTTGGCGGCGACAATAGACAGGCCGAAGGCCGCGAGGATCAGGAAGATGAGGATGCCGAACACCGTGCCGATCCCGTAGGCGATGCCCGATGCGGGGCCGTTGGAGATCGTGCGGGCGACGATCGTCATATTGTCGGGCCCTGGGCTGGCCGCGAACACGAAGAAGGTTGCCGCGAAGGCAAGTATGGTCGCAAAATCCATGAAAACCCCCGAAAGTGATTTGTGCTCTCGGGCGATCAGATTAGCCGATTTGCCTTGCCGCGATAGCCGGCAGGCTCACAATATTCGCGACCGGGCGAAGAGCGGGCCCCAGTTGCCACGGATACGGTCGGGCTTCTGAAAGGGCCGAACTTACCTGCGTGGCAGCGAGAGGTCGGGCGATCCTGCCCTTGGCAATTGGCAGGCGTGCGGACTGAGGAGCAAACCAGACAGAAGCGCGCTTAGCGTCGGCGCCTTAATTTTTCGCGCCGCCGTCGATTCCGCCCGGCCTCGTTCGTCATAGGATCGAAGCAACCCAACCGAAAGGAAGACATCCATGCGCTTCATGATGCTGATGATCCCCGGCGGCTATGCAACCGCGGCGCCCGACGTAAGGCCAGATGCCAAGGCGGTGGAGGAGATGATGAAATACAATGAGGAGCTGAAGCGGGCCGGCGTGCTGCTGGCGCTCGACGGGCTGCATCCACCGTCGGTGGGCGCGCGGGTCTCCTTCAAGGGCGGCAAGCCGACCGTCACCGACGGTCCCTTCGCGGAGGTCAAGGAAGTGCTTGGCGGCTACTGGGTGATCGACGTGCGCTCGCGCGAGGAGGCTATCGAATGGGCCCGCCGCTGCCCTGCTGGAGACAATGACGTCATCGAGGTCCGCCGCGTCCTGGAGATGAGCGATTTTCCCGAGGACGTGCAGAAGGCGGCCGAAGGCTTCAGCGGGCTGAAAGGTTGACCGCAACCGTCGAAGCGGTCTGGCGGATCGAGCAGCCGAAGCTCGCCGCCAGGCTAACCCGCTATCTGCGCGATGTCGGGCTGGCCGAGGAGGTCGTGCAGGATGCCTTCCTGCAAGCGCTGGAGCGCTGGCCCCGGGACGGCATCCCGCGCAACCCGGCCGCCTGGCTGACGCGGGTCGCCACCAACCGGGCGCTCGACCGGCTGCGCCGCACCGTGATGCTCGACGGCAAGCACCGCGAGCTCGCGATCGACCTCGCCGAGCTGGAGCGCGAGATGCCCGACATCGAGGCGGCGCTCGACGAGGACATCGACGACGACCTGTTGCGGCTGATCTTCACCGCCTGCCATCCGGTGCTGCCGGCCGAGCAGCGGGCGGCGCTCGCCCTGCGGATGTTGGGCGGGCTGTCGACGCCGGAGATCGCCCGCGCCTTCCTGGTGCCCGAGACCACCGTCGCCCAGCGCATCGTGCGCGCCAAGCGGGCGCTGCGCGATGCCGGCATTGCGTTCGAGACACCGCGCGGAGAAGACCGGCGCGAGCGTCTCGCCGCCGTACTGGAGGTGGTCTACCTGATCTTCAACGAAGGCTATGTGGCCTCGGCGGGCTCGGACTGGCTGCGAGCCGATCTCTGCGGCGAGGCGTTGCGCCTCGGCCGATCGCTGGCGGCGTTGATGCCGGAAGAGCCGGAGGCGCTCGGGCTGGTCGCCTTGATGGAGTTCAACGCCTCGCGCTTTGCCGCCCGCACCGACAGAGCGGGCAATCCGATCCTTTTGCTCGACCAGGACCGCAGCCGCTGGGACTGGTCGGCGATCCGACACGGTCTTGAAGGCCTCAATCGAGCGATGGCGCTCACGCCGACGCCGGGCCCCTATCTGCTGCAGGCGATGATCGCCGCCTGCCATGCCCGCGCGCTGCGCGCCGCCGACACCGACTGGATCGCCATCGCCGCCTATTACCAGGCGCTTGCACTTGCGGCGCCTTCGCCCATCGTCGAAGTCAACCGCGCGGTGGCGGTCGGCATGGCGTTCGGAGCGGCCCAGGGCCTTGCGATCGCCGTCACGCTGCAAGACGAGCCGCGGCTCAAGGACTCGCATCTATTGCCCACGGTGCGCGGCGATCTCTTGGAAAAGCTCGGACGAACAGAGGAAGCGCGCGCCGAATTCCGTCGCGCCGCCGAACTGACAGGCAATGAGAGGGAACGCGCCCTGCTGCTCGGCCGGGCCGATGCGTGCGGCGTCCGGGAGGATATCAAGAGCAGGTAAAGGACGATAGGCTGGAGGGACAGCGCCCCCCTCTGTCCTGCCGGACATCTCCCCCACAAGGGGGGAGATCGGATGTCGTGTCGGCTTTCGCCAATCTCCAACGCTGCAGAAATGAGCAAGGCGGCAAAGCTGCCAATCTCCCCCTTGTGGGGGAGATGTCCGACAGGACAGAGGGGGGCGCCGTGGAGCGCCGACCTCAGCGACTAGTAACTAGTGGGCTTTACCGCAGCACGCGGCAGCGGCCGTTATAGACCATCCAGCGGTCGAAGCCCGAGACGCAGAACTCGACATTGTCACCGATCGAGGCAAAGCCCTGGCCTTCCTCAATCAGGTACCAGATGGTGCGGTCGCGGCCATCCGACAGGCTGACGGTGGCGCCGCAATAGCGGCGGCCGATCGGCCATTCGTCGCTCGCCGGCAGGTAGCGGTGCTGGTGGATGTTGTGAAAATCGGTGATCGCGACATCGGGAAGGTGCGGAACGTGATGCACCTGGTAGGTGAAGCGGTCCGTGATCTTGCTCAGCACCCAGCTTTCGCCGCAGACGCTGCCGTCATCCTCGGTATAGACCGAAAGGTCGGCGGCGTGCGCTGCCTGGCTGAAACCAAACGACGTGCCAAGCGGCGTCAGAAGCGAAATCAGCGCGGCAAGGGCGGAATGAGCGAAGCGAGTCATGACAGCCTCTCGAGGTCGGTTGCGCGCACTGTGCGGATTCGCCCGGCGGCGGTCAAGCGGTTGTGAGGACAATGGTTTCCCAAAAGATCGCTGCAGATGCCGCCTGGTTGTCAGACCGTTCCAGACACCAGAAGTCCGCCGATGACGGCCAGGTTGATCAGGAAGGCATTGCGCAGCACCTGCCGCTCCGGCTCCTCGGAGGCCCAGAAGCGCAGCAGCATGACGTTCGCCGCCAGCGTGAAGACGACGAGCGCGCCGGCGGCGAAAGGCACCGCGAAGCCGAGCGCCAGCATCAGGCCGGCGACGATCTCGAGCGCCGAGCCGGCGGCCAGCATAGGCGCGGGAGCCGGGAATTTCCGGCTCGCCAGATAGTCGCGCATCGCGTTGAATTTCAGGAAGTGCTCAATGCCGGCGAAGACGAACACGCCGCCGATGAGAAGCGTGCCTATCGCCTGGATGGCATCAATGGGCATGTCGCCCTCCTGTGAGCTTTTGCTCAATCCTTGGGGACAAAAGCGGGGTTGTAGACGACCTCCCAGAGGTGATCGTCCGGGTCCTGGAAATAGCCGGCATAGCCGCCCCAGAAGGTTTTTTGCGCCGGCTTGACCACGCGCGCGCCGGCCTTGACGGCCTCAGCCATCGCCGCGTCGACCTCGGCTTCGCTCGCCACATTGTGGCCGATGGTGAATTCGGTCGGGCTGCGCCCGCTCTGCGGCACCGTGGCGTCGTGGGCGATGCTCGAGCGTTCGAAGATGGCGAACTTCAAACCGCCGGCGAGCTCGAAGAAGGCGACGGCGCCATGCTCGAACTCGCGGCCGATGATGCCTTCGGTCGGCAGGCCGAGACCGTCGCGATAGAATTTGAGCGATGCTTCGAGATCGTCGACGCCAAGGGTGAAGACGGTGATGCGAGCTTTCATTTCTCTCACTCCTTTCTATATTCGTGACCACGTCCGGGGAACGAATGCGGTCTGATGGAAGCGCCTGAAGCGCCGTGACGTTGCACTCGTTTTGCCATGGATGAAGCGGCCGGCATTGAAGATTTCGGCCAAAATGGCCCCCAAAACGACCAGTGTGTCGATCCGCCGGGGAATGCCGGACCAGATCGGAGAAGACATGGAAGCGGTATTGGCCCAGTCCACCGGCTTCTTTCGGGAACGGCCCGCCGCCGCGGGCCTGACCAGCGCCTTTTCCGCCGTCTGGGTCCATCGCATGCAGGATGAGGACGTTCCGCCGATCGTCATCACGCCGGACGCGACCATCGACCTGCAGTGGATCGACGGCCGGTTCCGCATCGCCGGGCCGGACAAGGAACCGCAGATCGAGCGACCGCTGGCCGGGTCGGTGATCGTCGGCTTCCGCTTCCGGCCGGGAGCCGCCGCCGGCTGGCTCGGCGTGCCGGCCGGCGAGATCGTCGGCGGGCGGCTCGACCTCCGCGAACTCTGGGGCACGCGCTCCCGTGAGTTGTCAGACCGTATCAAGGCCGCGCCGGACCTCGCCGCCATGGTGCGGCAATTGGAAGAGGCGATCGGCATGCGTACGGAAGGGCGCGATGCGCTCGACCCGCTGATGGGCAGAGCCTTCGACGTCATCGATGGGGGCTTGCCGCCGGAAACGCCGCTGGTTCCGTTCCTGCAACGCCACCTGCATTTGAGCGAACGGACGCTGCGGCGCCGCTTCGAGGACGCTTTCGGCTACGGCCCGAAAACGCTCGACCGCATCCTGCGCTTCCATCGCTTCCGGCGCCTGCGCGACAAAACGGGAGAGGCCTCGACCGCCCTGCTCGCCGTCGAGGCCGGCTATGCCGACCAGGCGCATCTGATCCGCGAGAGCCGGCGGTTGACCGGTGTGACGCCGTCCGCGCTGGCGTAAGAGAACGCGGGCGCTCTACTCGCCAGCCAGCCAATCAGTCGTCCAACGCGACGGCTGCTCCACCGCGAGCAGCCGGTGCAGAGCCGGGAGCATGATCCGCAATTCGCCCTCGAGCGCATAGGGGGGATTGACCACCACCAGGCCACTGCCGTCGAGGCTGGGTTCGTTCGAGGCCGGCCGGATCTCGAAGCCGATGTCGAGCAGTTTTGGAATGCCCGTCTCCTGCAGCGCCGCGCGGAAGGCGGCGACCGCCTTGCGGTCCTTGATCGGGTACCAGAGCGCGTAGATGCCACCCGGCCAACGCCGGTGCGCCCGGAGCAGGTTCTCGACGAGACGCGGGAACTCGCCTTCTTCCTCGAAGGGCGGGTCGACGAGCACCAGGCCGCGCTTTTCCTTCGGCGGCAGATGGGCACCAAGCGCCAGCCAGCCGTCGAGCTCGATCACCCGCGTCTGGAAATCGCCGGCGAAGACGGCTTTTAGCCGAGCCGCGTCCTCGGGATGCAATTCGATCGCCGTGAGTCGGTCCTGCTTGCGCAGGAGGTGGCGCACGATCAGCGGCGAGCCGGGATAGCAGCGAAGGCTGCCGTCGGGATTTTCGGCACGCACCGCTTGCAGATAGGGCTCAAGGAGCGTCGCCGCCTTCGGCTCGAGCGTGGCCTCGAACAGCCGGCCGACGCCGCCCTGCCATTCTCCGGTCTTGCCGGCCTCGACCGAGGCGAGATCGTAGCGGCCGATACCGGCGTGGGTATCGATGACGCGGAAGGCCTTGTCCTTCTGCTTGAGATAGTCGACCAGTCGGCTGAGCACGGCGTGCTTGACGACGTCGGCGAAATTGCCGGCGTGATAGGCGTGGCGATAATTCATGCCGCCCTCACCTTTGCGAACCGCCGCGGCCCCAGCGCGGCGGAGGCGGCTGCGAGTTGGGATTCTGCGGCGGCTTGCCATCACGCCCGAAGACCAGCGAGAGCACCAGCCCGACCAGGCCGATGCCCATCAGCGCATAGCCGGCCGGCCGCGCCCGTTCGTCGATCGAACCGGTTCCGGCGCGCAAGACCAGATCGACGGCGCGCATGTCGATGCCGTCGGCATCGCCCGGACCGACGGTGAAGACGTAAGGTCCCGGCGTGACCTTCTCGATCACGCCCGCCTCGTCGCGAAACATCTTGTCGGGCAGTTGCGGGCTCACCTGGCGCGGGTTGTCGGTGTGGTTGAAGGACAGCGTCGAGGCGAGCGCGGTGCGGCCGCCGCTTGCCGCGGTCAGCGTCAGCACCGTGCGCTGCTGCGAGGCGACGCGCTCGGCCCGCGCGGTGAGGTCGACCAGCACACGGACAGGCGCATCGCTGGCCGCGAGCTGAATAGTGGCCGGCCGGAAGCGGCCGCCCTCATAAACGCGGTATGTGCCGATCGCGTGGCCGGAGAAGTTGCTCATCGCCCAAGGGTAGAAGACGCCGATGGCGGCACCGGCGATGAGAACAAGAACCGAGAGGAAGCGCATCGAAAGTCCTGGTTATTTCTTCATCCGGCCGCGATCGCCGCTACCTTGCGCGGATTCGCTTCGGGCAACTTCGCGAACCCGCTCCATCTCGTCCAGAAGCATCTCCAGGCCAAGCTCGAAGGTTTTGTCGAAGCCGGCTGCGCCAAAATAGGCGCCGGCGGCCATGACGCTGGGATAGTCGCGCGCAACTTCCTCGTCGCTGACCGTGGTGACCGCCGACGGGCCTTTGGCGTAGCCAGCGGTCTCATCGAGGATCGCGCCCATCAGATAGTAACCGGCGGCGCGGAACAGGCGGGCGCTGAGCTCGGGCCCGAAACCGCCATCCTCGAACAGGCCGATGATGGCATTCAGCTTGGCAAGGCAGGGCGGCGAGTTCATCCGGTAGACCACGATGAACGGCGCGAATGCCGGATGCTCGGTCGCCACACGCCGGAACTCCTGCATGCCGATGCGCGCACGGTCGCGCCAGGGCAGACTGTTGTCGGGGATCACGAGCCCGCTCATCTGGCGGTCGACCAGCGCCTCGAAGAGATGCGCCTGCGAGGGGAAGTGATGGTAGATGCTCATCGCCTCGCAGCCGAGCGCGGCGGCTAGCTTGCGCATCGAAAAGCCGGATAGCCCTTCCCTTTCGATCACCTCGAAGGCGGCGTCCTCAATCATCTCGCGGGACAGTTTTCCGCGGGTTCGTATTTTTTTGCTTGGTGAGTCCATTGGCGCCGCTTGACAACTTACACTGTAAGGTTCATTTTCCACTCCACCTTACATCGTAAGGCTAGCAAAAACCAGAGGAGAACATCGTGTCAGTCATTCGCATCCTCGCAAATGTGCATTCCTGCCTACGTTCCGCATCGCTGCTCGCCGCTATCGCGCTCACCGCGACCTTGACCGCAGTGCCGGCCAGAGCCGACGACTACGACGCCGCCGTCAAGGACATCCAATCGACCATGGGCGGCGTGCCCGGCTTCCTGAAACAGTTCCCGAAAGCCGGTCTGCCCGGCGCGTGGGCGGAGGTCAAGGCCATCGAGCTCAGCGACAAGACGGCGCTGTCGCCTAAGGTGAAGTCGCTGATCTCGCTCGCTGTCGCAGCGCAAATCCCCTGCAGCTACTGCATCTGGTCGGACACCGAGAACGCCAAACGCGCCGGCGCCACCGACGAGGAGATCCAGGAGGCCGTCGCCATGGCCGCCTTAACCCGCCACTGGAGCACCATATTCAACGGCATGCAGGTCGATCTCGCCCAGTTCAAGAAAGAGATGGGCGGGGAGTGAACTCCGCCGCCGCATATGCCTGAAAGCAAACGCATGGCCTGCTGCTTCGCAGGCCATGCGTTTATCGCGAGCGCGACAATCTTCAGCCATTCGTCCTGACAACCGGCGGATGTGAAGGGCCCACCCGCGCCCCTTCGGCACTCCGGCCGAGCAATTAAGATCCAGCCACACGTCAAACAGCTATCGCTAAATTAACCAAGTTTGCCATAATGTGCACGGGGTGGGTTGCTAGCCAATGATTCGGGTACAGGGGGCCCCATACGCCTAAGAGGATTTTTGATACTCATGGCTCACGATAAACAAAACGCGCAATCACCTGGAAAATTTTTTTTCGTTCCAAGCAAAATTTTTTATAGTTCCTTGATTTTCAGCACAGTTCTAGCGGTTTCTGGCTGCCAATATTTCAATTTCGGACAACCGACCGCATTCAGCGCGTCGCAGAGCGGCAGCGCCGCCTTGGTCAACTTGAAACCAAGTCGAGTTGCGCAGACAAGAACAGTTCCTGCCTCGATTACCAGCGTGAGCGTCAATCCCTATTTTGGAAATGCCGCGCATATCTGCAGCCCGAGCGGCTTCGGACAGCAGTCCCATTGCTTCGCCAGAGGCCCGGTACCGCTTTCAGCACAAAATATCTAATATCCGATCCGCTGTCACAATAAAGACAAACGCGCCGAGCGCCGGCGTGTAATCCTATTTTCGTGCATCTCTTTCAATATTCTTGGCCGCACGGCAGGCTTTTTCGCGCGCAAGCTCCGGTGAGCTAGGCTGGCACAGTAAGCTTTTGCCGACACACGAGCAGCATGGCCGCGATACTTTCTGCTACCGACTCATCCAATCCGTACCAGTTATGATTAACCGCTCACAAACAAGCAAGGTTAACGAAACGCTAATTTAGTTGACTACGCTGTCCACAGGTATATTTTTATATGCGTTGGGTGTGCAATTTGGGCGAGCAGTCCGCGGTGGTGGCAACCATATTCGTGGATCGCGACTTAGGGGCGAAGGGACGCTGAGCGGCAGCAAATAAGCCGCACGGCAAGAGCTCCGCGAACTCAGACAAACACTTCGGTCGATGGCGGTTCCGCGCATGCGGAACGCCGCCATGGTTTCACCTGGTCGGGCAACGCTGTTGTCCTGGCCGGAGCGATAGTGTGTGTGCGTGAGGGAGCCATGAGTAAGGTTGCCAAGGTCTTGAAGCTGAAAGGCGGACCAGGTCGCAGGGGTTTCGATCGTGGTCGCGCTCTGGTCGCCGGCGGAGCGGGTTTCCTGGGCTCGCATTTGTGCGAAAGGCTGCTCGCCGACGGCTATGAAGTTATCGCGCTGGACAATTTCCACACCGGCAAGAGATACAATCTCGCCAGTATAGCCCACGATGCCTCGTTCACCTGCATCAAGCACGACATCATCGACGACCTGCCGGCGGACTTCACTGTCGACGAGATCTACAACCTCGCCTGCCCCGCCTCTCCGCCTCACTACCAGGCCGATCCGATCCACACCTTCAAGACGAGCGTGTTCGGCTCCATCAATCTTCTGGAGCTCGCCAGGCGCCATAACGCCGAGATCTTCCAGGCCTCGACCTCGGAGGTCTATGGCGATCCGCTGGTGCATCCGCAGCCGGAAGGCTACTTCGGCAACGTCAACACGCACGGCCCGCGCTCGTGCTACGACGAGGGCAAGCGCTCGGCCGAGACGCTGTTCTTCGATTACTCGCGGACATACGGCATCGATGTCCGCGTCGCGCGCATCTTCAACACCTATGGTCCGCGCATGCAGCCCGACGACGGCCGCGTGGTGTCGAACTTCATCGTCCAGGCACTGCGCGGCGACGACATCACCGTTTATGGCAGCGGCACGCAGACGCGCTCCTTCTGCTTCGTCAATGACCTGATCGAAGGCTTCGTGCGGCTGATGAACGCCGCGGCGGTGCCGCAGCACCCGGTCAATCTCGGCAACCCCGTCGAGTTCACCATCATGGAACTGGCCGAACTGGTCATCGACTATACGAATTCACGCTCGCGCATCGTGCACCGGCCGCTACCGGTCGATGACCCCAGGCAGCGCAGGCCCGATATCTCCTTTGCCAGGCAGCATCTCGGCTGGGAACCGAAGGTTGCGCTGAGCGAAGGGCTCGCCCATACCACGGCCTATTTCGACGCGTTGCTGGGCTGCCGCCGGTTCGTCGTCCCGCAAGCCGTCCAGGCGTCCTCTGTCAGGGAGGCAACGGCATGACGACCCGCCGCCCCGTTCTGGTGACGGGTGGCGCCGGCTTCATCGGCAGCCATACTTGCAAGCTGCTCGCGGCGGCGGGCTACCTGCCCGTGGTCTACGACAATTTGAGCCGCGGCAACCAGAAGGCCGTCGCCTGGGGTCCGCTGGCCGTCGGCGACATCCGCGACCGCGAAGCATTGCAGCGGGCGATCGACACCTACAAGCCGCTGGCGGTCATCCATTTCGCCGCCCTTGCCTATGTCGGCGAGTCGGTCAGCGAGCCGGCGGACTATTACGCGACCAATGTCGGCGGCACGATCGCGGTGCTGGATGCCGCGCGGACAAACGGCATCGACAAGGTGATCTTTTCCTCGAGCTGCGCAACCTACGGCGTGCCGGAGGCGCTGCCGGTCAGCGAGACTTCGCCGCAGAGGCCGATCAGCCCCTATGGCCGCAGCAAGCTGATGGGCGAAGAGATCATCAGGGACTATGCCGCAGCCTATGGCATGAAATATGCGATCCTCCGCTACTTCAACGCCTGTGGCGCCGATCCCGAAGGCGAGCTTGGCGAGTGGCATACGCCCGAAACCCATCTCATTCCGCGTGTGCTGATGGCGGCGTCCGGCATGATCGAGGCGATAGAGGTCTTCGGCACCGACTACGAAACGGCGGACGGCACCTGCGTTCGCGACTACATCCATGTCAGCGACCTTGCCCGCGCGCATCTCAAGGCGCTGATGCATCTCGAGGCCGGCGGCGACAGCCTGTCCGTCAATCTCGGCACCGGCAAAGGCATCTCGATCAAGGAAATCCTCGAGGCGGTCGGGCGCATCACGTCGCGCCCGGTGCCGGTTGCCTACAAGCCGCGCCGGCCCGGCGACCCGGCTGGGCTTTTTGCCGATCCCAGCCTGGCGCGCGAGCGACTGGGCTTCATAGCGGAGAATTCCGACATCGACACCATCGTCAGGACGGCAGCGCCCTTTTTCGGGCTTGCTCCGATCCCGGCGCCAAAAGCTTTCAATGGGTCCGCCGCCGTTTCGCGCGCGAAACGCGCGCCGCACGGCGCGGGCGCAACGAAAAAACGCCAGCCCGCAAGGCTGGCAGTCGTCCCTGTGAGTACTGTGTCGGGGCGCGGGCTCGCTGAGCTGGGTTGAGGGCTTGTCTCAGCGAGCCTCTTCATTTCGGGCGGGGGACTGCTGGAGCGGTTCAGCTTTCAACGGAATGGCTGACCCGCTCCAGCTATCTGTCTCTAGGCAGAGAAACGTCACAGGGCTTTCCGTCCGGAATTGCCCAAGCCCGTCCAGCCTAGCTCTTGCTGTCGACCAGCTTGCGGGTCTCGTCGAACTGCGTGCCCTTGGTGTTGCCGGCCTCGAATTTCTTATGCTCGTCGGCGGGATCATCCTTGGCGTGCTTGAAATCGTACCACTCGCCGTCAGGATCCTTGCGCTGCTCGATGTTGCCGCTCTCGATGCGGTGGCTGTAGCAGGTGCGGTGCGGCTTGGTGGTGTAGGTCTTGGACCTCCAGGCAAGCTCCATGCACATCTTGCCGGTGTCGGTCACCAGCCACCGCCCCTCGGCGACGGCGGGCTTGTCCTGTCCGGCCGTCCAGGCCTGCAGGCGCCTGTCCAGTCCGAAATAGGCGGCGCCGTTCTTCCAGTTCCAGGTGCGGTCGGCATAGAGAAGCTGCAGCTCGAACGCCGTCGGCGCGGCTTCGGGCTTGGCAGCGGCCTCGACAGCCGCGCTGTTTTTCGCGGCGGCGGCATCGGCGGCGCCTGCAAACGCGAGCTGGCCGCAGGCAATGAGGAGCGGCACCAGCCAGCCGCGCGCCGCAAGCCGGCGGACGCTCATGCCCGGTTTAGATGGAAAAGCAGTTTGTCCTGTCGTGTCGATGAGCAAGCGCATGTCGATAGCCCCCACCTCGACCCTGTCACGGTCGGGTCGAGTAACCATGGTTTGGAAGATTTTCTTCAGGGCTTTTCGCGTTTCGTCGCAAGCCCGGGCCCGTCAGCCCGGGGCGGCGCGATCAGCGCCCTTGAAACCATTAACAGCCGCGCGAGGCGCCATGTCAACCGAGTCCAAGTCTAAGCATCGCTACAAGCTGTTATTTAACCACGGGTATTACAATCTTGTGATACTCTGATGGTGTTTTGCGATCATACTACGCTAGCTTGGGTGGGATGGGGCGGCTCCAGATGACGGGCAACACGGAAACGGCCGACGTCCAGGGCGTGGCGTTGCCCGGCCGGCGGGCCGGGGCTCGCATCCGTATCGATTTCAATACTCTGATCTTGCTGGCCATCCTGCTGGTGGCGGCAATCGTCCGGTTTCACAACATCACCCAGCCGCTTGTCGACGCTTTCAGCTGGCGCGAGACAAGCACTGCCATGATGGCCGACAATTTCCAGCAGCGCAGCTGGAACATCTTCTTTCCCGAAGTGAGCTGGACCGGCCCCGGGCCGAGCTATCAGGGGCGGGAATTCCAGATCGTCAGCTATCTCACCGCCCTGCTCTATCAGCTCTTCGGCTGGCACGACTGGTTCGGCCGGATGATCGCGGCAGCGTTCGGCATGGTGACGGTATTTTCCCTGCATCGGTTGACCGCGCTCTGCTGGGACGAGGCGCATGCCCACGCGGCGGCGCTCGCCTATGCGCTGATGCCCGGCCCGGCGATGATCGACAGCTCGTTCCTGCCCGACCCCTCGATGCTGGCACTGGTGACGCTTGGCGTGTGGCTGTTCGCGAAATACTGGGCCGGCGGGAAGGCATGGCTGCTGCCGCTGGCGACGCTCAGCTTCACGCTGGGCGCGCTCGCGAAGCCGCCCGGACTCGCCGCCGGCGCGGTCATCTTCTACCTGATGGTTTGCTGGATCGTTGCCGGGAAAAGAAGGCACGCGGCCGGGGTGTTCGCGGCCGGGCTGCTGAGCCTCGTCATCATCGCCGCCTATTTCAGCTGGGCGATCTATCTCGGCCGCTCCTACCCGCCGTATCATGTGGCGGGCAGCGGCTATATCTGGGATTCCGGCTTCTCGACATTCTTCAAGAACAGTTTTTACCTGAAATCCGTCTGGAACACGTCGGTCTGGTGGTTCTACGGCTATCCGTTCATGGCGCTGATCGCCGTCGGATTCTGGATGCCGCCAAAACCTGCCGAGACCAGCGAGCGAGCCCTTTCGGCCATTCCGTATGTATGGCTTGCGGCGGCAGCGGTCGTCTATGTCGCCGCGGCGCGCGAGATCACCAGCAATCCATGGAACTACCACATCTTCAATGTGCCGCTGGCGATGTTCTGCGGCCGCGGCGCGCTGGTGCTGGCGACGCTCGGCACCGGAACAGCACTCACCCCCGCCGTCATGTTGCGCTCGGCCTTCATCGCGGCGCTGGCCCTGGCGCTGTCGACCGTTCCTCTGCTCAAGACGATGAAGGCGCCGATCGCCATGAACGGCAAGCTGCTCGGCGAGGAGCTGGCGCGCCTCGTCCAGCCCGGCGAGCTTGTCGTGGCCATCGCGCCGGAGGCCGGTGACCCCGTCGCGATCTACTACAGCCGGGTCCGCGGCTGGGTATTCCCGCCCGGCGGCGGCGATGTCGAATGGTCGAAATTCGCCGAGGACGACGCCACCGCGATCGCCCAGCTCGAGGATCTGCGCACCCAAGGCGCGGATTATTTCGGCACCGCCAAGAACGCCGCCGACAAACGGGACCGTCTGTTCGTAGAACATCATGACGGGGTGGTCGACTACCTCAACAAGACCGCAACCAAGCTTGTGGATTCGGACAAGCTGCTGGTCTATAGGATCACCCGCCCGTGAGGGAGCGGCGCCTGTTGAGGCCGGGCCATGGCCTTTCGGCGGCAAACGGCTGTCGGCGGACGGCCGCGTACCGATGAACGTTGCGCCGCAGCCGCTGACGCGGCAACGGAAGCCGGCGGAGAACTGGTTGAAAAAAGCATTCTCGATAATCGTCACCCTGGCGCTGCTGGCATGGCTTGCCAGCGACTCGCGCTGGAAGATGGTGGGCGACGCCTTCGCCAGCATCAGGCCGGGCGCCTTCGCGGCGGTGACCCTGGCTCTGTTCGTCACCTATGTGCTGCGCGCGCTGCGCGTCTGCGACGAGTTCCGCGACGAGGTGAACGGCCGCTTCGGCGCCTGCCTGCGCGTCATCCTGATCCACAACGCCATGATCAACGTGGTGCCGTTCCGCGGCGGCGAGACCGCCTTCCCGCTGCTTTTGCGCCAAGTGTTCGGCATTTCGATCGTGCGCGCCAGCGCTTCGCTTTTGTGGTTCAGGCTGCAGGACGCCTTCGTCGTCGGCGTGCTTGCCTGCCTGGTGTGGCCGGGCCTGCATCCGGCGCTCAGGGCCGCGGGCATCGCGGCGCTGATTGCCGTCGCCTGGTATCTGCCGCGCTGGGCGCGCGCGCCGCACGACTGGGCCGGACGCGGCAAGATCGTTTCGAAGCTCGGCAAGCTGCGCGACATCTTCACCGAGGCGACCGGGCGCTCCCGCTACGGCTGGTGGTGGACGGTCGCCAACTGGACGCTGAAGCTTGCCGTGCAAGGATGGCTGCTCGCCATGCTGCTCGGCACCACCTTCCAGACCGCCTTTCCCGGCGCTGTCGGCGCGGAAGCCGCCGCGATCCTGCCGGTGCAGGGCGTCGCCGGTTTCGGCACCTATGAGGCGGGCGCCGCCGCGGCGCTGCTCTATTCCGGCATCGCCGTGAAGGACGGCCTGCAGGCGGCGCTGGCGCTTCATCTCTTCATCCTCTGCTCGGCCGTCGCCACCGGTGCGATCGCCTGGCTGTTTCCCTCGAAATCGAAGCTGCCGGAGACCCCGGCCGCGGGGCCCGCAAGGAAATGACCGCCATGGATCTGCTTCCCATCCCCCAAACGGGACTGCCCGCCGGCGCCGTCATGCCCGAGCACAAGCTGTCCATCGTCATTCCGATGTACAACGAGGCCGACAATGTCGAGCCGCTGGTTGTGCGCATCCACCAGGCGATGGAGAACTACAGCCAGCCCTGGGAAGTCGTGCTTGTGGACGACGGCAGCACCGACGCCACGCCGAACGAAATCCGCAGGCTCGCGGCCGAATATGGTCCGCATGTGCATGGCGTGGAGCTGGTGCGCAACTTCAAGCAGACCGCGGCCATGCAGGCCGGCCTCGATGCCGCCCGCGGCGACGTCATCGCGACGCTCGACGGCGACCTGCAGAACGATCCGTTCGACATTCCGCGTATGGTCTATCGCCTGCTGACCGAGGACCTCGACCTCGTCGCCGGCTGGCGCAAGAACCGCCAGGAAGGTTTCTGGATGCGCCGGCTGCCGTCACGCATCGCCAACTCGCTGATCGCGCGTGTCACCGGCGTCAAGCTGAAGGACTATGGCTGTAGCCTGAAAGTCTTCCGCGGCAGCGTCATCCGCAGCGTCCGGCTATACGGCGAAATGCACCGCTTCATCCCGGCCTGGCTGGCGACGGTGACGACGCCGCGCCGCATCGCCCAGGAAGTGGTGACGCACCACGCCCGCATCCACGGCCAGTCCAAATACGGCATCTCCCGCACCTTCCGCGTGGTGCTCGACCTCGTCTTCATGTTCTTCTTCATGCGCTATCGCACGAGGCCCGGCCATTTCTTCGGCGGCATCGGCATCGTGCTCGGCGTGCTGGGCTCGCTGGTGCTCACCTATCTGTTCAGCCTGAAGGTGTTTTTCGGACAGGACATCGGAACGCGCCCGATGCTGTTCACCGGCTTCTTCCTGGTGATCGCCGGCCTGCAGATGGTGACGTCGGGCGTGCTCGCAGAGATGCTGTCGCGCGTCTATCTCGAGGCAAATGTCTCCCTCGCCTATGTGGCACGGCCGCAGCCCGCGCATGGCGAAGGCGATGGCTGGCACTTACCGAGCCCGCCGCCGGGCAACAAGACCAGGTCACGCCGGAAATGATCCAGAACGCCCTGTTTTCGCTCGAGGTCCGCGCATGACCATCCTGGTGACCGGAGCCGCAGGCTTCATCGGCAGCCATGTCTGCCAGCGCCTGCTCGCGCGCGGCGACGACGTTGTCGGCGTCGACAGCATGAACGCCTATTACGATCCGGCGCTGAAGGCGGCGCGGCTCGCCAGGCTTTCCGGCAACAAGCGATTTTCGTTCCATCAGCTCGACATCGCCGAGCCCGGCGCGCTGGCAGCGAAGCTGAAGGGCCAAAAGGTGAGCGGCATCGCTCATCTCGGCGCCCAGGCGGGCGTGCGCTACTCGCTCGAAAATCCGCGCGCTTATATCCACGCCAACATCGCCGGTCATCTGGAGGTGCTGGAGCTGTGCCGCGCGTCGCCCGAGATCAAGCATCTCGTCTATGCCTCGTCGAGCTCGGTCTATGGCGGCAACACCAAGGTGCCGTTCGCGGAAACCGACCGCGTCGACAATCCGGTGTCGATCTACGCGGCGACCAAGAAGGCCGACGAGCTGATCAGCTCGACCTATTCGCATCTCTACGGCCTGCCGCAGACCGGCCTGCGCTTCTTCACCGTTTATGGTCCCTGGGGGCGCCCGGACATGGCCGCCTGGATCTTCACCGAGGCGATGCTGGCCGGCAAGCCGATCCGCGTCTTCAACCATGGCGAGATGTGGCGCGATTTCACCTATGTCGACGACATCGTCGACGGCGTGCTTGCGGTGCTCGATCGGCCGCCGCCAGCCGACGGCCCCAGGCATCTGATCTACAACATCGGCAACAGCCAGCCGGTGCATCTCGGCCGCTTTATCGAGACGCTGGAAAAGCTGCTCGGCGTCAAGGCGATCCGCGACAACCTGCCCATGCAGCCCGGCGAGGTCGAGAAGACCTATGCCGACACCAGCGCGCTGGAGCGCGACTTCGGCTTCAAGCCGAAAGTGTCGATCGAGGAAGGGCTGGCGAAATTCGTCGACTGGTACCGGCAGGAATGGCGGCCGGAGGGCAAGAGGTAGCGCGCGGTCCGGCGCAATCCTCTCGCCCCCGGCTCTCGCCCCCCCGGCGACGGTTCAGCGCGCGGCAGGCCGAGCGCAGATGTTGGTTCAACGCGCCCGGCAAGCCGAGCGCAGATGTTGGTTCAACGCGCCCGGCAAGCCGAGCGCTGGCCAAAGCCGCTCGGGCCGCAAATCCAGGGCGAATGGCCAAGCAGCGGGCCCGCGCTGCCCAAGCTGTAGGAAACCCTGGTCGGCGCCGGCGTGCGGATGCGCTGCGGCCGCACGAAGGCGGCATAGGCTTCTTCCCTCACACGCGTCACGCTGGTCATCTGCGTCAGCGGCTGGCGATGGACCCGATAGAGTTGCTTCTTCTTGACGTAATGGATCTTGTTGCCGAGCGCGTTCACTGCGGGCTTGTTGCCGCCGATCGAGCTGGTCTTGGCCGTATCCATGGTCTGGCAACCAGATACCATCGATACCAATGCAATAGCGGCAAAGGCCTGGGCATATTTTCTGCCGACCGCCGCCGCGCTTTCCATGAATTTCTTCATTGCCGTCCCCTGCCGTGAAATATAGTTCACCAAGGCGCGAAGATATATTTCGCACTGCTTTCTTTCGCGCCCGGCGTGAGCGGCCTTTCGCAGCTCACATCATGGCTTAATATTAGAGGAGACTTATTAAAATTTGCGCAAACGACATGATGAGCGCCATCTTTCGGCGCTCGATCGACTCTTATTAAAATTTGAGCTTTTGATGGAGGACGACAATCCAAGGGAACCGGTCAGCCGAGCAATCCCAACGCGGTAGCCAAGGCGTCAGCGCGACGAATCCCAACCGGGGTCGAAGAAGAAAGTCTGAGTTCCGGAACCGCCTTGCCCCGCGCCAGAAATGGAAGAGGCGATCTTGACGATGTGCAAACCGCCGGCTCCCTGCTGGAGCCCGTACACGGCTTCCAATCCTCGATGATAGAAGCCGGCAATAGGGAAAGACAACGCGATGCTGGCAAGGCACGCTTGCATAGTTATTTTGGCGAGATTGGTCCGAAGCGATACTTTGTTCTCGGAAAGATGCTTACCAACAATAACAACGACGAGCAGCCCATAGATGGCCGCGCTAAGCGAAGCGAACCAATAAAAGCCCGTGGCGCTTTGCGGCTGATCCACAAACAGAACCGGCATGGAAGCGACGGCGGACAACAGCACGTATGGAACGATGACGCGGCCTGGCAAAGGTGTTTTTGGGCTGCTTCCCTTTGGCGTCACACGAAAATCGACGAACGATTTGGTCATATGATCGCGAACCGCAGCCAGAGTTCCGGCCAGTATCCACGGCCAGCGTGCGAAAAGGTGGAAGAGCGTTCCTTCCCAGCTGATCGCCTTAGCGCCCATCGGGCGTGACAGGCCAAACTTCTTCAGCAAAATCACCAGAGCGACCGGGGTAACCGCACTCGGCGTATAAAAAAGAAGGAACTCTGGATAAGTAACGTTGGCAAAATTTTGCGCCGACAGCAGAGCATATATCGGCATTAAGTAGACAGTTAGAGCATATATGGCAAACAGGGGATACCAGAGCTGGCAAAAAATAAACTGAACCCTCAATCTTGGATTGAGCTTGGACATATATGCTGGCGAATATTGCAGCAAGATGGTCATCAAGCTTCGCGACCACTGAAATTCCTGGGTGATAAGATCGGCAAAGGTCTGGGGACCATCTCCACTGGCTATGGCGTCGATGGCGTGAACACCTCGCCAGCCGGCCGCGTTGATCATCATCGAGGTAGAATGGTCCTCGGCGAGTTCCGGTCCGAGCCCTCCGGCCTGACGCAACGCTTTTGTCCTCACGGCATAGTGCGATCCTATGCAGAGGGGCGCACCGCTCCTCGTGTAGCCGGATTGCAGCGGTCCGTGAAGCATTCCTTCGACAAACAGCCGGCCTCGCGCCGCCCAGCTGTCGCCGGCGTTGTTGTCGCATATGCTGGGCGCAGACACATAGCCGACGGAAGGATCGGCGAAGGGATAGAGGATCTCCCTGAGATAGGTCGGCGACGGCACGTGGTCGGCATCCATCTGAGCGACGAAGTCGTAGCGCTCATAGCCGTAGTGGTCATAGAAGAAGGCGAGGTTGCCTTCCTTGCAACGCGTCCTGCGCGGCCAGGTCTTGCGGTGATAGTCCTCGCGGCCGCGCCGTGTCGAAATCAGAACGCCATGCGCATCGCACCAGCGGACCGTCTCTTCCGACGGATCCTCGTCGGCCAGCCAGGTGTCGTGCGGATAATCCTGCGCCAGCATCGCCTCCAGCGTGCGCTGCACGACGGCGAACGGCTCGGACGGCGCCTTGGTGACCACCATGGCGACGCGCGAGCGCTTGGCGACGACATGCAGCTTCGAGGATTTCCGCGAGGCGTGGACGTTGAGCAGGAAGTACATCGGCATCAGCGTCAGCCAGGCCAGCACGATGGTGGCGAAGGCATATGGCCCGATATGCTCGATGTGTTCCGGCCGCAACCACCAGGACCAGAAGAAGACGAGCGTGACAAACCAGAAGGCGAGGCCAAGCCGAAGGATCAATTGCTGCCGGGACGACAGAACCGGCACGAGATAAGGGCCCTTGGGGCCAAGGCCGGCACGAGCCCTGCCGCGCCGGCTCGCACGCACCTCTTTGCCGCCGACAACGCCGGCATCCAACGAAACGCTCATACTACCCGCCGCCACTTCCGCCCTCGCCCTTGCGGCCGAAAGCGTTCACATCCCCAAGGTAGAATCAGCATCTCCTAATGGAGAGTCAACAGAATTAAGCTTGCGTTGACCAAGCTTCTTGAGAACTGGTTAACCTCATCTCTTGGCCGGACAGCTCTCTGCGGCCGTGGCGCGCCGGTCCGAGGGATTTCCGACGAACACGACGTCCGGCCGACCGCCTTTTTTGCAACCGTCGCGTTAACCATGCCGGCCCGATATGGTTAAGTAACGGTTAATTGCGCTTGACTCCGGCCAAGCATAGGCTCTTATATCAGGAAGGGTTAATATCGTAATGTTGACGCGAATTTGTGAGTATCGCGGCGACAGTCTCCCGGGGATTCCAAGGTATAGGCACCCGAGGGATTACTCTGATGGACGGCCTCGCGCCAAAGCTGTGCCCGTCCCAGTCGCTCAGAAAACCCGCAGTTCACGTCGGCGGACCGATTGGGTTTGCGTGCCGATCCTTATCGGCACGCTGTGGCGAGCTTCAACATCCTCTGTTGAGGCTATGGAGGTTGGGCATGAAATACCCCACAGCAACGGCACTTGTGTCGGCGTTTATCGTCGGCCTTGTCCTGCCGGCATCGGCGGGATCACCTTTAGGGACGGATCCGGTGCAGACGAGTTCGGCGGCGTCGGCATTCGGCTCCTATGATCCCTATGGCGACTTCAGCAATGACAAATCGGCCACCATCGAGGAGCTCTTCCTGCCTTGGGAAGACGTCGATCTCTCGACGCTGCCGCTGGCTGACGCCTACGCTCTGCAGCGCGGCCGCTCGCTGCTGATCACCATCGAGCCCTGGACCTGGTCGAAGGACTGGCGCATCACGCCGCCGGAGCTGCGCAACGGCATCCTGAGCGGCAAATACGACGCCAACATGCAGGCGATCTGCAACCTGGTCGGACAGATGAAAAGCCCGGTTACGATCCGCTGGGCACAGGAAATGGAAGACACCAACGGCCGGTTCACCTGGGCCAACTGGGCGCCGAAGGACTGGATCGCCGCCTACAAGCGCGAGGTCGATGTCTGCCGCAAGGCGGCGCCCGCGACCAAATACATGTGGTCTCCCAAAGGATTGGACGGCCTCGAGAAATACTATCCGGGCGACGACTATGTCGATGTCATCGGCCTGTCGGTGTTCGGCCTGCAAAAGAAGGACAATGACGAAACCGGTCGCGACCGGACATTCGCCGAGACGCTGAAGCCCGGCTATGACCGTGTCGCGAAATTCAACAAGCCGGTGGTCGTGGCCGAGCTCGGCTATGTCGGAACGCAGGACTATGTGACGAAATGGGCGGAAGAAACCCGCAAGTCCTATGCGGAGTTTCCGGCCCTGACCTCGGTGGTCTACTTCAACCAGAAGGAAACCTGGCCGTGGCTGAACGGCTATGGGCTGCCCGACTGGCGGGTGACCCAGCACGTGCTGCCGTAAGACCGCAGAGACTAGCCCGTCCCGCAACCGGGACGGGCTCCAGCTTCAAGTTCGAAAGTGACAAGCTCCAAAGCCCGGCTTTGGAGATGGGTGTAGGCGTGGCGTAAATCAGTAGGGGGGAATAAAATCGTGAAAAGAGCGTTGGGGAATTTTGTTGGAGCAGCGCTTGCCTGCTCCGTTTTTGTTGTCGGCTCGCAGGCCACTGCGACAGCCAAGGCCGCGAACAAGGTCGACAACCAGGCGTCAAGGGCCGCGCTCGTCTCCGACGAGGGCGTCTACCAGCTTTACCAAAACCATTCGTGGCTGTGGGGCAAGAACGGTACCGCCTTCTTCGCGGTGAAGCAGCGGCAGTTCGACGCCTGGACCTCGGACAAGGGCAAGCCCGGCTACGGCGACGGCATGTGGTTCATTCCCGGCGGCGGCAAGCTCTGCTACCGGGCGACATGGCACGGCGGCTGGGGGTCAAAGAAGTCCATGACCTGCTTTGAGCACCGTCAGGCGGGCCAGGTCGTCTACCAACGCAAATTGCCGGATGGCGAGTGGTACGCATTCAAGGACCGGCACGGCAAGTCGAAGCTGCGCTATGGCGACTATGCCAACAGCAAGATGAAGCGCATCAAGGCGAAGCTGTAGTCCACAAACGGGCAGCCTTCACGCCGCGGCGCGCCAAGCGCCGGGCGACAGGCCTTTGATCGTCTTGAACACCCGGGTGAGATGGCTCTGGTCGGCGAAGCCGGTCGCAACAGCGATCTCGGCCAGCGGCATGTCGGTCTTGATCAGCGCCGAGGCGGCGCGGATGCGGCGGTCGCGCAGATATTGGCCGGGCGTCATGCCGGCGGCACGATGGAAGTCGCGGATGACCTGGAAGCGGGTGACCCCGGCCGCCGCCGCCAGATGCGCAAGGTCGAAGCCGGCCGAAAGATCTTCGGCGATCAGCTCGCCATAGAGGCGGAAGCGCCTTGCTGTCTCGCCGGCTTCCGAAGCACGGTCGCGGACCTTGCCATCGCCGAAGCGCTTGGCGAGTTGGCTGAGCACCACCAACATCGCCGCTTCCTGATCGAGCTTTCCGGCGAGGCGATGCGCACGCACGAAGGCTCGCGCCAGTTCCGGCGCCCGCACGATGCCCTCGCTGAACATCGGCAGTGCAGTCAGTTCCAGATCCTCGGCGATCTCGGCCATCAACGTGGCGTCCGGATAGCAGGTGCGATAGGCCCAGCCGGTGGGAGCGCCCTTCTCGCCGTCATGCGGCTCTTCCGGATTGACGATGATGATCGAGCCCACCGGCGCCAGATGCTGGCGGCGGCCGATTCTGAGCTTCTCGACGCCGGCCACCACGACGCCGAACACCCAGGTCGGGTGGGTGTGCAGCGCGTAGGCATGGTCGCGATAGCGGGCGGCGAGCATTTCGAGGCCGCCGAGGCCCTCATGCCGTGTCAGCCTTGCTGCTTCGCGTTCCTTTTGCTCGCTGGCATCGCTCATCACGGCAAGCCTTCTTCAAACCGCCCTGCCCGTCAATCCCGTTCAAGACGCGAGCCTGAAACATCGGCAACATCGCTGCAAACGAAGCGGAGATAAGACGATGCGGGAAAACGACAGGATAGCGGCCATCGTGTCCGAGGTGATCGGCTGGCGGCAGGCGATCCACGCCCACCCGGAGCTCGGCTTTGCCGAGCATGAGACGGCGGCTTTCGTCGCGGCGAAGCTCAAAGAGTTCGGCCTCGCCGTCCACACCGATGTCGGCGCCACGGCGGTGGTCGCGACGCTGGCCAAGGGCACAAGCGGCAAGGCGATCGCCTTGCGGGCGGAACTCGATGCGCTGCCGATCAAGGAAGCCGCCGATGTCGCCTACGCCTCGCGCAAGGATGGCGTGATGCATGCCTGCGGCCATGACGGCCACACTGCGATGCTGCTCGGCGCTGCAAAACTGCTCGCCGAAAGCGAGAGTTTCGAAGGCACCGTGGTGTTCGTCTTCCAGCCGGCCGAGGAAGTGCTGGGCGGCGGCAAAAAGATGATCGAGGACGGACTGTTGAAGCGCTTTCCGGTCGGGCAGGTGTTTGCCGTCCACAACTGGCCGGGTTTTCCGGAAGGCCATATCGGCGTGCGCGCCGGGCCGCAAATGGCGGCGGTCGACGATTTCGAGATCGTCTTTCGCGGCAGTGGCTGCCACGCGGCGATGCCGCATCTGGGCGACGATCCGCTGTTGGCCGCCGCAAACTTTGTCACCGCTATCCAGCGGCTGGTTTCCCGCAGCATCGACCCGCTGTCACCGGTCGTGCTGTCGGTGACGCAGATCCATGGCGGCCGCTTCAACAATTTCGTACCGGGCGAGGTGAAGGTCGAAGGCACCTGCCGCTTCTACGACCGCGCGCTCTCCGACCATTGCGCGGCCGAGATCGAGCGCGTGGCGACATCATGCGCCGCCATGCACGGCGCCAGCGCGGAACTGACCTACAAGCGCGGCTATCCGCCGGTGATGAACCCGGCGATCGGGGCGGCGCTGGCGGCGCAGGCCGGCGCGGATACGGTGGGCACGGAACGCGTCGCAACCGAGTTCCAGCCCAGCATGGGCTGCGAGGATTTTGCCTTCCTGCTGCAGGGCGTCGGCGACGGCGCCTATGTCTGGATCGGCGCCGGCGATGTCGGTCCGGGGGCCGGACTGCATGGCGACCGCTTCGTCTTCAACGACGCCATCATCCCGATCGGCATCCACTTCTTCCTCAATGTCGTGCGGCGCGCCCTGCCGGTCGGCGGGTAGCGCGGCTGTAAGCGTTGTTTGACTTCGCGAAACAATCGCAAGATGGTCATCGCCGACGTCCGCTAGCCGCTCCGAAGTGATGCCCGTGAGCTTCCGACCATGACGAAAATTTCCGGCGTGGCTCCGAGCTTGACCGCTTTGCTTTTCGCAACGTGCTGCAGTTCGGCATCCCTAGCCGATAGCGACTTCCTCAGAGTTTCAATCAAATGCCCAGATCAACCTGGCAACGGCGTCCTGGAAACGATCAACGAGAACCCCAAAGGCAATCAATCGAGAATTTCGTTATTCTACAACAACGGTCGGATGGAAAGGGTCGTAGTCGCGCATTCGGAAGACGGCACATTTTTCAAGGAACTGTTCGCGCTCGATCGAGCCACAAGCGAGGCAACGAAGGAAGCTCCGGCCTTCCATGGCTTCGAAAACGGTGGCAACGAGCTGTTTCGTTTCTACTGCGACGCGGAGCCCGAAGCGAAGGCGCGCTATCTGGGGCTCCTACGGTCCAATCGAGACATACTTCGACAGTTGAAGGGCGGATGACAGGGTGGCAGCGCCTGACAAGACCGTGCTCATCACCGGAGCGCGCGCGCCGGTGGCGCTGCATCTGGCGCGCCTGCTCCATGGCGCCGGCCGCCGGGTGGTCCTGGCCGACACGCCGGCGCGTCCGATCGCCGCCGCGAGCAAGGCCTGCGCGCGCTACCACCGCCTGCCGCCGCCGCGCTTCGAGCCGGAGGCCTATGCCGAGGCGGTGGAAGCGCTGGTTCGGGCCGAACGCGTAGAACTGGTCATCCCGACCTGCGAGGAGGTGTTTTACCTTGCGCTGGCCTGGCACGAGCGACCGATACCGGCACAGTTATTTGCGCCGGGTATCGAACTGTTAGCGCAGGTGCATAACAAGCATGCCTTCATGCGGCTGGTTGAAGGCCTCGGCTTGGCTGTGCCGGAGACCACGCTGCTCAGTTCTCGCGACGATCTGGAAGCGATACGCGGCCGCTCGCGCGAGCTGGTGTTCAAGCCGGTCTGGTCGCGCTTCGCCAGCCATGTGCTGCTGCGTCCGACACCGGATTTTCTCGATGCCATCGCCCCCTCGCCCGCCATGCCGTGGGTAGCGCAGCGCTTTGTCGACGGCGACGAGATCAGCGCCTATGCGGTGGCGCGCGAGGGCAAGCTGAAGGCGCTGGCGCTCTATCGTTCGCTCTATCGCGCCGGCAAGGGAGCCGGCATCTTCTTCGAACGAGTGGAGGATGAGGCGGCGCGCGAGCTGGTCGAACGAATCGTCGCCGGCACCGGATGGACCGGGCAGATCTCCTTCGACCTGATGCGCGAGGCGGACGGAAAGGTGCTGCCGCTGGAATGCAATCCGCGCGCCGTGAGCGGCCTGCATTTCTTCCGCGCTCCGACGCGTTTCGCCAACGCAGTGTTGGAAGACGGGCCGGAAGTCATCACCGACGTCATCGCACCGCAAACGGTGCGGCTCGCCATGTGGATTTATGGATTACCGGCGGCGTTGCGCAATGGCGGCCTCGACCGCTTTCGGAAGGCGATGCGCCAAGGCCAGGAATTGCTCGACTGGCCGGGCGACCCGGCGCCGGTGAAGGCGCAATGGACGGCGCTGGCCGAGATGGCCAGCGTGGCTTGGCGCCAACGCATCAACCTGCAGGCGGCGTCGACGCGGGATATCGAGTGGAATGGGCCGGGCTAGCGTTCTTGAGGTGTGAAACTTCGAGATCTCGGCAGGACAGAGGGGGGGCGCGAAGGATCGCGACGTAACCTTCCTCAGCCGCCGACCATCACAATTCGATCTGATACACCCTCGCCTCGGCGGCCGCAGGCGGCACCTTTTCTTCCATGATCGCGGCAATGTCGCGGCGCAGGAAATCGAGCGGGCCGATCACAGGCAGCGCCTGTGGGGCGAAACGGGCGTTGTCGCTGGCCGATTTCAGCACGCGACGGTCCTGGTGCAGCGCGATATTGAACAGCGGCTTGAAGGCGAGCGCCTTCAGCTCACCAAGCAAGCCCTGGCGCCGCCCGATCAGCCAGCCTACGCCCTCGACGGTGCGTTCGTCGGCCTGACGCAGATGAAAGGTCGTGGCGAGCACCAGCCCGTCCCTGCCCCAATATTCGAGCTCGGCGACGCCGGGATGGCGGAAGCGGCCTATGGTCCTGGTCCGCTCGCCTTCGAGCAGCCGGCTGATCAGCCCTTGCTGGCGCTCTTCGCCGGTGTAGGTCGCCTCGACCCAGCCATCGCCGCCGGTGACCTCGACCCGCACCAGATGACGCTTCGAGGTCAGGCCGCGCAGCAGGCCCTTGTGGGTGAAATGGGTGTGGGTGGCGTCGAGGATGTTTTCGGCCGCATCGATGACCGTCGACTGCGTCGAGCTGCGCACGCGCCGCGCGATGACGTCCTTGCCCTGCATGCAGTGGAGATAGGGCTCGCCCTGCGGGGTGCCGGAGGAGACGAAGACGACGCCGTCGCGCTCGATCGCGGCGAACCGGCGCACCCGGTAATGCGGCATCTCGCCGACATGGCCGGGAATGGCGGTGCAGCGGCCTTTGCCGTCATAGCGCCAGCCATGGTAGGGGCATTCGATCTCGCCGCCGACGACCTTGCCGGTCGAAAGTTCCACCAGACGGTGCGGGCAGCGGTCGAACAGCGCGGCAATGCCTTGCGCCGAGCGGAACAGCACCAGCGGCGCGCCATCGAACAGGATGCGCTTCGGCCGCTTGCCGATGTCGGCCGAGAGCGCCACCGCTTGCCAGTGATCTTTGCCGTGGTCGCGGCGCTCGCTCACAGTTCGAGCCTCCTGAGCAAGGGGATGCCGACCAGCGCCAGCACGGTTTCCATGGCGCGGATCGCCATTCGCCGGCGGCGCGGAAGATGGCCGGCGTAGACGGCGTTGTATTCGATCGCGGCAATAGCGCCGCGCCGGCGCTTGAAGCCGGCGGCACCGGCGCTCATGTTGAAGAACAGGCCGCGCGCCGTGGCATGGTCCTGCGCAAGCGCCATCACCATGCGGTAGAGCCCCTCGCCGACCGGCCGGCTGGTGTCATAGCCGACGATCGGCTGGGTGAGCGTGCCGCCATTCTCGAACAGGCCGGTGACGGCGACGAGCTCGCCGCCCGGGCGGCGCAGGCCGGCAAGGCTGATGATGCCGCGCCGGTGCATCTCGGCGATGTAGCGGGCGGTATAGTGCGGATTGAGCGGGGTGTATTTTTCCAGATAGAGCATGTTGTAGAGAACTTCGGCGCGCGCATAGTCGGCCTCGGTGAAATCGGCATCGCCGACCCGCTCGAAATGCGTGGCGCCGAGCTGCTTGCGGTCGAGCTTCATGTTTTTGGTCATGGCGGGTGCGGCGCTGCGATCGGCGAAGATGTAGATCTGCCGCGCCGCCAGCATCCGAAAACCTTCCTCCTTCAAGGCGGCGATGGTTGCCGGATCGGCGACCTCATTCAGCGAGCGGATGAGGATGGCACGATCGGGAAAGCGCGCGACCAGCGCTGTCCGAAGCGCGGCAACCGTTGGCCGGTCGAGCAGCGGCACCGGATTGGTCGAATAGAGCCAGTTGTTGACCTGCACCTGATGGTCGAGGCCGCTTGCCCTGACCAGCGGCGCGCAGGCGCCGATCAGGGCCTGAAGCGCGCGGCGCAGCAAAGGATGGGCGGCGAAGTTGCGCGTCTCGTCTATCGCATAGTCGATATAGGCGCTGGAGGGGCAACAGATGTAGCAGTTCGGCGCCTCACTCGCATCGTTGAGCGTCAGCGGGAAGGTCCGGCCTGTGACTTCAAAAGTTTCGACTTTGGTCGTCAGGTTAGCGACGAGCTCGCTTACCGGTATCTCTCTGAAAAGCCCTACAAAAGCCTCGACCGTGGCCGGTGTGTTTTCTACGCAGCCAGCCTGTTGCACCGGCCTTTGCATGACGCCCGCCGCCCCGGTCATGGCGCCCGCTCCAGCCGGCATTCGACGCGGCGCAACTTGCGGCCGGTCTCCAGCGGCAGCGGCGCGCGGACCAGCAAGGCGATTGCGGTCGTACCTCGTCCCTCAAGCAGCGCGCGCACCGCCTGCAGTGCGGCTGTCGCGGCATCGTCGGCAAGGCTGGGTGAGAATCTCAGCTCGATCGCGTCCGGCGCGATCTGGACGAGCCGAAAGTCGTCGACGCGTCGGTCGGCCTTGAGCACGGCATTGCGCAGCACATCCGGCGTGACAAGGATTGGACCGCTTGCGGAAGCGAGCCGGAAGACATCGTCCATCCGCCCGACGATCTCGTCGACGCGGCGCAGCGGCGAACCACAGCGGCAAGGCTGCTCGGAGAGCCGCAGCAGGTCGTTCATGCGGTAGCGCGCCATGATCTGCGTCTGGCGGCGGAAGGCGGTGACCAGCGGCGTCACCAGCCCCTCGCCCGCCGGCTCGAACTCGAAAAGGACGGAGTCCTCGGCAAGATGCAGGCCGCCCTGCCGGCAGGTCACGGCGAACAGGCCCTCGGTCGCCATGTAGATCTGATCGAGCGGCAGGCGGAAGAACGCCTCGATCAGCGGCCGGTCGACCGGATCGAGCGTCTCGGCGGCCGAGAAGATGCGTTTTGGCGCAAGCCGAAAGCCTTCGGTGGCGAAATACCTGAGCATCTTCGGCGGCGCGATGATCACCGTCGGGTCGAAGGTTTCGAGCGCGTCGCGCCAGCGCTCCGGCCCGAGCGTGAGATCGAAGAAGGCGAGCTCGATCAGCCTCGACTTGCGGGCACTGTCGTAAAGCCCGGTGCTCTGCGGCAGGATGACGGCGACACGCATGCCGCGCCACAAAAGATCGGCAGCGGCTTTGGCGAGGATCGTGCCCAGCCAGCGGTATTTCTCCGCCTCCGAAATCACGAACAGGCCGCGATTACCCGATGTGCCGGTGCTTGCGCCGACGGTGAGACTGCCTACGCGCCCGTCGCGGGCCAAGGCTGCCCAGGCTTCGGCCGTGGTGATGCCATGAACGTTGAAATCCCCGAAGCGGCCCATCAGCAGCGCCTTGTCGGTGACCGGCAGGTCGGAGAGACGGACTGGCGCCTTGCCGTAAAAAGGCGCGCGCGGCAGGTCGCGATCGAGGAAGCGCCGCAATGCGGCCGCCTGCCAGCGCTCGAAGTCCGCGCGGCTCTTGCGCGAGACCCAGCGCGTGAGTGCGAAAGAACCTAACGCTTCGCCGAGGCCGTTCATCCGGCCTCCGGATCGCTCAAGGCCAGATCGTAGGCTGTCGGCGCAGGATCGTGGCAGAGCATCACCTCGCCACCGGTAGCGAGGAAGCGGCGAAGCACGGCGCTGGTGGGCTCGATTGCCCCGACATCCTCGGCGATCAGCGTCGCCGGGAAGCCGGGTGTGCGGTTTTCGGTCAAGGCTTTGAGCATCCATTGCACGTCGACGGCATAGAGCAGCGGCCGCTTGAGCCCGGTGAACAGCAAGCCGAACTGGCCGTCGGCATGTCCAGGAAGATCGACCGCGATCACGCTGCCGTCGCCGAAGAGGTCGGCGCCGCCGGAAATGGTACCGTGCGCCTCGACGCGCGGCTTGGAGGATAGGCCGTCCAAACGCGTTTCGAAGTCAGCCGGAAAGAGTTCGGCGAAGACGGCGTGGCGAAGGTTCTGCCTCGGCGTGCGTGCCTTGACTCGCGCCCAGGCGGCGTCGTTGGCGATGAAGCGCGCCTTCGAAAACAGCGACAGGCCGGAAATGTGGTCGGCATGAAAATGGGTGACGATGACTGTGCGAATGTCATCCGGCGACAAGCCGAATTGCTTCAGCACCGGCAAGATCTGTTCGGCGGCATTGAGCTCGGGTTTCAGCAGCGCGCCGTAGAGGCGCAGCATGCGGCCGCGTCGCTCTCCGGAAAGCGCTTCCGGCGTATAGCCGGTATCGACCAGCACTGGCCCGGCAGCGGGATGGAAGATCAACCCATAGCGGACGCGCAGCCTGACACTTTGCCAGCCGCCGCCGCGCAGGATCAGCCGCTCGGCGGCGCTTACCCAGGCGCTGTTGGCGAAGACGATCTTCATGATATGGCCCCGCCGGCGAAGGTGCGGTCGAGCCCTTCCTCGAAAGAGATTTTCGGCGCCCAGCCAAGAACGCGCTTCGCCTTGGAGAGATCGAGGCTTTGGGCGTAGGCGAAGAGGCCGAGCCCGTAGCGGGTGACTGGCGGCTCGGGCCGGCCGGGCAGCCTGAGCGCCACCGCTTCCATCACGCCCGCGGCGAGCATCGCCGGCAGCAGCGGCATCGGTCGCCAGCGCGCCTGGAGGCCGGCGCGGGCACAGGCCTCGTCGGCGATGCGGCGCACCGGCAGCACCTCGCCGCCGGAGATGTTGAAGATCTGGCCCTCGGCCTGCTTGGGCGCCGCGAGCGCCACCATCACCGCATCGACCACGTCATCGACATGGGTGAGATCGATTGCCGCCCTGCCGCCGCGGAACAGCGGCAGCGGCCGGCTCTTCGCCGCCTTGATCAGGCGCGGCAGCAAAGCGCGGTCACCGGCGCCGTAGATGCCGCGCGGCCGCAGCACCACCGGATGGCTGGCCGGCTGGCCAAGCACGATGCGCTCCGCCTCGCGCTTGGTGCGCGCATAGTGGGTGACGGGGTCGGGCAAGGCCATGTCTTCGGTCAGGCCGAGCTGGTCGCGAAAAGCAAAGCAGACCGACGGGCTGGAGATGTGGACGAAGCGGCTGACGCCCTGGCGCTTGGCGAAATCGATGAGGCTCTGCGTCGCGGTCACATTCGCGGTCACAAAATCCCGCAGCCGGCCGAAAGGCGCCGAGAGCGCGGCGCAATGGATGATCCGCTCGACCCTGCCAAGCCTCGGGTCGAGCGCGCCATCGAGCGGCTGCGCAAGATCATGGCGGATGATGCGGTGGCCGGCGGCCTCAAGTGCTGTGCAGCGTGCCGAATCGCGGCCGAGTCCTAACGCCAGCGTGCCCGAAGCCGCCAGCCGATCGAGCACGTGGGAGCCGAGAAAACCGCTGGCGCCGGTGACGAGCACGACCATCGTCAGGTTTCCAGCGCCATGCCGCCGAAAGAGACGCCGGCCGAAGTACCGAGAAAGAGCAGCTTCATGCCCGGCACCACGCGGCCGTCGCGGCGCGCGATGTCCAGCGCGAAGGGCATGGATGCCGCGATCTGGTTGCCGAAACTGGCCGCGATGTCGACCAGCTTTTCCGGCGCGAAGCCGGTCTGGCGCGCCATGTGTGCCAGCGCGAAGGGGCTTGCCTGATGCGGCACGACAAGGTCGACATCCTGTTGCCGCCAACCGGCGCGCTCCAGCAAGGCGGCGACGAAACCGTTGAAATAGCGCGAGGTCAGGCGGAACAGTTCCTTGCCGTCCATGTGGAACAGGCTGTGGCGGGCGAACTCCTCCGGCTCCTTGCTGAAATCGAAACGTGTGCCGCCTGCGCCGATGCCGCAGGCCTCCCACGCCGATGGATAGGTGCGCATCAGGCTCGCCGCCATCCTGCCCTCGCCGGGCCCCGCCCTGCGCAGCACGGCCGCCGCCGCACCGTCGCCGAACAGTGCCGCCACCTCCGGCGCGTCCCGCCACGGCAGCGCACGCGAAGCGACTTCGGCAGAAAACACCAGCGCCGTCTCGCACTGCCCGGCCTCGATCATGCGGCCGGCGGTCTCGAATGCGGTGAGGAAGCCAAGGCAGGTGCTGTTGACGTCGAAAGCGGCGGCCGAACCGTCGGCAAGGCCAAGGCGCTGCATGACCAGAGGCGCCGTCGCGGGCAGCGGCTGGTAAGGCACGCCGCAGCCGCCGATGATCAGATCGAGGGCCTTGGCTTCAAGCCCTGCGTCCTCAAGCGCAAGGCGCGCCGCCGCGCAGGCAATATCGACCTGCGATTCGGCCGCGCAGACATAGCGTTGGACGACACCGGTAGCTGCCTCAAGCGCACCCTGGCCGAGGCCCAGCCTCTCCTCCAGCGCGTGCGTGGTGATGCACTCTGCCGGCACCGCCCTGCCGGTTCCGACGATCCTGATCCGCATCCTCCCCCCGCGGCGTGAGCTTGCATCTATCAAACCAAAAAACGGCGATGTTCGCAAAGCTCACGCGGAGGCAGTTGCCCGGCTCTAAGCTCGAGATTTCCGGAGAAACCGCATCACGGCGTCCATGAACTCTGCTGGACGCTCGATATTGAGCAGATGAACGCCGGGCAGCAACACAAGCTCGGCGCCGGGGATTGCCGCCGCGATCGCCTCGCTGTGGCTGGCGAGCGTGACCTTGTCGTCGACACCACCGATGACCAGCGTCGGCGCGGTGATCAGCGAAATCGGGCGGCGCAGGTCGGCGTCGCGTACTGCGGCGAAGCATCCCGCCAGCCCTTGTTGCGACATGGCCAGGATCGCGGCATGGAATTCCTCGACGGTTTTGTTCCGGCCGGTAAGCATCGAAGCCGGGAACCAGTTGCGCATGAACATGTCCGCCGTTGCCGACAGGTCGCTTGCCGCAAGCACGTTGCGGATCTGTTCGTCGAAATAGGACGCCGGACCAAGATGCGGCGAGGTGTTGGACAGGATCAGGCGCTCGATGCGCTCCGGCGCATGGATACCCAGCCACTGGCCGACAAAGCCGCCGAGCGACAGGCCGAGGAAATGCACACGGGCAAGCCCGAGGAAATCGAGCAGTTCGAGCACGTCGCCGCCCAGCCGGTCGAGCGAATAGGCGCCGGCCGGCGTATCGGAACCGCCGTGGCCGCGAAAATCATAGCGCAGCACGCGGAAGGATTTGGCGAGCTCAGGAACCTGCCCGTCCCACATGCGCAGCGTCGTGGCGATCGAATTGGAAAGCACAAGCACCGGCCGGTCTTCCGGGCCGTCGAGCCTATAGGCGATGCGGGCGCCGTCGCCCGCCGTGAAATGAAGCGTTTCCGTCATTTTGGTCCTCATCCTGTTTGGCGGGAAGTCGTCCCGCCGCTTTTTCCATGAGGAAGCTAGGCCTGGAGATTATCGGAATAAATTACTATGATTTGAAAGTCTCTGTAGGGTACAGCAACAATGCATGGTCTGAAGCTCCACGATCTCAGGTGTTTCGACGCCGTCGTCGCCGAGGGCAGCTTCCAGGCCGCGGCCGTCGCCCTGAACCGAACGCATCCCTCCGTCTTCGCGGCCGTCGCGCGGCTGGAGGTGCAGCTCGGCCTCACCCTGCTCGACCGCAGCGGATATCGGGTGAGCCTCACGGATGAAGGCCGGCAGTTCCATGCCCGCGCCCGCCTGGCGCTGCGCGAGCTCGAACATCTCCAGAGCTACGCAGGCCAATTGGCAAGCGGCGAGGAGACCGTGCTGCACGTGGTGATGGGTGATGTCTGCCCGAGGCCGCGAATCCTCGGCCTGCTCAGCCGCTTCTTCGTCGAACGGATCCGCACGCGCCTGCATCTTGAATACGAGGCGATCAGCGGGCCGGTCGAACGGCTGATGGACGCCGAAGCCGATCTCGTCTTCCATCGCGCCAATCCGTCCGATCCGCGTCTCGAAAGGATCGACCTCTGCGAGGTGGCCTTCGTGCCGGTGGTGGCGCCCGGGTTCCTGCCCGTTCAAGACATCCGCGAGATCACGCCGGAGGCGATGCGCCCGTTCACCCAGTGCGTGATCCGAGACACTGCGAGGCGTCCGTCGACGGAAAACTTCTTCGTCCTCGACGGCGCGCATTCCTGCTCGGTGCCGGACCACATGATGAAGAAGGAACTGATCCTGCACGGGCTGGCATGGGGCCATCTGCCCAAATGGCTGATCGAGGACGAGCTCCGCGACGGACGGCTGATCTCCATCGCCGGCAGGCACATTCCCGGCCGCACCGAGACGGTCGCCGCTGTGCGACGACGCGACCGGCCGCATGGGCCGGTGGCCGAGGCGTTGTGGCTTTATTTGCAAGCGCAGGGACGCGACGCATCCTGAAGGATCGAGCCAACGACCATCAGGCCTTTCGCTCCCACCGCCGGTCGGGCGTCTGCTGCCAGTAGGTGACGGCGTGGCCGGCTTCCTTCATCGTCTTCCAGTGGCCGCGCGCGCCTTCGAGCTGTGCCGCGTCATGACCGTCGAACAGGAAGACGGCACGCTCGTAGCCGGAAAGCTCGGGCGGATTGGCGCCATCGACCAGAAAGCGGATCTGCGCGGCGTTGGGGTTGCCCTCGCCCGTCGTGAGCAGGATCGGCTGCTCGGCCGGATAGGCTTCGCGGTCGGTGGCATGAGCGAGGAAAGAATCGTCGCGAAACGTCCACAGATGCTGGTCGAGCGCATCGCGCCGTTCCTCGGCGCCGGTCTGCACGACTGCGCGCCAGCCGCGCTCGACGCTGCGCTCAAGCAGCCCCGGCAGCGCCTCCTCGAGCGTCGATTCCGTCAGGTGGTAGAATAGGATGTCGGCCATCGCTACACCGCTCGCCAGGTAAGGCTTCGAGAAATTTCGTTCCGCCGAGTCGTATGGCGTGGTTTTCGAGAACCGGAGCGGAGCGGACTTTTAGGTCCGTGAGCACTGGAAGCAGAGAAAACCGCGGCAGACGGCCGGCGGAGCGAATTTATCAAGCCTTACCCCTCGTAGTGGTCGCGCACCAGCCTATCGAGCAGCCTGACGCCGAAGCCGGAACCCCAGGACTGGTTGATCTCGCTCGCCGGCCCGCCCATCGCGGTGCCGGCGATGTCGAGATGCGCCCAGGGCGTGTCCTTGACGAAACGCTGCAGGAACTGAGCGGCAATGATGGCGCCGCCGTAGCGGCCGCCGATGTTCTTCATGTCGGCATTCTTGGAATCGATCAGCTTGTCGTATTCGGCGCCGAGCGGCATGCGCCACAGCCGCTCCTGCGTCGCCTGACCGGCGCCGGTCAGCTGGCCGGCCAGTTCGTCATTGTTGGAGAACAGGCCGGCATAATGCTGGCCGAGCGCGACCATGATAGCGCCGGTCAGGGTCGCCAGATTGACCATGAATTTCGGCTTGAAGCGGTCGTTGGTGTACCAGAGCGCATCGGCGAGCACGAGGCGCCCTTCCGCGTCGGTGTTGAGCACCTCTATGGTCTGTCCGGACATCGAGGTGACGATATCGCCCGGCCGCTGCGCGTGGCCGTCGACCGCGTTCTCGACCAGGCCGATGACGCCGACGACATTGGCCTTGGCCTTGCGGGCGGCCAGCGCGCTGATCAACCCGGTGACGGCGGCCGCACCTCCCATGTCGCCCTTCATGTCCTCCATGCCGGAGGCCGGCTTCATCGAATTGCCGCCGGTATCGAAGGTGACGCCCTTGCCGACGAAGGCGATCGGCGCGTCCTTGGCCTTGCCGCCCTTCCATTGCATGACGGCCATGCGGGCGCCGCGCGGCGAGCCTTGCGCAACACCAAGCAGCGAACCCATGCCGAGCTTCTTCATTTCCTTCTCGGTGAGGATCTCGACCTCGACGCCGAGAGCCGCCAGTTCCTTCGCCCTCGCGGCGAACTCGACCGGCCCAAGCGCGTTGGCCGGCTCGTTGACGAGGTCGCGCGCCAAAAGCACGCCGTCGATCACCGCCTCTTCCTCCACGAAGGCTTTTTTCGCGGCGGACGGGTCGGCGCAGTGGATGGTTATCTTGGCCGGCTTCGCTGCTTCGGCCTTCTTGGCCTCCGTCCCCTTGGCGTCTGATTGGCCCTCTTCCTTGTCCTTGCGGGTCTTGTATTTGTCGAAGCCATAGCTGCGCAGGAGGATGCCGGCGGCAAGGTGCGCCGCCTGCCTGCCGTCCGGCTGGAGCTCCGGCAAGTCGAGGATCACGGCGACTTCGGTCGCCTTGCGCAGCGAGGCGGCGACGGCGCCGCCGAGCTTCAGCCAGGCATAGTCGTCGAGGCTTGCGACCTTACCGGCGCCGATCGCCACCAGCCGGTCGACGGACGTGCCTTCCGGCGCCAACACCTCCACGGAGCTGGCGAACTTGCCGGAGAAATCGGCGACCGGGAACGCGCGAGCCAGGGTGCCGACAGGGTCGCAGGCCTTCGCGGCATCGCCGAGCCCGCCGCCGTCGGCAGCAAGCACGAAGACGCTGCCTTTTTTCGGCGCGGCGAATTTGGCGAAGGCAATCGAAGGTCTCGAAGTCATCAGATCCTGCTTTCGGGGTGAGGCGCCGCGAACCGGCTTTCAAGCGTGCGCGACATTTGGTCGTTTTCAGGCATTTGGCAAGACTTTGGCCGAAATCACCGTCTATATCGGCGCTGAAACCAACGAAGGATTCGTCGCGGCAAGACGCAAGCTTCCTGCCGCAACCTGTTGTTAACCATCAATGTTTTGCATTTCTTATCCATTGACGCGGACACTCCGCCGCGCCGGGGCGCGTGGCGTGAGGGCGACAAACCAGATGAGCCGCCCATGGACCCGGTTGTGCGGGCGTCACCGGATGACTACCTTGTCGGCGGGCATGATGCCGTTCGGCACAATCGAGAAAAGCCTTCATGAAGGTCGTTGAACGCTACATCATGCGTCGCACCGCTGCGATGTTCCTGGCGGCGCTGGTCTGGACGCTGGCGATCGTTTGGACGACTCAGGTGCTCGCCAAGATCGACCTCGTCACCGACAGCGGCCAGTCGTCGCTGACCTTCTTCGAAGTCGCGGCGCTGATCATCCCTTCGATCATTCCAATCGTGGTGCCGTTCGCGCTGGTGGTCGCGGTGGCGCAGACGCTAAGCGCCATGAATACGGATTCGGAACTGGCGGTGATCAACGCCGCCGGCGCCTCGCGCTGGACGATCGCGCGGCCGATCCTCCTGCTGGCGCTGGCGGCAAGCGTCTTTTCCTTCGCCGTCGACAACGGCGTCGACCCCTATGCCAGGCAGAAGAACCGCCAACTGGTGGCGGCCTCGCGCGCCGACCTCTTGTCGCTGATCATCCAGGAAGGCACGTTCCGCAAGATCGACGACGGCCTGTTCCTGCAGATCGGCGAACGGCTCCCGGACAACAAGCTCGGCGGCATCTTCGTCGCCGATTCGCGCGAGGAAGGCGCCAATCTCACCTACTACGCCAAGACCGGCAGCATCGTCGAAAAAGGCGACGAGAAGGTGCTGATGATGAATGACGGCGTCATCAACCGCAAATCGGTGACTGGCGACCTCTCCGTCATCCGCTTCACCTCCTACGCCTTCGACCTGTCGGCCTTCATGTCGGCGGCGAACGAGATCACGCTGCTGCCCAAGGACCGGACGACGCAATATCTGCTCAATCCGGATCCCAACGACAGGATGTACCAGCGCCAACCCGGCAGCTACAGGGCCGAGCTCGACCAGCGTTTCTCCGAGTGGTCCTATTCGCTGGTGTTCGCGCTGATTGCACTCGCCGTGGCCGTCGACGCGCGCTCGCACCGCGAGGCGCGCATCCATCCGCTGATCACGGCGATCGCCATCGCCCTTTTCGTACGCTGGCTGGGTTTCTTCGCCGCGGGCAAGGCCGACAAGGTCTGGTACTACGCCTATATGGTCTATGCCGTGCCGATCGTGGCATCGGCGATCTCCGTCTGGTTCATCGTCTCCTCGCGGAGCATGGAACTGCCGTCCGCCTGGGCCGACTGGATGACGAATCTCGCCGGCCGCGCCAGTGAGGGCTGGACCGCGCTCAAGCTGTGGTTCGCCCGGCGCGGCACCTCCGGCCAGGGAGCCTGACGATGGGCTGGACGCTGGGCCGCTATTTCTTCTTTCGCTATGTGACGATCACCGTCTGGTTCTTTCTCGGCCTTTTGGCGCTGGTGTTCCTGATCGATTTCACCGAGCTTTCGGGCCGCACGACCGGGCTGCCGGGCTTCACCTACGGCACCGCCTTCGCCATTTCGGCGCTGAGGATGCCGATGATCATGCTGCAGACGGTGCCTTTCGTCGGGCTGTTCTCGGCGATGGCGACGCTGGTGTCGCTCAACCGCCGCTACGAACTGGTCATCGCGCGCTCGGCCGGCGTTTCGGCCTGGCAGTTCCTGTTCCCGTGCTGCGTCGGGGCGCTGATGTTCGGCGTGCTGTCGGTCGGCGTGCTCAATCCGATCGCCGCGCATGGCTTTTCATGGTCCGAGCAGATGGAAAACCAGCTGCGGGCCGGCAAGTCGAACGCCGTCCCGCAGGACACGACGCCGTGGCTGAGGCAAAAGACCAGCTCCGGCGACACCATCATCGGCGCCCGCGCCATCCTCAACCAGGGCCTGGAGATGGCCGACGCGGTGTTCTTCGTCCTCGACCAGCAGGGCAACATCGTCGAGCGCAAGGATGCCGCGCACGCCTTCCTGCGCGACGGCTACTGGGAATTGCAGGACGTCAAGGTGTTCAAGGACGGCAATATCCGTCCCGAGGCCTCCGACCGCGTGCCCACCAATCTCAAGCCGGAATTCGTGCAGGAGCGCCTGGCGCGCCCGGAAACCATCCCGTTCTACGAACTGCCCAGCAAGATCGAGGTTGCCCGCTCCTTCGGGCTCAAGGCAAATGCCTTCGCCATGCAGTTTGATTCGCTGGTGGCTCTGCCGTTCCTCCTCGTCGCCATGACGCTGATTGCGGCAACGGTTTCAATGAGATTTGCGCGAATGGGGCAGTCGGCGACGATGATTCTGGGTGGCGTCCTGGCCGGCTTTCTGCTTTATGTCGTTTCGGTACTGGTCAAGGCATTCGGGGTCGCCGGATTCGTGCCTACAATGGTGGCTGCATGGGTTCCGGTTGTCGTGGCTATGTTCTTTGGGGTGACTTTTCTGCTATACAAGGAAGACGGCTAGTGAGGGAGGCTGGTTTGCGCAGCCATAGGCAGGCCGGTTTGGCACGCCTTTATGGGGCGACAGCCTTGGCATGTCTGTTTGCCTGCGTGGTACCGACGGTACCGGCGCTGGCGCAGACTATCACGGCGAATCCCGTGCCCTCGGGCACGCAGATGCTGCTGGCCGCCGACACGCTCGTCTACAACAACGACAACCACACCGTGACCGCCGTCGGCAGCGTGCAGATCGACTATGGCGGCAACAAGCTCGTCGCCCAGCGCGTCGAATACAACCGCGACACCAAGCGGCTTGTCGCCAGCGGCGCCGTCGAGTTGATCAACAGCGACGGCACCAAGATCAACACCGACCATATCGACATCACCGACGACTTCGCCGACGGTTTCGTCAACGCCTTGCGCGTCCAGACGGTCAACGATGCCTATTTCGCTTCCGAGAGCGCCGAACGCATGGGCGGCGTTCTGACGACGTTCCACAACGGCGTCTACACCGCCTGCGAGCCTTGTGAGGACAAGCCCGATTCGGCGCCGACATGGCGCGTCAAGGCGAGAAAGATCATCTGGAACGGCGAGAAGAAGACGGTTCGCTTCGAGAACGCGAATTTCGAGTTCTTCGGCTTTCCGCTTGCCTATCTGCCGGCCTTCGAGATCGCCGACCCGACGGTCAAGCGCAAGAGCGGCTTCCTGATCCCGGGCATCGTCTACAACACCCATCTCGGCGTCGGCGTCAAAGTCCCCTATTATTTCGCGCTCTCGCCGACCTACGACCTGACCGCCACCGGAACCGGCTACACCAAGCAGGGCTTCCTCGGCGAGGCCGAATGGCGCCAGCGCTTCAACAATGGCGAATACAGCCTGAAGATCGCCGGCATCCAGCAGCAGGATCCCGACGCCTTCATCGGCACGGGCAATCGCTATACCGTCGATTCGGGCGAGCCTAACGATCCCAACAAGTTCCGCGGCATGATGGGCACCAAGGGCCAGTTCGCCATCAACGAGCGCTGGAATTTCGGCTGGGACGTGCTGCTCCAGACCGACAAGAACTTCTCGCGCACCTATAACATCGACGGCTACAACGACCTCGTCCACCAGTCGTCGATCTATCTGACGGGCCTGAGCGACCGCAATTATTTCGACGTCAGGGCGATGCGCTTCGAGGTGCAGGAAGACACGCTCTCCAGCGATCCGACGGCGCGCGCGGCCAAGCAGCCCTGGGTGCTGCCGTCATTCGACTACGCCTATATCCCCGACACGGCGGTGGCCGGCGGCCAGTTGTCGCTCAATGTCAATGCGCGCGTCATCAGCCGCGACCGGCTGGATGCAGTGCTGGCCGATCAAACCGATAAAAACTCCATCAACAATGTGCGCGGCCTCGAGGGGCAATCGAGCCGATTGACGGCCGAAGCCGAATGGAAGCGCACCTTCACCACCGATGGCGGCCTGCAGCTGACGCCGTTGCTCGCCTTCCGTGGCGACGCAGGCTATGTGTCGACCACATCCGAATCGCTGGCCGCGGTCAACCAGATGGCGGCGAATCTCGGCGAGAACGTCGACATGCGCTCGTCGCTCGCCCGCTACATGGCCACGCTGGGCCTCGAGGCGCGCTGGCCGCTCCTGTTCTCGATGCCGAACTCCAGCCACATACTGGAGCCGACGGCGCAGATCTTCGTGCGTCCGAACGAGCAATATGTCGGGGGGCTGGCGGTTCCGAACGAGGACGCGCAGAGCTTCGTCTTCGACGCAACCACGCTGTTCGAACGCGACAAGTTCTCGGGCTACGACCGCATCGAGGGCGGCACGCGCGCCAATGTCGGCTTCCGCTATTCGGGCGCCTATGACAACGGCTGGGGCACCAACGCCATCTTCGGCCAATCCTATCAGCTGGGCGGCGAGAACTCGTTCGACGCGCCGGACCTCGTCAATGTCGGCGCCTATTCGGGACTGCAGACCGCGAAATCCGACTATGTCGGCCTTGTCGGCTTCAACAGCCCGAGCGGCTTCTCCGGCTCGCTCAGCGGCCGTTTCGACGAGCAGACCTTCGAGGTCAGGCGCGCGGAGATCAAGGCCGCCTATTCCGGCCTGCCGGTTTCGCTCAGCGCCAAATATGCCTTCATCCAGGCGCAGCCGCTCTACGGCTTCACCACGGACCGCCATGAGGTGACGCTCGGCGCCTCGACGCATCTGGCCCAGAGCTGGCGAGTCTTCGGCACCGGCACCTACGATCTGGAGACAAGCGTCCTGGTCAAGGACGGCGTCGGCTTCGCCTACAACGATTCCTGTTTCACCTATGTGATGACGTTCTCGCAGACGCGCGACACGGTCACCAAGGAAGTGTCGCAGAATATCGGCTTCAACCTGTCGTTCCGCACCCTCGGCGATTTCGGCACCTCGACCAGCGCCGTCGACACGATCCAGTAAGCGGGGGAGCCAGTAAGCGACGGCAGGCACAGGCTGCGGCGTTGCGTGTCGCTTCGGGCGCAGACGATCGCGTGGACCTTGATTTGGCGCGCGAAGCTTCGAAAATGGGGCCGATTCTCGGGGACATGTGCCGGCGACATTGTTTCGCCGCATAGGACGGGCATGGGGTCGACCACATAGCGCATGCGTTCGGAGGACGTGCGGCGCCGGCGTGGCGGGTAAGAATTGGGAAGGTGAGATGAGGAAATACCTGTTTTCGGCAGGATTCGCGCTGCTGGTGGCGGCGACCTCGGTTTCGATCACGGCGATGACGCCGCCGGCGTTCGCCAGCCAGATCAAATATGTCGTCAACAACATACCGATCACCACCGGCGACATCGCGCACCGCGCCGCATTCTTCAAGCTGCAGCGCAAGAAGGGCGATGCGGCGCAGGAGATGATCGACCAGACGCTGCGCCTTGCCGAAGCCAGGCGGCTCGGCATCCGCATCACCGACCAGCAGGTCGATGCCGCCTATCAGCGCTTCGCCTCCAACAACAAGATGCCGCTGGCCAAGCTCGACGCAGTCATGTCGCAATCAGGCGTCACCAAGGAGCATTTCAAGGAATTCATCCGCGCGCAGATGGCCTGGAACCAGGCCCTTGGCGCGCGTTACCGTTCCGGCGAGGGCGGCTCGGTGACCGAGCAGGATGCGGTCCGCCGCATGCTCGACAAGGGCGGCTCCAAGCCGACCGCCATGGAATACATGCTGCAGCAGGTGATTTTTGTGGTGCCGGCCTCCGAGCGCGCCTCGACGCTCGCCAAGCGCAAGCGTGAGGCCGATGCCATGCGCGCCCGCTTCAATGGCTGCAACACCACGCGCGAATTCGCCAAGGGGCTGATCGACGTCACGGTGCGCGATCTCGGCCGGGTGCTGGCGCCGCAATTGCCGCCCGACTGGGCCGAGCAGATCAAGGCGACCAAGGTCGGCGGGGCGACGCCGACGCGCGAGACCGAACGCGGCGTCGAATTCATCGGCATCTGCTCCTCGCGCGAGGTTTCCGACGACAAGGCCGCGCAGATGGTCTTCCAGGCCGAAGGCGGCAGCAACGACAAGGACGCCGACGAGCTCAGCAAAAAATATGTCGAGGAACTGCGCAAGAAGGCCACCATCGTCGAGCGCTAGGCCGTCTCGGCGAATGACAGAGCAAGGCTCGATCCTCCCGCCCTGCCCCGAAGCAGGCAGGGCATGCCTCAGGATGCCATGAACATGCGCAGGACCGATGCGCCGCTGGCGCTCAGTGTCGGTGATCCCTCCGGCGTTGGGCCTGAGATCGCCATCGCCGCCTGGCAGGCGGGCGACAGTGCCGGCGTGCCGCCTTTCTACCTGCTCGCCGATCCAGCCCTGATCGAGGCCCGTGCGCGCGAGATCGGCGCCACCGTGGCGATCATGGAGACAGTGCCGGGGCAAGCGGCGCATCATTTTCCCCGCGCGCTGCCCGTCGTTCCGCTCTACGCCCGCCACCTGGACAGTCCCGGAAAGCCCAATCCGGCCAATGCCGCGGGCACCATCGAAGCGATCGACCGCGCCGTCGCCGACTGCCTCGCCGGCCACGCCGCTGCGGTGGTCACCTGCCCCATCGCCAAGAAGCCACTCTACGACGCCGGCTTCCGCTTCCCCGGCCATACCGAATACCTGGCGCATCTGGCCTCGCGCCGCACGGGCATCGAGGTGACACCGGTGATGCTGCTCGCCGGACCCGAGTTGCGCACCGTTCCGGTCACCATCCATATCCCGCTCGCCGAGGTGCCGAAGGTTCTGACAACGGAATTGATCGTGGCCACCGCCCGCATCACCGCTACCGATCTCAAAAGCCGCTTCGGCATCGCTCGGCCGCGGCTTGCCATTGCCGGGCTCAATCCGCATGCCGGCGAAGGCGGCGCGATGGGCTCAGAGGACCTTGCCATCGTCCTTCCGGCCGTTGAGGCGCTTCAAGCGGAAGGCATCGATGCGGTCGGACCGCTGCCGGCCGACACCATGTTCCATCCGCGGGCACGCGCCGGCTATGACGCGGCGCTCTGCATGTATCACGACCAGGCGCTGATCCCGGCCAAGACGCTGGCTTTCGACGAGGCCGTCAACGTGACGCTTGGCCTGCCCTTCATCCGCACCTCGCCGGACCATGGCACGGCCTTCGACATCGCCGGCAAGGGCATCGCGCGCGCCGACAGCCTGATCGCGGCGCTGAGGCTCGCGCGCCGGCTTGCCGACAGCGGCCGCCAGGCCGCGGCCGCATGAGGCTCGATTGAGCGGGCGCGTGACCATCGACGGATTGCCGCCGCTGCGCGAGGTGATCGAGCGCCATGGCCTGCAGGCGAAGAAGGCGCTCGGCCAGAATTTTCTGCTCGACCTCAACCTGACAGCCAAGATCGCGCGTGCGGCCGGTGACCTCGCCGAGGCGACGGTGATCGAGGTCGGCCCCGGCCCCGGCGGACTGACCAGGGCGCTGCTCTTTAACGGCGCGCGGCGCGTGATCGCCATCGAGCGCGACGAGCGCTGCCTCGAGGCGCTGGCCGAGGTGTCCAGCCACTATCCCGGCCGGCTGGAAGTCATTCCCGGCGATGCGCTGAAGACGGATTTCGCTGCCCTTGCCAGGACCGCGAATGGCGGCCCGGTGAAGATCGCCGCCAACCTGCCTTACAATATCGGCACGGAGCTTCTGATCCGCTGGCTGACGGTGGCCGACTGGCCGCCCTTCTATCAATCGATGACGCTGATGTTCCAGCGCGAGGTGGCCGAACGCATCACCGCCAGCCCCGGCAGCGACGCCTATGGCCGGCTCGGCGTGCTTGCCGGCTGGCGCACGGAAGCAAAGATCGCCTTCGACGTGCCGCCGCAGGCTTTCACCCCGCCGCCCAAGGTCACCTCCTCGGTGGTGCATTTGGTGCCGCGCGCATCGCCGCTTCCCGCCGACGGCAAGAGGCTCGGCCGCGTCACCGAAGCCGCCTTCGGCCAGCGCCGAAAGATGCTGAGGCAAAGCGTGAAAAGCCTGGGCGGCGAGGCCTTGCTGGTGCGAGCCGGCATCGACCCGACGCGGCGGGCGGAAACGTTGAGCGTGGAAGAGTTCGTAAGGTTGACGAACGCGGTGTAGCTGCGCCCTTCCCTTCTCCCTTGTGGGAGAAGGTGTCGCCGAAGGCGACGGATGAGGGGTGCTGGACGGAGTGAGGCGGGTAAATATCTAGGCGCCTCGAACCCCTGATCCTCAGACGCCTCGTTTCTTCCAACACCCCTCATCCGTCTCGGCGCTGCGCGCCGAGCCACCTTCTCCCACAAGGGGAGAAGGAAAGGCGCATCGCCCTACTCCGTCTTCTCGTCCAGCAATCCCGAAATGAAATCGAACAGGCCCGGCCGCCTATCGCGGCGCAGGCGCTCGGAGGTGACGATGGCGCGCACCTCGCCGAAGGCGCGGTCGAGATCGTCGTTGACGATGACGAAGTCATATTCCTTCCAGTGCTCGATCTCGACGCGGGCATTCTTCAGCCTGGTCTCGATGACGGATTCCTGGTCCTCGGCGCGGCGCTTCAGGCGCGCCTTCAATTCCTTCATCGAGGGCGGCAGGATGAAGATCGAGACGATGTCGGCGCGCATCTTCTCCTTGAGCTGCTGGGCGCCCTGCCAGTCGATGTCGAACAGCATGTCGCGACCTTCGGCCAATGCCAGTTCCGCCGGCTCGCGAGGCGTCGCATAGAAATTGCCGTGCACCTCGGCCCATTCCAGCAGCGCATCGGAATCGCGCAGTCGCTCGAATTCGCGCATCGTGCGGAAATGGTAGTGGACGCCTTCGATCTCCGAGCCGCGGCGCGGCCTGGTGGTGACGGAGACCGACAGCTCCAGGCTCGAATCGCTTTCCAGAAGATTGCGCGCGATCGTCGACTTGCCCGCGCCCGACGGCGACGACAGCACCAGCATCAGCCCGCGGCGGCGGATGCGGGACCCCAAATCCCTGGCAGCCGTCGGCTCCTTGGCAACCATCCCCGTCACTCCAGATTCTGAACCTGTTCGCGAAACTGGTCGACCACCGCCTTGAGCTCCAGCCCGATCGCGGTGACTGCGGCGGCGTTCGACTTCGAGCACAAGGTATTCGATTCGCGATTGAATTCCTGCGCCAGAAAATCGAGCTTGCGGCCGACGGCGCCGCCGCTTTTGAGCAGCGCACGCGCGGAAGCGACATGCGTCTTCAGCCGGTCGATCTCCTCGCGGATATCGGCCTTGGTGGCGAGGAACGCCGCTTCCTGATGCAGCCGACTGGCGTCGAGATTGGCCGACGCATCCATCAGCAGGCGGACCTGCTCGGCCATGCGCTCGCGGATCGCCGCCGGCTCGCGCGACGGGTCGGCCTCGGCCTTCAGCGTCAGCGCCTCGATTATGTCGATGTGGCCCGACAACAGCGCGCGCAATGCGGCACCCTCACTCTGCCTTGCCTGCTCCAACCCGGCAAGCGCCAGGTCCAGCGCCGACAGAATCGCGGCGTCGAGAGCGGCCCGCTCCGCCTCGGTCTCGACGGCCTCCGGAATGTCGAGCACGCCGCGCAGAGCAAGCAGCCCGTCAGCGGTCGCGGGCTGAGTGCCGAACTGTTCCTGCAAGCGCTTGGCAAGGCCCGCCAGATCCTTCAGGAAAACCTCGTTGACCACCGGTTGCACCTGCTGCGCGGCAGCGCGGCCAACGGTCAGCGTCGCCTGGAAATTGCCGCGCGCGAAGCGCTTCTGCACGGTCTGCCGTACAGCGGTTTCCAGCCGGTCGAAACCTTGCGGCAGCCTCAGCCTCACCTCGACGCTCTTGCCATTGACCGATTTCACCTCCCAGGCGACCGACGTGCCGTTGCACTCGGCAATGGCACGCGCGAAACCGGTCATGCTCTGCACGTTCATGATGCCGTCACCCCCTGTCGCAGGTCCGGGCGCGATTGCCCGAACATGCGCACCCTTGCAAGACGCCTGACCTTCGGCCGGGCGCCGGATATCCCCTCAAAACATGAATACGGCCCGGCGTCAAAGGAGGCGTGACAGATCCGGCAACCGCCGCCTACTGGCCCGCGTCGCCGCCCGCGTCGCCATTCTCGCCGCTATCGCCGGCATTGTCATCGGGAGCGGCCGGCGTCGTCGTCTGACCGGGGGCCTTGGCGGCGGCGTCCGCCTGCTTCTTCTGCACCGCGCGGTAGCGGGCCACGTTCTGGTTGTGCTCTTCCAGCGTCGCGGCAAAGACATGGCCGCCATTGCCGTCGGCGACGAAATAAAGGTCGCCGGTCTTCGACGGATTGGCCACCGCCTCGAGCGCCGCGCGGCCTGGATTGGCGATCGGCGTCGGCGGCAGACCCTTGATCAGATAGGTGTTATAGGGCGTCTGCTTGTCGATGTCGGACTGGTAGATCGGCCGGTCGGCCGGTTTGCCCTTGCCGCCGAACAGGCCGTAGATGATGGTCGGGTCGGATTGCAGCCGCATGCCCTTGGCCAGCCGGTTGAGGAAGACGGCGGCCACGCGCGAGCGCTCGTCGCCCCTGCCCGTCTCCTTCTCGACGATCGAGGCCAGGATGACAAAGTCCTCCATGTTGGCGATCGGCAAGTCGGGCGCGCGATGCTCCCAGACGTCATCGACCAGCTTCTTCTGATCGGCGACCAGCTTGTCGATCATCTGCTGCCGGGTGGCGCCGCGGGTGAAGCGCAGCGTGTCGGTTGCGATGCTGCCTTCCGGCGGCACGGCCGCCGGCATGTCTCCGGTCAACGCATCCTGCTCGGCCACGCGCTGCAGCGCCTGCTCGACCGTCAGCCCCTCTGGGATGGTCAGCGAATACATCACCGACTTGCCGCTCTTGAGCAGTTCCATGATGTCGCGCATCGAGGCGCGCGGCTTGATGGCGTATTCGCCGGCCTTCAGCGCGGAGTCATTGCCGGTGGCGCGCACGCCAAGCCTGAAGATGCGCGCGTCGCTGACCAGGCCGCGACGCTCAAGCTGGTCGGCGATCTCCTGCACGCCGGTGTTCGGCTTGACCATGAAGGTGTCGCCGTTGGCGGACGGGCCCGGCTCGACGAAGGCCTGCATGCCGAAATAGAGCGCCACGCCGGAGGCGAGCACCACCAGGATGACCAACGACAGGAAGAAATTCAGGAACACGACGACCTGGCTGCGCGAGGCGCGCGAGCGTTTCGACGGCGGCGGCGTGCCGGCCTCGGGGCGCAGCGCTTCGGCGGCTGTCTTGGGCACGATCGGTCCTTGCGTCTGACGCTGTCCAAATTCCCCGCCGCCCGGATTTGTATTCATAGCGCCCTACCGTCTCATCTCGCAAGGAATCCCCCAGTGGAAGCTAGGGGAGAATTTGGCAAAAATGACGGCAGATGGCGGGGCTGCCGGCTAGCTGTCTGTTTCTGAGCAATCCCGGACGAAAAACCGCTGCGCACTTTTCCTGGGATTGCCCTGGCAGGCCTTTCAGCCATTATAACGTTGGAAGACGAGCGAGGCGTTGGTGCCGCCAAAGCCGAAGGAGTTGGACAGCGCTACATCGATCTGGCGCTGGCGCGGCTTGTTCGGCACGAGATCGATCGCCGTCTCGCGTTCCGGATTGTCGAGGTTGATGGTGGCGGGGGCGATGTTGTCGCGGATGGCGAGGATCGAGAAGATCGCTTCCGCGGCGCCCGCGGCGCCCAATAGATGCCCGATCGACGATTTGGTCGACGACATCGAAATCTTGGAGGCGGCATTGCCGACCAGTCGTTCGACAGCGCCGAGCTCGATCGTGTCGGCCATGGTCGAGGTGCCGTGCGCGTTGATGTAGTCGATGTCGGCGGGCGAGAGCTTCGCCCGGTTCAGCGCCGCCGTCATGCAGCGGAACGCGCCGTCGCCGTCTTCGGCCGGAGCGGTGATGTGATAGGCATCGCCGGTCAGGCCGTAGCCGGTGACCTCGGCATAGATCCTGGCGCCGCGCGCCTTGGCGTGCTCGAGCTCCTCCAAGACAACGACGCCGGCGCCCTCGCCCATTACGAAGCCGTCGCGGTCGCGGTCATAGGGACGCGACGCGGTCTCGGGCATATCATTGCGCTCGGTGGAAAGCGCGCGGCACGCGGCGAACCCCGCCATGGAAAGCCGCGTGACCGGCGCCTCGGCGCCGCCGGCCACCATGACGTCGGCATCGCCCCATATGATCAGCCGGGCGGCATCGCCGATGGCGTGCGCGCCGGTCGAGCAGGCGGTGACGACCGCATGGTTCGGACCTTTCAGCCCGTGCCGGATGGAAACCTGGCCAGAGACCAGATTGATGATCTGTCCAGGGATGAAGAAGGGGCTGATGCGGCGCGGACCGCGCTCCTTCAGGATCAGCGCGTTCTCGGCGATGCCGTCGATGCCGCCGATGCCGGAACCGATCAGCACGCCGGTGGCGCACTGATCCTCATGCGTCTCGGGCTTCCAGCCGGAATCGGCCAGCGCCTCGTCCGCGGCCGCGATGCCGTAAAGGATGAAGTCGCCGATCTTGCGCAGATCCTTCGGCTCGAGCATGGCCTCGGGATTGAAGGTGCCGTTGGAGCCGTCGCCGCGCGGAACGATGTGGGCGATCTTGCAAGCAAGGTCGTCCACCTCGAACTCGGTGACGCGGCGGGCGGCGCTACGGCCGGAAAGCAGTTCTTTCCAGCTATGCTCGACGCCCATGCCGAATGGCGAAAGCAGGCCAAGGCCCGTGACGACGACACGTCTCATCGCAGGTCCTCCCGGTGATGCCCGCGGAAAGCCTCAGGCCGAGGCCTTGTCGATGTACTTTACGGCATCGCCGACAGTCAGGATGGTCTCGGCGGCGTCGTCCGGAATCTCGACGCCGAACTCTTCTTCGAACGCCATGACGAGTTCGACCGTATCGAGGCTGTCCGCGCCCAGATCGTCGATGAAGCTCGCCTGCTCCGTCACTTTGTCGGCATCGACGCCGAGATGCTCGATGACGATCTTCTTGACGCGCTCTGCGGTGTCACTCATTTGGGGCCTCGTCTTACGTTGTGTTGTCTTCGTTAGCGGGCGGAATGCCGCTAATCAAGCTGAAAGATGGTCTTGTGGGAAACGCAACGCCACAGGACCGGTTTTTGCCCGAACCGCCGGGTTGCCGGCCGCATTACACGAAAAAGGGCGGGCGTCCAAGCCGAAATGGCTGTTTTCACAAGCCAACCGGACCTTGGTCGTTTAGATCATCGCCATGCCGCCATTCACATGGATGGTCTGGCCGGTGACGTAGGCGGCTTCGTTAGAGGCGAGATAGGCGACCGCCGAAGCGACCTCGGCGCTGGTGCCCATGCGCCTGGTCGGAATCGCCGCCATGATGGTCTCTTTCTGCTTGTCGTTGAGCTTGTCGGTCATGGCCGATTCGATGAAGCCCGGGGCGACGCAGTTGACGGTGATGTTGCGGGTGGCGATCTCCTGCGCCAGCGACTTGGAAAAGCCGATCATGCCGGCCTTGGAGGCGCAGTAATTGGTCTGGCCGGGATTGCCGGTGACGCCGACCACGGAGGTGATGTTGATAATGCGGCCGTGGCGGCGGCGCATCATCGGATGGGTGAGCTCGCGGGTGAGCCGGAACACCGCGGTGAGGTTCACCTCCAGCACCTGATCCCAATCGGCGTCCGACATGCGCACGAAAAGGCCGTCCTTGGTGATGCCGGCATTGTTGACCAGGATGTCGACGCCTTCGAGGTCGGCCTCGGCCTTCTGGCCGAGCGCCTTGACCGCGTCGCGGTTCGTGAGATCCGCCGGGAACAGTTTCACGCGATCGCCGAGATCGCCGGCGAGCGCTTCCAGCTTCTCCACACGGGTGCCATGCAGGCCGACGATCGCGCCCTGTTTGTGCAGCACCCTGGCAATCGCCTCGCCGATGCCTCCCGATGCGCCGGTGACAAGCGCCTTGCGGCCGGTCAATTCGAACATTTTTTGTCCCCTTTCAGATCGGGTAATTCTGCGATCAGAACTATCTGTAGACGTCGCCTCGGTGGCCTATGGTAACGACTAGAATGACGAGCCGTCTGTCCTGCACATCGCAGATAACGCGATAGTCTCCAACCCGGTATCTCCAGAAAGTCGCCAGAGGCCCTTTCAGCGGCTTGCCTAACTCACGCGGATTGTCGAGAGCGGCAAGGCGGTTTTCGATGAAATCGCGGATACGATTGCGTGTTTGCGGATCCAGTTGTTCGACAAATTTGCGAGCCGAGCGAGCGTACTCAAGCGTCCAGGCCACGCCAGAAATCCTCGCTCTTTACGACATCTTCCTCACCTCGCCTGATCCGTTCAAGTACTTCGGCGGCAAGATAGTAGTCCTCTACATCTTCGAGCCCACGTTCAATGAGTTCGCGCAGATAGTAGGCTTTGCTGCGGCCGGTCTTGGCGGCGAGAAAGTCTAAGCGTTCTTCGATTTCAGGCGCTAGGCGGATGGATGTCGGCATGAGAGCCTCCGGTGAATACATGTATTCATGTATCGCTATGGCCCCAAAAATTCAAGAGAAGAGGGACGACTTCAGCTCAAGGCCGCCAGCGCAGCCTCAACTTCCGCCGCCGTGCCGATGGCGCCGGTCGCGATGTCGCGGTTGATGCGGCGCGCCAAGCCGGACAGCACCTTGCCGGCGCCGACTTCGTAAAGCGTCGCAACGCCGTTGGCGCCGAACCATTCCACCGTCTCGCGCCAGCGCACGCGGCCGGTCACCTGCTTGACCAGGCGGCGGGCGATCTCGTCCGGATCGCCGGTCGGCGTGACGGTAACGTTGGAGACGACTGGGACCGCCGGCGCCTGCTTCGCGACGCCCGCCAGCGCCTCGCGCATGATCTCGGCCGCCGGCGCCATCAGCGCCGAGTGGAAGGGTGCCGAAACCTGCAGCATCAGGGCCCGCTTGGCGCCTTTTTCGGTGCAGAGCTTCGCCGCCAGCTCGACGGCCGCCTTGGCGCCGGAAATGACCAGCTGGCCGCCGCCATTGTCGTTGGCGATCTGGCAGACGGAGCCTTGTCCCGCTTCCGCGCAGGCGGCTTCGACATCGGCCTGTTCGAGCCCGATGATGGCGGCCATGGCGCCCTCGCCCGCCGGCACCGCCGCCTGCATGGCATTGCCGCGAATGCGCAGCAGCCGCGCGGCATCGGCGACCGAAACGAAACCGGAAGCGGCAAGCGCTGAATATTCACCGAGCGAATGGCCGGCGACGTAAGACACCTTGTCCTTCAGCGAAAAGCCGCGCGATTCCAGCGCCCTCAGCGCCGCCAAGGACACCGCCATCAGCGCCGGCTGGGCGTTGGCGGTCAGCGTCAGCGTCTCTTCCGGCCCTTCCCAGATCAATTTCGACAGCTTTTCGCCAAGTGCGGCGTCGACTTCCTCGAAGACGCGGCGCGCTTCGGGGAAAGCGTCGGCGAGGTCCTTGCCCATGCCGACGGACTGGCTGCCCTGTCCCGGAAAGGTGAATGCGACGGCCATTTCAAGGTCTCCAGAGGCTCACTTTTCCCTGCCTCTGACGCAAGGCGGACAGCCAAGTCAAGCCCGCAGGCGCCCGTTCCGCGTCCATTTCGGCAGGGAAAACCGGTCCGAGTCCCTGTTCCGAACAGGCTTTTTGGCGATCACACCTGATGAAAACCGCTCACGAATCGTTTGCTGGCTCTTCTTATTTCCGCCACAGGCGCTAGCTTTGCGTGACATTTCGATGACAGTAGCGTGACGCGTGTGGAAGACGCGTAGCACGGGCCGGGGAAGCAAAGTGGCAAGGATCAGGAAAGGCGCGGCCAAGCCCGCGCCGCAATTTTTGGAAGACGATCCGTCCACCGGCTACCTGCCGGGGCGACCCTGGCCGACCCTACGCTACGGGCTCACAACCCTGCTTACCGCCGCGCTTCTGGTGTTTGCCATCGAATGGATCGTGCGCGGCGACTTCTTCGGCACGGTGGACTTCTTTCTGCAGCCCTTCAAGCCGGGCTGGACCACGATCATCATCTTCGCGCTGGTGCTGATCGGGCTGGACGCCTTACTTGGCCGCAGCCATCAGAGCCTGATGATCGTCGCGCCGCTGACGCTGGCGCTGGCCTTCGTCGGCCACCAGAAATCGCATTATCTTGGCGATCCGCTCTATCCGGCGGATTTCCTCTATGCGCGCCAGATCATGGCGCTGATGCCGCTTCTGGTGCGTGAGCGGCCCTGGACGGCCGTGCTGCTTGCCGCGGCGATCATCGCCGGCTTGGCGCTGCTCGTCTATGGCTGGCGGCTCTGGCGCCGGCGTGTGCCGATCCTCAGCCGCAAGGGACGGCTGGCGCGGCTGTCGCTGGCCGTGCCGCTCCTCGCCTTCTTCGTCTCGATCATGGATTACGCCACCTTCTCGTGGACGCGCGACAGGCTGCAGATCATCCCGATCATGTGGGACCAGAAGGAGAACTACGCTTCCAACGGCTTCGCGCTCGCCTTCGCGCTCAACGTGCCGATGGCGCATGTCTCCGCGCCGCCCGGCTATTCCGAAAAGACGATGGACGCGATCGCGCGTCCCGAGGTTGCAGCCTCGGTGCCCGATCAGAAGCCCGACATCGTCGTGGTGATGAGCGAATCCTTCTGGGATCCGACGGAGCTTCCCGGCGTCAGCATCAAGCCCGATCCGATCCCGACGGTGCGCGCGCTGCGCTCGGGCTCGATGTTCTCGCCGGAATTCGGCGGTATGACAGCCAACATCGAGTTCGAGGCGCTGACCGGCTTCTCCAACGCCTTCCTGCCGGCGGGCTCGATCCCCTACCAGCAATATGTGCGCACGCCGACGCCGTCGCTGGCGACCTTCCTGAAGAGCGAGGGCTACCGGGCGCGCGCCATCCATCCCGGCACCAACTGGTTCTGGAACCGCGGCGCCGTCTATGCCGATTTCGGCTTCAACGACTTCCGCTCGGAAGAGACGTTGCCGCCGATGGAAAAGCGCGGGCCGCTGGCCTCCGACGCGGCGATGACCGACGAGATCATCCGCGAGGCCGATGCCAGTGAGCAGCCGGTGTTCCTGTTCGCGGTCAGCCTGCAGAACCATGGGCCCTACGAGCCCTACCGCTATTACAATCCGACCCACAAGATCGAGGCGCCGATCAGCACCTGGGCGCGGGAATCGCTGCTCTCTTACGCCGAAGGCTCGGCCGACGCCGATCGCGGCCTGCAACGATTGATCGACTGGGCAAAGAAGCGCGCGCGGCCGACCATCATCGCCTTCTTCGGCGACCATCTGCCGCCGCTCGGCCCCGTCTATGTCGAGACCGGCTTCCTCAAGGACAATGTCGCGCCGCGCAAGGAGCCGACCCCCGAAGCGGCGCTCGAACATCACGACACGCCGCTGATCATCTGGTCGAACCGCTCCGGTCCGGTGGAGAACCTGGGCTCGGTGAGCCCTGCCTTCCTGCCCTACCATATCCTCACAACCGCCGGCATCACGCATCCCTACTACACCGGCTTCCTCGGCGCGCTGCGCGAACGCTATCGGGTGGTCGACCGCAACCTTCTGCTTTCGCCCTCCGGCGAGGCGACGCCCGACTGGGCGCGGCAGAAGAAGATCGACCCGCGGATCAACGATTTCCGGATTATCCAGTACGACATGATGTTCGGCAAACGCCGCATGGCGCCCGACTTCTTCCCCGAGACGATGGCCCCGCTCGTCGCCCATACGAGTTGATTTGGCCACCATTCCGCGGGCGCCGGGAGATTCCAGCCCTGCGGCATTGTGGGATCGTCAATCCCGGCTCATGGCCTTGCCTTCCTGGGGAATTGCTGTATAGACGCCCGCAATCTGCCGGTCCTTGCTGGGGGCTGAACGGAGGGCCGTGGCTTTTTCAAAGGCCACGTCATGAAGCCTTAAGCGCTTTTGGCCTCCCGTGTCTCCGCTCTCGACCGTCTCGTGATGCTCCTTTCTTCCCCGCTCCTTCAGGACCGGGTCGGACAAGTTGCAGAGGCTTAGCCGCGAGGGCCGGTGAGAGAAACGAAGAAAGGCAGTAAAACATAATGGCTCTTTACGAACATGTGTTTCTTGCCCGGCAGGACCTGTCGCAGCAGCAGGTTGATGCGCTTGTCGAACAGTACAAGGGCGTCATCACCGCCAACGGCGGATCGGTCGGCCGGATCGAGAACTGGGGACTGAAGTCCCTCACCTACCGGGTCAAGAAGAACCGGAAGGCTTACTACACGCTGATGGACATCACCTGCCCGCCGGCCGCGCTCAACGAAATGGAGCGCCAGATGGGCCTGTCGGAAGACGTGCTGCGCTTCCTCACCGTCAAGGTCGAGGCGCATGAGGAAGGTGCCTCGGCGATGATGCAGAAGCGCGAAGAGCGCTCCGAGCGCGGCGGCTTCGGCGACCGCGACCGCGGCGATCGTGGCCCGCGCTCGTTCGGCGACCGCGACCGCGGCGACCGTGGCCCGCGTTCGTTCGGCGACCGTGACGGCGGCGACCGTGGTCCGCGCCGTCCGCGCGAAGGCGTTGAAGGAGGTGCAGAATAATGGTCGACATCAACCAGATCCCGACCCGGCGTCCGTTCCATCGCCGCCGCAAGACCTGCCCGTTCTCCGGCGCCAATGCCCCGAAGATCGATTACAAGGACGTGCGTCTGCTGCAGCGCTACATTTCCGAGCGCGGCAAGATCGTGCCGTCGCGCATCACCGCCGTCAGCCAGAAGAAGCAGCGCGAGCTCGCCAAGGCGATCAAGCGCGCCCGCTTCCTCGGCCTGCTGCCCTACGTGGTTCGCTAAGCTGAAAGTACTGAAGCGGGCGGCTTGCCGCCCGCTTCGATCCCACGGCGACGGGCGCCGCAACAAATCCCGAGTTGAGGCCATAAACCTCTAACTGCCGAGACAGGCAGGACAGCGACACCGGCGGCGACGCCCCTTTTGCTTCCTGACCTGTTCCAAAAGAATCCGACGTCATCCCGGATGGCGCCAAAACCGAAGGAACGAAACCATGGAAGTCATTCTTCTCGAGCGCATTTCCCGCCTCGGCCAGATGGGCGAGACCGTCAAGGTGAGGGACGGGTTCGCCCGCAACTTCCTGCTGCCGCAGGGCAAGGCGCTGCGCGCCAACGAAGCCAACAAGAAGAAGTTCGAGGGCCAGCGCGCCCAGCTCGAAGCCCGCAACCTCGAGCGCAAGTCGGAGGCCAGCCAGGTCGCCGAGAAGCTCGACGGCAAGAGCTTCATCGTCGTGCGTTCGGCCGGCGAAACCGGCCAGCTCTACGGCTCGGTGTCGACCCGCGACATTGCCGAACTCTTGACCGCCGAGGGCTTCTCCGTCAACCGCAACCAGATCGAGCTCAATCAGCCGATCAAGACCATCGGCCTCTCCAATGTGGCGATCGCGCTGCATCCGGAAGTCGAGGTCACCGTGACGCTCAACGTCGCCCGCTCGGCGGAAGAGGCGGAGCGCCAGGCCAAGGGCGAAACGCTGACGACGGCCGAAGCCATCTATGGCGAGGACATCAACGACAACGCCCGGCCGGAGAACTTCTTCGACCCGAACGCCGAGTTCGAGGGCGGCGAAGAGAACGCCTGATCGACAACGTCTGATCGATAGGGCCTGATCGACAGGGCCGGAGCGCTGCTCCGGCCCGCAGGCTCTCCAGAATTTCTGGACTAACGCCCGGGCGCACGACCCGGGCATTTTTATGCCAAATGGAACTTTTCGAACCCTATATCTTGAGGCAGACTACAGCGTCGCGCGTCCTTTGGACGCACAAATGACGCCGTAGTACCTGTGGCTTTGCGCAGGACCCTCCCGAAACCGTGCCGATTTCGGGCCACGCGCGAAAGCCGGTCTGACGCTTGAGGGACGGTTGGCATGAATATCCTGTTGAAACGCATTCTCGACCGCCTGGTGCGGGTCGGCAACCTCAAGGTGACGGGGCCGAAGGGCTCGGCGGTCACGTTCGGCGACGGCAGCGGCGAGCCGGTGCACATGCACATCAAGACCAGGCATGCCGAGCGCGCCATCTCCTTCGATCCGATGCTGGCGGTGCCGGAAGCCTATATGGACGGCGAACTCGACATTCTCGAGGGTGGCGTGCTCGGCATGATGCGCATTGCCTTCCAGAACATGGGCAGCGGCGGCATCGACGCCACGTGGTCGAAAGCGATCGAGGGCCTGCGCCACGCGTTCCGCCGCCTGCAGCAGATCAATACCGCCGCGCGCTCGCGCCGCAACGTGCAGCGCCACTACGACCTGTCCGGCGAGCTCTACAAGCTCTTCCTCGATGAGGACATGCAGTATTCCTGCGCCTATTTCGAACAGCCAGACATGACGCTGGACGAAGCGCAGGTCGCCAAGAAGCGCCACATCGCCGCCAAGCTCAGGTTGAAGCCTGGCCAGACGGTGCTCGACATCGGTTCCGGCTGGGGCGGGCTTGGCCTCTATCTCGCCAAGACCTTCGACGTCGACGTGCAGGGCGTGACGCTGTCGACCGAGCAGCATGGCGTGGCCACCGACCGCGCGCATGCGATGGGTCTGCAGGACCGCGTGCATTTCGACCTCAAGGATTATCGCGCGCTCAACGAACGCTTCGACCACATCGTCTCGGTCGGCATGTTCGAGCATGTCGGCGTCAACCACTACCGCACCTTCTTCGAAAAGGCGGCTACCCTGTTGAAACCGGACGGCGTGATGCTGCTCCACACGATCGGCCGGTCCGGCGTGCCGTGGGCGACCAGCGCCTTCGTCCGCAAATACATCTTCCCGGGCGGCTACATCCCGGCACTTTCCGAAGTGATGCCGGCGATCGAGAAGTCCGGCCTCGTCGTCACAGACATTGAGATTCTGAGGCTTCACTACGCCGATACACTGAAGCACTGGGGCATGCGCTTTGCCGCCAACCGCGACAAGGCCAAGGCGATCTATGACGAGCGCTTCTGCCGCATGTGGGAATTCTACCTCGCCGCCTCGGAGGCCGCCTTCCGCTGGCAGGACCTGGTGATCTTCCAGTTCCAGATTGCCAAGAAGAACGACACGCTGCCGATGACGCGCGACTATATGGCCAAATGCGAGAAGGCGCTGGAAATGCGCGACATGGGCCATCAGGAGCCGGCTCCTGTCGCCGCGAAACCCACCCGGCGCCGCAAGGCGGTGGAGTAGAAAAAAGGCCAACTCGCTGTGGCGCGCAAAGGTTAAGCGCCGCGTTCCTTCGCGCCCCCCTCTGTCCTGCCGGACATCTCCCCCACTTGGGGGGAGATTGGCAGCTTCGTTCTTGCCGCCCATCCTGCAACGTCGGCGATTAGCGAAAGCCGGCGCGACATCCGATCTCCCCCCTTGTGGGGGAGATGTCCGGCAGGACAGAGGGGGGCGCTGTCCCGCCAGCGTGGCCAGTCTTGCCATTCCCGCCATGTCTTGTGACAAGTCCCGGCAAACGATACCGGTTCTGTCATGACATATCTCATCTACATTGCAGCCGCTCTCGCCGAGATCGCCGGCTGCTTTTCCTTCTGGGCCTGGTGGCGGCTGGAAAAGTCGCCGCTCTGGCTGGTGCCCGGTCTGGTGTCGCTGGCGCTGTTCGGTTTCCTTTTGGCGCTGGTCGACACGAACGCCGCCGGCCGCGCCTATGCGGCCTATGGCGGCATCTACATCGCCGCCTCGCTCGCCTGGCTGTGGCTGGTGGAAGGGGTGCGGCCCGACCGCTGGGATCTCGGCGGCGCCCTGCTCTGCATCGTCGGCGCCTCGGTCATCCTGCTCACGCCTCGGGGAGCCTGAATTGGAACTGCCCGTCCCGCTCCGGCAAGGCGTCGACAGCCTGCTCGAAAAGGTGCCGCTGCCGGCACTGAAACAGGCCGCGCGCACGCTTTCGCAACGCTACCGCGCCGAGCTGCGCGACGGCCGTCTGCATATGGGCGAAGACATGGCGGTGAAGGCTTACCTGGCGACCAGGCTGCCCGCCACCTATGCCGCCGTGCGCACCAGCCTCGACGCGCTGAGCGAGGCCCGACCCGATTTCGAGCCGAAAAGCCTGCTCGATATCGGCGCCGGGCCTGGCACCATGCTTTGGGCCACGGCTGACGCATATCCGGAGCTCGAGCAGGCGGTTCTGGTCGAGGCGAGTGCCGCGGTGCGCAAGATCGGCGAGTCGCTGGCCGCCGACGGGATCGCGGCCCGGACCAGTTGGATCGCCGGCGACGCCACCATCGATCTCGATGGGATCGAGCCCGCCGACCTCGTCAGCGCGGCCTATGTTCTGGACGAGATCGTACCGGCTTCGCTGCCCAAGCTTGTCGACCGGCTCTGGCGGTTGACGGCCGACACGCTGCTCATCGTCGAGCCCGGCACGCCCGCCGGCTGGCAGCGCATCCTTGCCGTGCGAACGCAGTTGATCGAGGCGGGAGCGCATGTCTCGGCGCCCTGCCCGCACGAAGCGCCCTGCCCGCTCGTTCCGCCCGACTGGTGCCACTTTGCGCGCCGCGTCGCCCGCTCGCGCCTGCATCGGCTGGCCAAGGAGGCCGACGTGCCATGGGAGGACGAGAAGTTCATCTATCTCGCCGCGTCGCGGCAGCCGGCGCCGGCGCGCGCGGCGCGGGTGGTTGCGCCGCCGAAGGGCGGTTCGGGCAAGGTCGTGCTCAAGCTCTGCCAGCCGGGCGGCCAAGCAGGCGAGCGCCTGCTCAGCAAGCGCGACGGCGAATTGTTCAAGGCGGCGCGGCGGGCGGACTGGGGCGATACGCTGGGATAGGCCGCGTAGGCCGACGACATTGAGAGAGGTCGCGTCGTCGATGCGCTGGTCGCTACTTTGGCGATTATCCGAAGCGCTCGAACTTCGTCATCCACGGGCGGAGCGACGCGAAGTGGCGCGCAGACCCGAGGATCCATTCCGTGACGGCGCAAGGGATAAAGACGGTGCAGAACGGAGGCCGTTTTGCACCGCTGCAGCGCTTGCAGGTAACAGCATGGATCCTATGGTCTGCGCCGCGTCGCTTCGCTCCTTGCTCCGCCATAGGATGACGACCTGACAAGGATTTTCGACTAACTGCGAACGTTAGCGACCCCGTACCCCATGCGCATGAGGGGCCTGCCGTGAGCGATCTCCATTAGCAACTGGCCGATCAAATTGTTCTTGCTTTGTTCCGGGCTTGCGCATAAAAATCGCCCCTTGCCGAGTCAACTGGAATCGGGTCACCGGAATACTGTCCTGTGGACGGTTCGCCGTTCCTGTGAACAACGGGCATCAAGGCCGATTGGTCGTGCAATGATGCAGAAAGGTCAGCACCGACTCATCTCGTTCTTGTTATCGAGGATAAGCGAGATCGAAATCAGGGATATCATGGCAGAGGCGGCACTGAAACTCGGCGTGGCGGAACAACCGCTCTATCGCGAGGCACCGAACAACATCGAGGCCGAGCAGGCGCTGCTCGGCGCCATCCTCGTCAACAACGACGCCTTCTACCGCGTTTCCGATTTCCTCAAGCCGGCGCATTTCTACGAACCGCTGCACCGCCGGATCTTCGAGGTCGCGGCCGAGCTCATCCGCATGGGCAAGATCGCGACGCCGATCACGCTGAAGACCTTCCTTCCCGCCGAAGAAAAAGTCGGCGACATGACGGTGGCGCAATATGTCGTACGGCTGGCCGTCGAGGCCGTCACCGTCGTCAACGCCACCGATTACGGCCGCGCCATCTACGACCTAGCGACTCGCCGGGCGCTGATCACCGTCGGCGAGGACATGGTCAACATCGCCTATGATGCGCCGGTCGACATGTCGCCCTCCGACCAGATCGAGGACGCCGAGCGGCGCCTGTTCGAGCTGGCGGAGACCGGCCGCTACGACGGCGGCTTCGAGAGTTTCAACGATGCGGTCAAGACCGCCGTCGACATGGCCAATGCCGCCTATATGCGCGACGGCCATCTGTCGGGCATCGCCACCGGTCTGCGCGACCTCGACCGTCGCATGGGCGGCCTGCAGCCCTCCGACCTGATCGTGCTTGCCGGCCGTCCAGGCATGGGCAAGACCTCTTTGGCCACCAACATCGCCTTCAACATCGCCGAGGCCTATGTGCCGGCGCAGCAGGCCGACGGTTCGTTCAAGGCCGCCAATGGCGGCGTCGTCGGCTTCTTCTCGCTCGAAATGTCGTCGGAGCAGCTCGCCACCCGCATCATCTCCGAGCAGACCGAGATTTCGTCGTCGAAGATCCGCCGCGGCGAGATCACCGAAATGGATTTCGAGAAGCTGGTCGCCTGCTCGCAGACGATGCAGAAGATCCCGCTGTTCATCGACCAAACCGGCGGTATCTCGATCGCGCAGCTTTCCGCCCGCGCGCGGCGGCTGAAGCGCCAGCGCGGCCTCGACCTGATCGTCATCGACTATATCCAGCTGATGCAAGGCTCGTCAGCCCGCGCCTCGCAGAACCGCGTGCAGGAAATCACCGAGATCACCACGGGCCTGAAGGCACTGGCCAAGGAGCTCGGCGTGCCGATCATCGCGCTGTCGCAGCTGTCGCGTCAGGTCGAAAGCCGCGACGACAAACGCCCGCAGCTGTCGGACCTGCGCGAATCAGGTTCCATCGAGCAGGACGCCGACGTGGTGCTGTTCGTCTATCGCGAGGAATACTACCTCAAGAACCGCGAGCCGAAGCTCGGCACCGATGAATACATCAAGTGGGAAAACGAGATGAACGAGGCGCGCGGCAAGGCCGAGTGCATCGTGGCCAAGCAGCGCCACGGACCGACGGGCACCGTCAGCCTCGCCTTCCACGGCGAATTCACGCGGTTCTCGGATCTGGCGGAAGAGCATCATCTGCCGGAAAGGTTTGAGTAGGCTCGTGGTCGCGACCGTAGCAACAGCAGCAGGAATAGCAGGCCATGGCGCTCTACGGCGCCCCCCTCTGTCCTGCCGGACATCTCCCCCACTGGGGGGGAGATTGGCTGTCGCGCCCGCCGGCATTCTTTTCTGCGACGCTGAAAATTGGCGAAAGCCGTCGTGTCGTCTGATCTCCCCCCTTGTGGGGGAGATGTCCGGCAGGACAGAGGGGGGCGCGAAGGAACGCGACGCCCGCCGGAAGCCGAAAAGGTAACAGCGTGGCCAAATCCCGCGTTCAGTTCATCTGCCAGAATTGCGGATCGGTGCATCAGCGCTGGGCCGGCAAATGCGATGCCTGCGGCGAGTGGAACACGCTGGTCGAGGAAGGCACGGCCGGCGGCATCGGCTCGGGGCCGGCGAACACGCGCAACGCCCGCAAGGGCCGCGCCGTGGTGCTGACCAGCCTGTCGGGCGACATCGAGGACGCGCCGCGCATCGTTTCGGGCATCGGCGAGCTCGACCGCGCCACCGGCGGCGGCTTCGTGCGCGGCTCGGCACTTCTGGTCGGCGGCGACCCCGGCATCGGCAAGTCGACGTTGCTGACGCAAGCCGCCGCCGCGCTTGCCTCGAAAGGCCACCGCATCGTCTATGTTTCGGGCGAGGAGGCGGTGGCGCAGATCAGGCTCAGGGCGCAGCGCCTTGGCGTCGCGTCGACGCCGGTCGAGCTCGCCGCCGAGACCAATGTCGAGGACATCCTTGCAACGATCGCCGACGGCAAGCGGCCGGACCTCGTCATCCTCGATTCCATCCAGACGCTGTGGACCGACCTTGCCGATTCGGCGCCGGGCACCGTCACCCAAGTGCGCGCCGCCGCCCAGGCGATGATCCGCTATGCGAAATCCACGGGTGCCGCGATCGTGCTTGTCGGCCATGTCACCAAGGAAGGCCAGATCGCCGGGCCGCGCGTAGTCGAGCACATGGTCGACGGCGTGCTCTATTTCGAAGGTGAGGGCAACCATCACTTCCGCATCCTGCGCACGGTGAAGAACCGTTTTGGGCCGACCGACGAGATCGGCGTCTTCGAGATGTCGGACAAAGGCCTGCGCGAGGTCGCCAATCCGTCCGAGCTGTTCCTCGGCGAGCGGCACGCGAAGTCGCCGGGCGCCGCGGTTTTCGCCGGGATGGAGGGCACGCGGCCGGTGCTGGTCGAGATCCAGGCGCTGGTGGCGCCTTCCTCGCTCGGCACGCCGCGGCGCGCCGTCGTCGGCTGGGACGGCGCGCGGCTCTCGATGGTGCTGGCGGTGCTGGAAGCGCATTGCGGCGTGCGTTTCGGCCAGCACGATGTCTATCTCAACGTCGCCGGCGGCTACCGCATCTCGGAGCCGGCGGCCGATCTTGCGGTCGCCGCGGCACTTGTTTCCTCGCTCACCGGTCTTGCCCTTCCCGCCGATTGCGTCTATTTCGGCGAAATCAGCCTTTCGGGCGCTGTGAGGCCGGTTGCGCATGCGCAGCAGCGTCTCAAGGAGGCCGAAAAGCTGGGTTTCGGAAGCGCGGTGCTGCCGCTCGGCAGCGAGGAAGTCGTTGGCGGTAATGGGGCCGGGGGAATCGCGGCCGGCGCTTTCCAGCCCACCGAGCTTTCCGACCTCGTGGCGCGCATAGCCGGCTCACGGCGCAGCCGCGCCGACGGGGGGGAGTGATGCGGCTCATGATGTGGGGCGAAAGACATGCCGATTACGCTGCTTGACGGAATTCTCGTCGGCTTCACCCTGGTCTCGGCGATGCTTGCCATGGTGCGCGGCTTTTCCCGCGAGGTGCTGTCGGTGGTCTCCTGGGCAGCGGCGGCGGCGGCGGCCTTTTTCTTCTACAAGCCGGTGCTGCCCTACGTTCAGCCCTATGTCGACAACGACAAGATCGCCATGGCGGCGGCAGCCGGCATTGTCTTCGTCATCGCGCTGATCGTGGTTTCGGTGATCACCATGAAGATCGCCGACTGGATCATCGATTCGCGCATCGGCGCGCTCGACCGGACGCTCGGCTTCCTCTACGGCGCGGCGCGCGGCGTCCTGGTCGTCGCGGTGGCGCTTTTGTTCTTCAACTGGCTGGCCGGCGCCAAGGCGCCCGCGTGGGTCGCCAATGCCAAGTCGCGGCCGTTGCTCGAGACCATCGGCGCCAAGCTCGAAAGCGTGCTGCCCGAGAACACGGAAGAGCTGGTCAACAAATATACGCATAAGGGCACGGCCACGACCGAGGCGCCGGCGACCACCGACCAGCCCACGGCCGAACCGCCGGCGACCGGCGAAGACAACGCGCCGGCGCCCGACGACAGCGAAGGCGAGGCTCCGGCCGACAACGAGCCGGCCCCTGCCACTCCGGCACCCGCCCCTGCTCCAGCGCCAGCAAACTGAATCCAGGCCAGCGCCAAAGCGCGTCACGCTGAAACGGATTCAGACGACGCGCTTTAAGGCTTTGTTTTGATGCATGTCGTTTTCTCAAAACCGCTGCGCACTTTTGGGCGACATGCATTCGCGCTGGCCTGAGGCATTTTGTGAATGCTGATCGGTGTGCGTTGCTTTCGACGAGCGACCGCCTTATATGGCGATTTTAGCGGAGCTTGAGCCCCACATGGCAGTTTCGAAGGCAGACGCAGACGACGTGCTTTCCGCCGAGGCCGATGATCATTTCCACGACGAATGCGGCGTGTTCGGCATTTTCGGCCGGCAGGACGCGGCGGCCATCGTCACGCTCGGGCTTCACGCTCTGCAGCATCGTGGCCAGGAAGCAGCCGGCATCGTCTCCTATGACGGCACCCAGTTCCACGTCGAACGCCATGTCGGCCTGATCGGCGACACCTTCACCAAGCAGCGCGTCATCGACAGCCTGCAGGGCAACCGCGCCATCGGCCACACGCGCTACGCCACCACCGGCGGCGCCGGCATACGCAACATCCAGCCCTTCTTCGCCGAGCTCGCCGAAGGCGGCCTCGCCGTTGCCCACAACGGCAACCTCACCAATGCGCTCACCGTGCAGCGCGCGCTGCAAAAGCAGGGCTCGATCTTCTCCTCGACCTCCGACACCGAGACGCTGCTGCATCTGGTGGCGACCAGCAAGGAGCGCGATTTGAATTCGCGCTTCATCGACGCGGTGCGCCAGGTCGAGGGCGCCTTCTCGCTGGTGGCGATGACGGCCAAGAAGATGATCGGCTGCCGCGACCCGCTCGGCATCCGGCCGCTGGTGCTGGGCGATCTCGACGGCGCCTGGATTCTCGCTTCCGAAACCTGCGCGCTCGACATCATCGGCGCCCGCTTCGTGCGCGACATCAAGCCCGGCGAGATGGTGGTCGTCACCGCCAAGGGCATCGAGAGCCTGTTCCCGTTCGAGCCGCAGAAGACCCGCTTCTGCATCTTCGAATATGTCTATTTCGCGCGGCCGGATTCCTCGGTCGAGGGCCGCAACGTCTACGAGGTGCGCAAGCGCATCGGCGCCGAACTGGCGCAGGAAAGCCCGGTCGAGGCCGACATCGTCGTGCCGGTGCCGGATTCCGGCACGCCGGCCGCGATCGGCTTTTCCCAGGCCGCGGGCATTCCCTTCGAGCTCGGTATCATCCGCAACCACTATGTCGGCCGTACCTTCATCCAGCCGGGCGATTCCATCCGCCACATGGGCGTCAAGCTCAAGCACAACGCCAACCGGCGCATGATCGAAGGCAAGCGCGTGGTGCTGGTCGATGATTCCATCGTGCGCGGCACCACCAGCCAGAAGATCGTGCAGATGGTGCGCGACGCCGGCGCCAGGGAAGTGCATATGCGCATCGCCTCGCCGCCGACCCGCGCGTCGTGCTTCTACGGCGTCGACACGCCGGAGAAGTCGAAGTTGCTTGCATCGCGCATGTCGGTCGAGGAGATGGCCGAGTTCATCCGCGTCGATTCGCTCGGCTTCCTGTCGATCGACGGGCTCTACCGCGCCGTTGGCGAGGCACGCCGCGACAATGACCAGCCGCAGTTCTGCGACGCCTGCTTCACCGGACAGTACCCGACCCGCCTGCTCGACTTCGAAGGCCACGACAATGTGCGCACGCTGTCGCTGCTGGCGTCGAGCGGGTCGTAGGGCTGCCAGACTACCGTTGTATTCGCCAAGCTACCCCCCTCTGTCCTGCCGGACATCTCCCCCTCAAGGGGGGAGATCGGCTGAACTCGAGGCTTTCGCCAATTGCCAAGGCCGCAGAGCAAGCGCCAGCGCTGGTGAAATCCAATCTCCCCCCCTGAGGGGGAGATGCCCGGCAGGGCAGAGGGGGGTGCTTCACGCCGACCTCACGGAATCTCTCACATGACCCTCGACCTTTCCGGCCGCGTGGCGGTCGTCACCGGCGCCTCGCGCGGCATCGGTTATTTCATCGCCAGGGAACTGGCCGCCGCCGGCGCGCATGTGGTTGCCGTTGCCCGCACCGTGGGCGGGCTGGAAGAGCTCGACGACCAGATCAAGGCCGATGGCCGCGGACAGGCGACACTGGTGCCGCTCGACCTTACCGACATGGTGGGCATCGACCGGCTCGGCGGAGCGATTCATGAGCGCTGGGGCAAGCTCGACATTTTGGTGGCCAATGCCGCCATCCTCGGCGTGATCTCGCCGATCGGCCATGTCGAAGCCAAGACCTTCGAGAAGGTGATGGCGATCAACGTCACCGCGACCTGGCGATTGATCCGCTCGGTCGACCCGCTGCTCAGGCTCTCCGACGCCGGCCGCGCCATCATCATGTCCGCCTCCTCCGCCCATTCGGCGCGCGCGTTCTGGGCGCCCTACGCGGCCTCCAAGGCGGCGGTCGAGACGATGGCGCGTTCCTGGGCGAAGGAGACCGAGAGCCTGCCGCTCAGGATCAATGCCGTCGATCCAGGCGCGGTTCGCACCGCTATGCGCGCGCAGGCCATGCCCGGCGAGGACCCGGAGACGCTGCCGCATCCCTCCGAGATCGCCAGGCGCATCGTGCCGCTGGCAAGCCCCGAGCTGAAGGAGACCGGCCTGATCTTCCAGGCCAAGCACAACCGCTTCGTCGCCTACCGACAGCCCGAATAATTCCGGTTTAGAGGCGGATTAAACAGGCCTCCGGCTACGTTCTTCGAATGTAAAACATTCGAAACCGGAGGACCGACATGCGCAGACTTCTTCTCGTTGCCGCCACCGCCGCTGCCGCCGCACTCGCCGCCACGGCAGGCGCGGCGCTGTCGCAAGACGCCAAGATGAGTTTCTTCGTCACCAGTGTCGGCTCCGGCAAGGGCGCCGATCTCGGCGGGTTGAAGGGCGCTGACGCGCATTGCGCTTCGCTCGCGGAAGCGGCCGGCGTCACCGGCAAGACCTGGCACGCCTATCTCTCCTCCAGCACCGAGGATGCGCGCGACCGCATCGGTAAGGGTCCTTGGTTCAACGCCAAGGGCGAGAAGATCGCCGACGATGTCGCCTCGCTGCACAGCGACGCCAACCTCGTCACCAAGCAGACGGCGCTCAACGAGAAAGGCGAAGTGGTCAACGGCCGCGGCGACAAGCCCAACCGGCACGACATGCTGACCGGCTCGAAGCCCGACGGCACGAAGATCGCCGACCAGACCTGCGGCGACTGGACGATGAGCGGCGCCGAAGGGGTGGCGATGATGGGCCATCACGACCGCACCGGGCTGGACGATTCGGTAGCGGCGAAGTCGTGGAATTCTTCCCACGCCTCGCGCGGCGGCTGCAGCCAGGACGCGCTGAAGGGCACCGGTGGCGATGGCCTGTTCTACTGCTTCGCCGTCGAGTGAACACGGGCAGGAACAGGCTGTTCACGGGTCTGTGAACGGGTCGGCGGAAGCGTGTTCCGCCGCCCTGCTTTCGCCATCTGTGGGGAGTTGCTAGGATCGGTCCGACTCCGACACAGCAAAGAGGAATTTCCATGGCTGCCACTCCCAGCGTAGCGTTGGTCTGGTATCTGGTCATCGCTGGCCCGCAAGGCGGCATGGTGGTGCTGCCCAGCACCTTCGACACCCGCGAACAGTGCACCAACGCCATCACCGAATATCAGAAGCAGCCGACACCGCAGGGCTGGGCCGTGCAATGCGTGCCGAGCGCCTCGCCGTTTACCGATGAAGGGGACGCCGAGGAGCCGTCGGCGCAGTAGCGCGAGGCGTGGCAACTGCTGATCTCCCCCCTTGTGGGGGAGATGGCCGGCAGGCCAGAGGGGGGCGCGAAGGAACGCCGACCTCAGTCGACTATCTGACGCTTGTATCTGAAAATTTTAGAGTTTTGCCTGCCGAATGTTTGAACGCCGGCGGGACAGCGCCCCCCTCTGCCCTGCCGGGCATCTCCCCCACAAGGGGGGAGATTGGCAGCGTCAGCGCCGTGCGCTGACCGACAACACCGGTCTGTTGTTGATCGTCTGGAACACCACGCAGTAGCGCTCGGTGAGTTTTAGCAGCGAATCGATACGCTCCTGCGGCTCATCGGTGTCGAGATTGAACTTCAGCCGGATCTCCCGAAAACCGACCGGCGCGTCACGGGCAACGCCGAGCGTGCCGCGAAAATCGAGGTCGCCTTCGGCCTCGACCGAAGCGTTGCCGAGCTTGAACTCCAGCGCCGTCGCCACCGCCTTCAGCGTCACGCCGGCGCAGGCGACCAGCGCTTCGAGCAGCATGTCGCCCGAGCAAAGCTCAAGCCCCGAGCCGCCGGTGGCCGGATGGAGCCCTGCCACGGCAAGCGCCCTGCCCGTCTCCACCTTGCAGGCGATCGACTGATCGTCGAGCGTTCCGCGCGCCCTGAGCGTGATCAGTGCCCGCGCGGCATCGTCGCGATAGGCTTCCTTCAGCGGCGCCTGCATGGCCTTGAGCGCTGTTGCATCCATTTTTTCTGTTCCCGGTCGAAAGCTTCCTAGGGCTGATAGCACTCTCTCAGGCGGACGCGAAGGAACGCCATACCAGCAATTAGGGCAACGGCGCGAAGAATGCCCTGTCGGATCGGGCGAAACCTGAACGTCCTTCGGTCGTTGTCAGACAGGAAGGAGATCCAGCATGGCCAAGGTGACCTCGCATCTGTGGTTCGAAAAGGACGCGCGGCAGGCGGCGGAATTCTATGTCGCCACCATTCCCAACTCGGCGATCGGGCGTATGACCGACGTGGCGGCGGACAATCCGAGCGGCCCCGCCGGCAGCGTCAAGATCATCGAATTCGTGCTCGACGACCAGAATTTCATCGCACTCGAAGCCGGTCCGCTCGACCCGTTCAACCATTCCTTCTCGATCCTGGTCGAACTCGAGAGCCAGGCCGAGATCGACCGCATCTGGAACGCCTTTCTCGACAATGGCGGCAAGCCCGAGCAATGCGGCTGGCTGAAGGACCGCTGGGGCCTGTCGTGGCAGATCGTGCCAAAAATCCTCGGCGACATGGCCGCGCATCCCGACCGCGAGCGCGCCAAACGCGCCACAGAGGCGATGCTTGGGATGGTGAAGATCGATGTGGTGGCGCTGGAGCGGGCGTTTGCGGAGGGGTGAGTTCGCTGCTCAAAGGTAGCATCATCAAATAGCCAAAGGCTGGCGGGACAGCGCCCCCCTCTGGCCTGCCGGCCATCTCCCCCACTTGGGGGAGATCAGACGTCGCCCTGGCTTTCGCCAATCTCCAACGTTGCAGTAGCGAGCGGCGCGCCGAAGCTGCCAATCTCCCCCCTTGTGGGGGAGATGTCCGGCAGGACAGAGGGGGGCGCGAAGGAATGCGACGCTCGCAAAGACGAGACACTCATCCGCTCCCCCCTTTGACTTCGGCCGCCCCGGCCATACCTTTGCGGAGGTCGTTCCTGCGGAGGCCTCATGCGGTCCAAGCTCTTCCCCATCATTCTCCTAGCGCTCACAGCCTTCGCGCAGCCAGCCCTCGCCGAAACACCCGAACGGCCGGCACCCGCCGGCGGCGTGCTGTCGCTTTTGCCGCCGCCGCAGGTGACCGAGCATTCTGTCACGCTCGGCGGGCGCAAGCTCGACTACCAGGCCAAGGCCGGCACGCTGTCGCTGCTGTCCGGCAAGGGCGAGGTCACGGCGGAAATCTTCTACGTCGCCTACACACAGCAGTCGCCCGCCCCGGCGAAGGAGCGTCCGATCACCTTCGTCTTCAACGGCGGGCCGGGCGCGGCTTCGGCCTATCTGCATCTCGGCGCGATCGGCCCGCGCATCGTCGCGACCGCGGCCGACGGCGAATTCCTGCTGCCGCCGCAAAAGCTGATCGACAATCCCGACAGCTGGCTCGACATGACCGATCTCGTCTTCGTCGATCCGGTCGGCACCGGCTATAGCCGCGAGGCGCCGGGCCAGGACACGAAGGCGTTCTGGGGCGTCGACCAGGACGCCAGCTCGGTCGGCGCCTTCATCCGGCTCTATCTCGCGCAGAACGGCCGCACCGCTTCGCCGCTCTTCCTCGCCGGCGAAAGCTATGGCGGCTTCCGCGCCGCGCTGCTTGCCAGGACGCTGCAGGAGGATGTGGGCCTCAGCCCCAGCGGCATCGTGCTGATCTCGCCGGCGCTGGAGTTCATGCTGGTGCGGCCGGACCAGTTCGACCAGTTGCACTGGGCGCTCGAACTGCCTTCGCTGGCGGCGGCGCGGTTGAAGACCGACGGCGTCACCGGTGACGCTTTGCGCGACAAGCTTGCCGAGGTCGAGCGCTACGCGCTTGGCGACTACCTGACGGCGCTCAACAGCGGCCTGGAGCAAGGCGGCAAGCTCGCAAGCGGGCGCGTGGCCGAGATCACCGGCCTGCCGCTCGACCTCGTCGAGCGCAATTTCGCCCGCGTCCCGACAGGCCTCTTCGCCCGCGAGTTCAAGCGCGCCAAGGGCAAGGTGCTCAGCCCCTATGATGCCATGGTCAGTACCGCCGATGTTGCGCCTGAAAGCGCGCGCATCGAGGGGCCCGACCCGGTGCTCGACCGCAGCGTGCCGGTGCTGACCTCGGCCTTCGTCGCCTATGCGCGCGACGAGCTGAACTATCGCACCGATGTCAGCTACCGGCTGCTCAACGGCGAGATCAGCCACAACTGGGACTACGGCACTTCGGGACAAGGCTATGCCGGCGTGATGGACGACCTGCAGCGCGCGCGCTCGCTCAACCCGTCGCTCGGCGTCGTCATCGTCAATGGCTACACCGACCTCGTCACGCCCTATCTCGCCACGCGCTATCTGGTGAACCAGATCCCCTCGCTCGCCGACGCCAAGCCGATCCGCCTCGACGTCGTCGAGGGCGGCCACATGATGTATCTCAGACCGGATAGCAGGCGAGCGCTGAAAGAGGCGGCCTCAGAGCTCTACCAGGCGACGCAGTGAGCGCCTGACCCAGCCTTACCAGTTCGCCCCCCGGAGCCCCCTGCCCCAACGCAAGCGCCGCGCTGGAACAGCGCCGAACACGCTTTCGCTCGTATAGCTGGCACAGCGGGCCCGATGGGGCGGAGCCGCCTCTACGCGAACCCAGCCGGACCGCATGGCCGACGTCGTCATCCTCGAAAGCCGCGAAAGGGTGCATCGGCGCCGGCCTGATGATCGTCGGCAACGAACATTTCCGCAAACGGGTGTAGGGCTCATGACAGAAGGTTGTCAGCAGAAACGAAATAGTCTGGTGTCATGACCGATACGCTCGAGGCACCGGAGAAATTCGAGACTGCTGCAGCCGACCCCGCTGCCGAACGCACGCTAGGCATCATCCTCGTGTCGGCTTCCGCCGTCGCCTTCGCGCTCACCGGCGCGCTGACCAAGTCGATCCATGCCGATCCGCTCACCATCACTTGCTGGCGCGGCTTCTTCGGCTCGATCCTGATCACCCTTTATGTGCTGTGGCGGCGGCGCCGTTCGGGCGGGCGCGAGAGCCTGAAACTTGGCTGGCGCGGCTGGCTGCTGGCGGTCGAAGGCGCTGCCGCCAGCATCGCCTTCATCTCGGCCTTCAAGTTCACCTATGTCGCCAATGTCGCGGTCATCTATGCGACCTCGCCGTTCATCGCGGCGCTGCTTGCCTTCCTGCTGGTGCGGGAAAAATTCCGGCTGCAGACGATGCTGGCGGCGGCCGTGTCGCTCTGCGGCGTCGCCATCATGGTGGGCGGCGGCCTCGGCAGCGGCCACCTGTTCGGCGACGGGCTGGCGCTGCTGATGACCACCGGCAGCGCCCTCTACATGATCATGGTGCGGGCCTTCCGCGACTCGCCCGTCGTCTGGGCCGGCGCTGTATCGGCCTTCCTGCTCTTCGTGCTCGGCTGGTTCGTCACCGACCCGTTGGCCGTCTCAACCCGCGACGTGGTGCTGCTTGCTGCCTTCGGCTGCTCCTTCGCGCTGGCCTCGATCCTGTGGACGGAAGGCTCGCGACTCATCCCTGCCGCCGAATCCGGCCTGCTCGGCTCGGCCGAAGTGCCGTTCGCCATCCTGTTTGCCCTGCTGTTCCTCGGCGAGATCCCGCCGATCGCCAGCATCATTGGCGGCGCCATCGTGCTTTGCGCAGTTTTTGCGCATGCCGGACGCGACTGGATCAGAGCGAAATCGGCGGGCTCGTAAAATTATTTTTTTGAATCACGGAACCATCATCCGACTCAGGCATTGTTAGCTCGACGGGTCACCCCCCAAGTCCCCCCAAACCCCTCGACCCGTCCGACTAGAAGCCGACCCGCAAAAAGGTCGGCTTTTTCTTTGGGGAATTCCTGGCGGGTTTTCGTTCATGACGGCAATGCCAGGCCGCTGCCGAGAAGCTCCGCCAGATCCCGCGCCGGCCGGCCGGCCTCGCGGCCAAGCCGGATGGCGAAGTCGGCCACCGGCAACGGCGGGAGGTCGAGATCGGGAGACGCCTCGACAATGCCGGAATGGGCGAAACGCCGGGTGCGCGGCGTCAGCGCGATGCCGGCATTGACCGCAGTGCGCAGGCCGGCAAGGCTGGCGCTGCCGGCGGCGATGCGGTAGCGGCGGCCAGCGGCATCGAGCGCATTGAGCGCAGCCTCCCTGAAGCCGCAATAAGGGTCGAGCAGCGCCAGTGGCACCGCCTCCTGCCGCGTCGCCAACCCTTTTTCCGAGCAGAGCCACAGCATCGGCTCGCTGATCAGGGCCGCTTCATCCGGAGATGGGGCATGGCGCATGGTGATCGCGAGGTCCAATTGGCCTGCCTGCAGCGCTGATCCGAGTTCCTGGGAGCGGCCGACGCGCAATTCGATCCGCACACGCGGATGGCTGCCGGCAAAGGCCCGCAACAGCTCCGGCAGGCCATGATCGGCAAAATCCTGCGTGGTGCCGATGGCGATGCGGCCACCGGCCCGCGCGCCCTTCAGCGCCAGCCAGGCCTCGGTGTGGACGGCAAGGATGCGCCGCGCGTGGCCGACTAGGTCCTCGCCGGCCGGCGTCAGCCCGCGCCCCCTGCCCTGGGGGCTAAGCAGCGGCTCGCCGACGATCTCTTCCAAGCGCTGCATCTGCGCGGTGACCGCAGAGGGCGAGCGGCCGACAGCCGACGCCGCCCTGGCCAGCGAGCCGCCGTCGACGAAAGCGAGAAAGGTTTTGAGCAGGTCGGGATCAAGCGTTTCCATAATTCTATATTATCGAAGCATTTATCAAAAACAATTCGATTTTTCTGACGCGTAGATAATGACATGGTCCTTCCATCGACGGCGCGAGACCGTCAAACCCGAAGGAGAAAGAAATGCCGATCATCAATGTCAGCGTCACCGGCGAGCCGGACGCCAAGCTGTCCGCCGCGATCGCCAAGGACATTACGGAGATCACGGCGACGCATCTGCGCAAGGACCCGACCATCACCGCGGTCGCGGTCTCCTATATCGACCCGCAGCACTGGTTCGCCGGCGGCAAGTCGCTCGCCGAGCATGGCACCAACACCTTCTGGCTCGACATCAAGGTCGTCGACGGGACCAACACCAAGCTCGAGCTCGAAGCCTATCTCAAGGCGGTCTTCGAGGCCTTCGGGCGCCTGCTCGGCGGCGTGCATGAGGAAAGCTATGCCCTGGTCCATGAGGTGCCGGCGGCGGCTTACGGCTTTGGCGGCAGGTCGCAGGAGTTCCGGTTCATCAGCGGGAGGCTGAAGGCGGCGTAGCGCTGACGCCCAACCTTCTCCCCTTGTGGGAGAAGGTGGATCGGCGCGCAGCGCCGAGACGGATGAGGGGTATTGGAAGAAATGAGGCTTCGAAAAATCAAATGCTTTGAGGCGCTTACATCTTCAGCGTAGCGATCCGTCCAACACCCCTCATCCGACCGAGCTTCGCTCGGCCACCTTCTCCCACAAGTGGAGAGGGTCAGGTCGCACCTCCCACATTGACGTCGCCCGCACTTCCGCTACCCTCTGCCACCGAGCGGCCGCCAAGAGCCGCGACCTGGAGGACGTTGGGAGAGAGCGGCATGATGCTGACATTGGCGCTGCTTGCGGGCCTTGTCTTTGCCTGGCTGCTGATCGGCGTGATCGAGACGTTCCGGCTCGACATGCGCTTCACCCAGGCGCTGCTCTATGTGCCGTTCAAGCTTGCTTACCGCGTTGCCGACAACCGCATCCGCATTGCTCGCAATGCACGGACGCCGGTCATCTATGTCGTCTCGCACCAGTCGCGCATCGAGCCGGCGCTGATGCTGTCGCTGCTCCCGGACGACACGCTGCACATCCTGGACGAGGCCTCCGCGCGCTCGCCGTGGCTGGAGCCGTGGCGCGAGCTTGGCCGCACCATCGCCTTCAACGCCGAGCATGTCTTCGTCAGCCGCCGGCTGGTGCGCGTGCTGAAAGGCAAGGGGCGGCTTGCCGTCTATCTTCCCGACACGGTCGAGCCCGACGTCAAGTCGTTCCGGCTGTTTCGCGCCATCACTCGCATTGCCATGCAGGCGGACGCGCGCATCGTGCCGATCTTCGTCGCCGGCGCGCGCGACCTGCCGGTGTCGCTGACGCCGAAGGACAAGGCGCCGCGCCATTGGTTCCCGCGCCTGTCGCTCAGCGTGCTGGAGCCGATGACGGTCGCCGAGCTCGTAGCCCGCAATCCCGACATGGCCTCCAACACCAACGCGCTGTTCGACCGTTTTGCCGAAGCGCGGCTCTATGGCAGCAATCTCGATCGCGGCCTGTTCCTCGCCATTCGCGACGCCGCAACCAGAGTCGGCGCCTCGCATCCGATCATCGAGGACGTCATTTCGGGCGCGCTCAGCTATCGCAAGATGTTCATCGGCGCGCGCGTGCTCGGCCGCCGCTTCGAGGCGGTGACGGCGCCCGGCGAAGCGGTCGGCCTGCTTTTGCCCAACGCCAACGGCGTGGTGCTGTCCTTCGTCGGGCTGATTTCGGCCGCCAGAGTGGCGGCGATGATCAACTACACAGCCGGCCCGGCGAGCGTGACAGCGGCGATCCGCACCGCAGTGATCCGTACCGTGGTTTCGTCTCGCGCCTTCATCGAGAAGGCCGGCATCGACGACATCGTCGCCGCGGTCGAGGCAGGCGGCGCCAAGATGCTGTGGCTGGAGGACGTGCGCGAGAGCGTGACGGCATTGGACAAGGTCGCCGCCGCGCTTTTCTGGCGTTTTCCGCTGCAGCGCCAGGATGCGGCCAAGCCGGCGGTGATCCTGTTCACCTCGGGCTCGGAAGGCACGCCGAAGGCGGTGGTGCTCTCGCACCGAAGCCTGCTTGCCAACGCCATGCAGGCCGAGGCGCGCGTCACCATCTCGCCCGCCGACATCCTGCTCAACGTGCTGCCGGTGTTCCACTCCTTCGGACTGACCGGCGGCACCATCCTGCCGTTGGTGACCGGGGTGAAACTGTTCCTCTACCCCTCGCCGCTGCACTACAAGATCATTCCCGAGATCGCCCGCAAGGTGAAGCCGACCGTCATGTTCGGCACCGACACCTTCCTTGCCAACTACGCCCGCACCGCCAATGACGGCGACTTCTCCAGCCTGCGCTTCGTGGTGGCCGGCGCCGAGGCGGTGAAGCCTGAGACGCGCCGCACCTATCGCGACCGCTTCCAGGCGTCGATCATCGAAGGTTTCGGGCTGACCGAGGCGGCGCCCGTTGTGGCGGTGAACACCGCCATCCATAACCGCGACGGCACGGTCGGGCGGCTGCTGCCGGCGATCCGCATGAAGCTCGAGCCGGTCGAGGGCATCACGGATGCCGGCCGGATGTGGCTCGACGGTCCGAACATGATGATGGGCTACATGACCGCCGACCGTCCGGGCGAATTGCAGCCGCTCGAGGGCTGGCACGACACCGGCGACATCGTCTCGGTCGACCGTGACGGCTTCATCACCATTCGCGGGCGGGCAAAACGCTTCGCCAAGATCGCCGGCGAGATGGTGTCGCTAGGCGCGGTCGAGATGCTGGTCCAATCGCTGTGGCCGGAAGAACGCCATGCGGCGGTGGCGGTGCCCGACAAGCGGCGCGGCGAACGCATCGTTCTGGTCACCACCGCCGACGACGCCAATGCCGAGGAACTGCGCCAGTTCGGCAAGAAAGCGGGCGCCGCCGAACTGATGGTGCCCAACGACATCATCAAGGTGGAAGAGATTCCGGTGCTGGGCTCCGGCAAGACGGACTATGTCTCGGCGCGCAAGCTGGCGATCGACAGGTTGGGACTGAGCGCGGCGGCTTAGGCCGGAAGGTGGGAGGGCAGTATCCTCAGCGCTGGCGGGACAGCGCCCCCCTCTGTCCTGCCGGACATCTCCCCCACAAGGGGGGAGATCGGATGTCGCCTCGGCTTTCGCCAATCGCCAACGTTGCAGGATGGGCGGCAAGAGGGGGGCGCGAAGGAACTCGGCGACTCGAAGTCGCGCGTCTCCAACAAACTCAGCCGATATCCGAGGGCGGCACCTTCTCGCCTTCGCGCATGGCCCGCTTCGAATAGGCGCGGACCGAGAACGGCAGGAACAGCAGATACCCGGCGACAGAAGCGGTCAGCGTGTACCAGGGATAGGTCATCAGCAGCAGGATGTAGAGCACGACGCCAAGGATGACCGGCAACACCCTGTCGCCAGGCACCTTGACGCTTTTGCCCGAATAGACCGGCAGGCGGCTGACCAGGAGGAAAGCGACCAGCACGGTGAAGCCGGTGGCGACGAAGGCCGCCGGCCGGCTTGGCTCAAGCCCCAGCCGCAGGAAATAGAGATAGAGCGGCAGCATGACCAGCACCGCGCCCGCCGGCGCCGGGACGCCGACGAAATATTCGGTCTGCCAGGCGGGCTGGTCGGTGTCGTCGGCCAGCACATTGAAACGGGCAAGCCGCATACCACAGGCGATGGTGAAGAGGAGCGCCGCGATCCAGCCCGGCGAGCCGGCGCGGTCGAGCAGGAAGGCGTAGAGCACCAGCGCCGGCGCGACGCCGAAATTGACGATGTCGGCCAAAGAATCCATCTGCGCGCCGAACTTCGAGGTCGCCTTCAGCATGCGCGCCAGGCGGCCGTCTATGCCGTCGAGGAAGGCGGCGAGCAGCACCATGACGACGGCCGGCTCGAAACGATCCTCGAAGGCGAAGCGGATGCCGGACAGGCCGGCGCAGATGGCGAGCACGGTGACCAGATTGGGCAGCACCATACGCATCGGTATCTCGCGGATGCGCGGACCGCCGCTGGCATGCGCCTCGAATTTCTTGAAGGGCGCGCCCACCGCTCAGGAAATCCTGACCAGCGGGGCGACGGCCGCGCCGCCAAATTCGGCAAGCACCGTCTCGCCGCCCACCGCGGTCTGGCCGACGGCGACGCGCGGCACCGCGTTCGTCGGCAGGAAGACGTCGACGCGCGAGCCGAAGCGGATCAGCCCAAAACGCTCGCCGATGCCGATCGAGCCGCCGGCCTCGGCCCAGCAGACGATGCGGCGCGCCACTAGGCCGGCGATCTGTACGGCGGCAATCGTGCCGTTGGGACTATCGATCACCAGCCCGTTGCGCTCGTTCTCGGAGCTTGCCTTGTCGAGCTCGGCATTGAGGAATTTGCCCGGACGATGCTCGATCCGCGTGATCCTGCCGCGCACCGGCGCGCGGTTGATGTGGCAGGAAAAGACATTCATGAAAACCGAGATGCGGGTCATCTCGCCCGAGCCCAGGCCAAGCTCGCGCGGCGGCACCGCAGGCCCGACGGCCGAAATCACGCCGTCGGCCGGGCTCACCACCAGCCGGTCGTCGACCGGCGTGACGCGCTCGGGATCGCGGTAGAAATAAATGCACCAGGCGGTGAGGATCAGCCCGATCCAGAACAGGGTCGAGGAGAAATAGCCGAGGAAAAGCGTCGCCGCGCCGAAGGCGGCGATGAAGGGATAGCCCTCGCGATGGATCGGAACGAACGTATTCTTGACCGAATCGAGAAGCGTCATCGGGCTTGGGGCGGTCCCTGTTTCAGGTTCGGCCTCAATAGCCGAAAGCCCCCCTCCCCGCAACGCAACAATGGGGGAGGATGGGGCCGGCGGAGTTGGACGACCTAGCCGGCAGCAGCGGAGCGATCAAAGTGCTCGTCGAGTTCAGGCATCGTAGCCTCGGCGAGCTTTTCGTCATCCTTGCCACGCAACAGCACACCGCCATTCGGCGAAGACAGGAAAAGAAAGGCCCGGTTAGACGCCAGTACCACCCAATTCACGACTGGCCCTTCCGCCGTCTGAACTATTGAGTTCGCGGATACAACGGTACCCGTTGGGTCGAGCCCGGCCTTGCGCAGCAGAAGGTCAACAGCGACAGGAGCATGGTACCGCTCGGCCAATTCGATAACCGTCTTGATCTCCGCCCCATCAGCATGGCCAAGCCGGACGCCGACCCGCGGTGCGCTTGCTCCCAACGGGTTCTCACCCGGGCGTATGACCGGAGGGTCTTCAGGGGCGACATATTCGTAAACGGCAACGTGTGTCTTTGTTGCAGCGCATAGCCGAAGATCTTTCGCACTGGTTCGAAGCTGGAAGACCAGCTGCTTTTCACCTTCGAGATCCAGCATCCTTGCCATACCGAACGCCAACTTGATTTCCGATGGCGATATCTTTGCGCAGGCGAGGCCGGCGCCGACCTCGCGCTGGCTGAGCATCTGGCTCGCCAGTTTGCCAACAGACTCATGAAGAAGCCTGCTGTCGCGCTGGGGGTTGGACAGCACTAGTTGGTTGATCGCTTCGTCGTAATCGTCATCATCGACAATTTGCAGTTCGGGCCAAGAAGCGATCCAACGCGCAAGCAAATCCTCCATCGGTACGGCTTCATCCGCTTCGTAGAACGCATCATCGAGCGTATCCAGGAAATCGTCGCGGCCACCTTCGAAGCCCGTTTGCTTCGCGGCTTTGTCAGGATGCTTGGCGACCCAGGCTGACATCTTTTCTAAAGTCGCCAACTGCCCTTTTGCTCCGCACGCGCTGAGTCCGGCTCTGGCGTTGGCAGTCATGGTGTCGATTTCCCTGCCCGCATTGTGGATGAATTGGCTATGGCCGCCGTTCTTTACCTCTGAGGAATACCAGTCCGCATGAAAGACCTGCATCGCCTTAGCGCTGATCTCCGGATAGCGATAGAGCCCTTTGGAAACCATCGCCACAGTGAATTGCATGACAGCCAAGACGAGACGAAAAGGGCTTCCGCCAGGTTCTTCGACCTTTGAACGAGGCACAATAATCATGGGTACGAGGAGGCTGGCATTCTTGTTCGCGGAAGCTAGCGCTTTCTTCTCGGAGGCTCCTTTGGACTTGCGCGAGAAAAACCCAAACATCGAAAATGTTTCCGTAATCCAAAGCAACTGCGGGCTGGTTATTTTCGACGTGACAATACCATCTGTTTCTAGATTTGAAAGGCACCCAGATGTGGTCAGATTTGGCGGGCTATCGCCGCGCAGTAGGCCTTTTAAAATTGTCGATCGCTATGTCGGCAAGCCCCACGATCGGCCGTCCTTGGTAGGATAGCGCCGCACGACGCCTCTGGAAGGTGACGAAGCGCGAACGGCCACGCAGCCAAGGAGCCAACCAATGCCATCTCCGAGATCCGCCACCGAGAACGCCAAAGTCATCACAGAGGGCCTCGCCTTCGGCGAGTCGCCGCGCTGGCGTGACGGCCATCTCTGGCTCTGCAACTGGGGCACGGGCGAGATCGTCGCCGTGGACGAAGATGGCAAGAGCAAGGTGATGCTCACCGTGCCGGCCGTCCTGCCCTATTCGATCGACTGGTTGCCCGACGGGCGGCTGCTTGTCATCTCTGGACGGGAAGGCCTTCTGCTCCGGCAGGAAGCGGACGGAACGCTCGCCACCCATGCCGATCTCCGGGGGTTGTCCAAGAACCCCTGGAACGAAATCGTCGTCGACGGACGCGGCAACATCTATGTCAATGGCGGCGGACCGGCGCCGGCGCCGGGCGAGCATTTCGGGCCAGGCACCATCGTGCTGATCATGCCGGACGGCGCGGTCCGGCAGGTGGCCGAGAACATCGCCTTCGCCAACGGCATGGTGGTGACGCCGGACAACAAGACGCTGATCGTCGCCGAATCCCACGCCAGGCGGCTGACTGCCTTCGACATTGGCGATGACGGCGATCTATCCAACCGGCGCGTCTGGGCCGATCTCGGCAATGATTATCCCGACGGCATCTGCATCGATGCCGAAGGCTGCGTCTGGTATGCCGACGTGCCCAACCGGCACTGCGTCAGGGTGAGCGAAGGCGGCGCGAAACTCGACCGCGTCGAGGTCGATCGCGGCTGCTTTGCCTGCATGCTTGGCGGAGCGGATGGCAAAACGCTGTTCGTCGCCGCCGCCGAGTGGCGCGGCTTCGAGCATATGGTGAGCGACGCCCGCACTGGCCAGGTGCTGAGCGCCGCTGTTTCGTCGCCTGGGGCGGGATGGCCGTCCTACAATTCCGGCACGCGTTGATAGTTGGCGATGTCGGCCTTGACGCCGAGGCGCGCGATGGTTTCCTGCGGGTTGAAGGCGATGCGTTCATGCGCGGCCTTGACGATCGGCACCACCCTATCGACGGCCGCCTGGCTTTCCCATTCGACCATGGTGACGATGTTGAATTCGCCGGGGCCCGAAAACTGCTCGAGCAGGAAGTCCTGCACGAAGCCCTCCTGCTGGCGCAGCAGTTCATGCGTCATGCGGACCTTACCCAGGATCTCGTCGCGCGCTTCCGCCGGGACGACGAACTTGTCGACCCGGAACACGCTGCCATCGCGTTGATTTATCTTGCTCATTTCGATCTGTCTCCGTTCTTGAACGAGGTGCTTAGCAGGGGCTCGGAGACGGTTTGCAAGCTCAAGATAGGTTGAGGTCAAGGGGAAATTTGCGGTGACGATTGCGCGGCGGCGAAGCTGCTGATCTCCCCCCTTGTGGGGGAGATGTCCGGCAGGACAGAGGGGGGCGCGAAGGAACGCCACCCTTTGAGCTATCCAGCGATCAGGCACGAACCGGCCGAGGTATATGCGGCTGCAAGGCGCTGATAGGTCGGCGGGACAGCGCCCCCCTCTGCCCTGCCGGGCATCTCCCCCACAAGGGGGGAGATTAGCGCTCTACCGCCCCTACGAAACCTCCGAAGTCCTTCTCCGCACGACAACACCCAGCTCGTCGCCTTCGCGGGCGATGCGCAGCCGCTCCTCGGCTTCGGTCGCTTCGCGCTGGCGGTCCCACATCGAGGCGTAGAGGCCCTGCTTGCGCAAGAGCGCGGCATGGGTGCCGCGCTCGGCGATCTGGCCGTCCTTCAAGACGATGATCTCGTCGGCCGAGATCACCGTCGACAGCCGGTGCGCGATGACGATGGTGGTGCGACCCTTGCTGACGAGGTCGAGCGCGGCCTGGATCTCCTGCTCGGTCTGGGTGTCCAGCGCCGAGGTCGCCTCGTCGAGCATCAGGATCGGCGGCGCCTTGAGGATGGTGCGGGCGATCGCCACGCGCTGCTTCTCGCCTCCCGACAGTTTCAGCCCGCGCTCCCCGACCATCGAGCGATAGCCCTCGGGCAGCTTGGCGATGAACGGCCCGATCTGGGCGAGTTCGGCCGCCTTGCGCACCTCCTCCTCGCTGGCGCCGACGCGGCCGTAGCGGATGTTATAGGCGATGGTGTCGTTGAACAGCACCGTGTCCTGCGGCACCATGCCGAGCACGGCGCGCAGGCTTGCCTGCGTGACATCCCTGATGTCCTGCCCGTCGATCAGCACCTGGCCGCCCTGCACGTCGTAGAAGCGGAACAAGAGCCTGGAGATGGTCGACTTGCCGGCACCGGAGGGGCCGACGATCGCCACCGTCTTGCCGGCCGGCACGTCGAAGGAGATGCCCTTCAGGATCTTGCGGTTCGGATCATAGGAGAAGTGGACGTCGCGGAACTCGACCTTGCCGTGGCCGACTTTCAACGGCCTGGCGTCCGGCTTGTCGACGATCTCCTGAGGCACGTCGAGCAGGTCGAACATGTGCTCGATATCGGTCAACCCCTGGCGGATCTCGCGGTAGATGAAGCCGATGAAGTTGAGCGGCACGGAAAGCTGCATCAGCATGGCGTTGATGAAGACGAAATCGCCGACCGACTGCGTGCCCGCCTGCACTTCCAGCGCCGACATGCACATGACGATCACTGTGCCGAGGCCGAAGATGAAACCCTGGCCGAAGTTCAGCCAGCCGAGCGAGGTCCAGGTTTTCGTCGCGGCGGCCTCGTAGCGGGCCATCGAGCGGTCGAAGCGCTCGGCCTCCATGCGCTCGTTGGTGAAATATTTGACCGTCTCGAAATTCAACAGCGAGTCGATCGCCTTGGTGTTGGCGTCGGTGTCGCTGTCGTTCATGTCGCGGCGGATCGAGATGCGCCAGTCGCTGGCCTTGACCGTGAACCAGACATAGATCCACACCGTGACCGCGACCACGGCCACATATTTCCAGCCATAGGTGTAGGCGAAGATGCCGGCGGTCAGCGCGAATTCGAGAATGGTCGGCGCCGTGTTCAGCATGACGAAGCGCACGATCGTCTCGATGCCCTTGGTGCCGCGCTCGATGATGCGCGACAGGCCGCCGGTGCGGCGCTCGAGATGGAAGCGCAGCGACAGCTGATGCATATGGACGAAGGTGCGGAAGGCGAGCTGGCGCACGGCATACTGGCCGACGCGGGCAAAGAGCGCATCGCGGAGCTGGTTGAAGCCGAGCTGCACCAGCCTCAGCACATTGTAAGCGATGACCAGCATCACCGGCGCGAGCATGAAGGCGGGCAGCGGCGGCGGCGTTTTCGAACCGTGGGCCAGCGCATCGGTCGCCCATTTGAAGAAATAGGGACCGGCGACCAGCGTCACCTTGGCGACGACCAGGAGCAGCGTCGCCCAGGTGACGCGGGCTCTCAAGTCGGCGCGGTCGGCCGGCCACATATAGGGCCACAGGTTGCGCAGGGTCGCGAGGGTGCCGGTTTCGGCGGAGACGGTCTTGTCGGCCACTAGTCTTGCCTTTTGGGTGAGTGGGTCAGCGGCTGGAGCAGCAGGAGTTGACGAGTTCATGAAGCGAGGCCGACACGCCGGCGAGCGCGGCATGGTCGACCGCATAGCGCGAGCGCTGCCGGTCGGGCTCGAAGCGGACCAGCCCGGCCTCGACCAGGATTTTCAGATGCTGCGAAACGGTGGATTGCGCGAGATCGAGATGGTCGACCACCTCGCGGCAAGAGCAGCAGCGGCTGGCCGAGAGATGCTTCAGGATCTCGATGCGCGCCGGATGTGAAAGCGCCGCAAACCGCGCTGCGATGGTGCGGCTGTCGGGGGCGCGGTTGTCAGAGAGGGATTCGATCATCGTTCATCGTCTATCGCCGATGAACGATGAGAGGGCAAGCTAGGCGGATGGGTAGATCGTCGGAACTGCTAATCTCCCCCCTTGTGGGGGAGATGGCCGGCAGGCCAGAGGGGGGCGCGAAGGATCGCAGCCTTGCTCGGTCAGGGCAGTTTGCCAAACCGGGATGACTGATAGGTCGGCGGGACAGCGCCCCCCTCTGCCCTGCCGGGCATCTCCCCCACAAGGGGGGAGATCAGCCAACCGCCACCCTACTCCGTCTTCGGCGTGGTCATCTGGTCGCCCATGGCCTTCATGTCGGCCGGCTCGCCTTCCTTCGACTTGCCGGGAACCTTGAAGACCTGGCCGGGCCAAATGCGGTTCGGATCGCGGATCTGGTCCTGGTTGGCGAGATAGATGGTCGAGAAGCGAGTGCCATGGCCATAGACCCGGCGTGAGATGCGCCAAAGCGTATCCTTGCGGCGGATGATGACGGAGCCGTCGGTATGTTCGAGCTTCGGTGCGACCGTCTCCGGCACATCGGCCGATGGCTTCGCTTCCGCGACCTTGGCCGGAGCCTCGGCAGCCGGTACCGTCGTGTCGGCGGGCTTGGCTGCTTCCGCGGCCGGCGCCGTTGGCTCGGCGGGCTTGGCCTGCCCCGCCAGAGACCCGGCACCCTGGACCTGCGTGAGCTTGGTTCCAGCCGGTTTGGCCTCGTTCGGCGCGACGGCGGCGATCGACTCGCCGGGCTCGCGCTCGAATGGCACGGCGGCGCGGGCGACGACCTTCACGCCGTCGTCGGCAAGGCCGTCGACATGGATGGTATAGTTGCCGACCGGGATATCGCGCTTCGCCTCGATCAGGAAATGGCCGTCGGGCGAGGTCTTGGCCTCGCCGAGCAGAATGTCGTTGGCATAGGCACGCACCTTGCGGCCGGGATCGGCGGTGCCGGCGACGAAGATTTTGCTGCCGTCGATCTCGACCGCCTCGACGGCGATCTTGGGCTCGCCTGCGGCGGCGGGGGTCTGCGTTGCGGGGGCGGCAGCCTGGTCGGTGGCGGCCGGAGCAGTCGCTGCCGGCGCTGCCTCGGTGTTGGACGTCGCCGGGGCGGTCGCGGCCGGCGCCTGAGCGGCTGGCTTCTCAGCGGCAGCCGGCGCGGCCGGCTTGGCTTCCGGCTGCGGCACGGTGAGCAATTCGGACGGCTTGCCCGGCTCCTCGACCATCGCCAGCACCTGGCCGGTCGGGCTCTGCGGCACCGAGACGACGGCGGTCTGCGCCGAGGCGACCGCGACGCCGCCGGCGGTGGCGCGCAGCGTGATGGTATAGTCGCCGGGCATCAACGGATCGTCGAGCACGATGGCGAAGGCGCCGTCGGGACCGGCATCGGTCGAGCCGAGCACGGTGCCGCCGTTCAAGATCTCGACCTTGGCGTTGGGCACGGCACTGCCGGCGACGACGATCGACCCATTGCCTTCGACGCGCACGACATCGAAGGTCGGCAATATCGGCCCGGCGACGGCGGGCGCCTGAGCGGCCGGCGCGGATGCCGCCGGGGCCGTCGCGTTGTCGGCCGGTGCCATCGCGTTGTTGGCGGGCGCCATTTTGTTGGCCGGGGCCATCGTGTTGTTGGCGGGGGCCATCGTGTTGGCCGGGGCTTGCGTCGGCGGCAAGCGCCCCTCGGTGGACGTGCTGTTGGATTCAGCCGGCTTCGTGCCCGCTTGCGGAAGTGCCGCGACCTGCGCCGGTTTCTGGTTGTTGATGTAAGGGTCGAGCGCGCCCGACCCGTAGGCGACCGCCGCGACGACGGCAACGCCGCCCGCCGCGAACAAAAACGCCTTTGAAGGATTGATAGCCATAATCTTTTCTGCCCCCTTAGCCACCTAACGCCGGTCTAGCGTGTTTTGCCGAGTCCGACAAGAAAAAGCCCGCCCCCGGGCTTGACCGCGCCGACCGTCCCTATCACCAATCATCCTCATGAACACGATTCGATCCGTCTGCGTCTATTGCGGTTCGTCTCCGGGCCGCGACGAGGCCTATATCAAGGCCGGCCACCTGCTCGGCCGCTCGCTGGCGAAATCCGGCCTGCGCCTGATCTATGGCGGCGGCACCAAGGGGATCATGGGCGCCGTCGCCGAAGGCGCGCTCAAGGCCGGCGGCAAGGTGACCGGCATCATCCCGCGCTTCCTGATCAACCGGGAAGCGACCGAGAGCGCTCTCGACAAGCTCGACGAGCTGTTGATCACCGACAACATGCACGAGCGCAAGCACAGGATGTTCGAGAAATCCGACGCCTTTGTGGCCCTGCCGGGTGGCATCGGCACGGTCGAGGAGATCGTCGAGATCATGACCTGGGCGCAGCTCGGCCATCACCGCAAGCCGATCGTCTTCGCCAACATCAAGGGCTTCTGGGATCCGATGCTCACGCTCATCGAGCATATGTCGGACGAAGGCTTCATCCACACCGCACATAGGGTGAAGCCGCTGGTCGTCAACGACCCCGAGGCCATCGTTGCCGCCATCATGGTGGCGGGCTCGTCGGTGGATGCGCCGACGGAGGGTGTGCAGGCAGTGATAGACAAGATGTGAGGGAATAGGGGAGTAAGGGAGTATGTGGTGACTGCCAGCTGATGAGGCGTTCCCCTACTCCCCTACTCCCCTACTTGCCGCCTCCCTCAAATCCCCGATCACCACCCTCCGGTCATTGCGCCGCCAGGCGAGATGGATCTCAACACTGCGCTTGAACCAGGGCATATCGCGGAAAACGATGCCCGGCGGCGCGGCGCTTTGCAGGCTCTGCTGCACCGTGGCGAGGCCGAGGCCGGCGCTGACCAGGCCGAGCGAGGTTAACGGGTCGGCGGTCTCATAGGCGATGTCGGGCACGAAGCCGGCCTCGACGCAGGCCGCCAGGAACTGCGCCCGGTTGGTGTCGTCGGGCTGGCGCACGACGGTGATCAAGACACGGCCGTCGAGATGGCCGGGTCGGATGTCGGTGACACCGGCAAGCGGATCGCCCTCGGGGATTGCCAGGACCAGCGGCTCGCGCCGTACCAACATGCTGTCCAGGTCCGGATCGCCCCTCGGCGCCGGCGCATAGACGAAGCCGAGGTCGAGCGCTCGGCTTCGCAGATCCTCGAACTGTGCCGCGGTGCGGCGGCTGCGCAATTGCAGATGAAAATCCGGCCGCTCACGGCGGAATTCGCGCAGCATGTCGGCGACCAGCCCGGCATGCACCGCGCCCTCGACATAGCCGATGGCGAGGCTGCCGGCGGCGCCGCTGGCAAGATTGCGGCCGAGTTCTTCCAGCCGCGCGGCATTGGCAAGCAGCGCGCGGGCCTCGGCAAGGAACGCCCTGCCCTCGGCGTTAAGATGGACGCGCTGCTTCGCCCGCTCGAACAAACTGACGCCGAGCTGCTCTTCGAGCTGCATGATCTGCCGGCTCAAGGGCGACTGCGAGATGTGCAGCTGCTCGGCGGCGCGGCCGACATTGCCGGCCTCGGCGACGGCGACGAAATATCTTATCTGGCGCAGGTCGAGCATTTTTGCTCCTGGGTTCAAGTCCTTAAAGGTCTCAACTTTAGCCTAATCAGTCTTGGACAGTCTGACCAGACGGTGATATCTCCCGCATCAACCGCCCACAAAGGAGACCGCCATGCAGTTCTTTGCCCTTCTCACCCGCAACACCGAAAAGTTCAGCGATGCCGATTTCGCGCCGCTGCTGCCCGGCGAGGCCGAGCAGCGGCGCACGCTTTACGCGCAAGGCGCGGTACGCCAGGTCTGGAACCGCGGCGACATTCCCGGCAGCGGCATGATGTTCGAGGCGGCGGACGAGAAGGAAGTGCGCGGCCATCTCGCCACGCTGCCTCTGGTCGAGGCCGGCATGATGGACATCGCGGCAATCGTGCCGCTCAATCCGTATCCGGGCTTTGGGCCGAAGCGCTGAGGCGAGGCCGCCAGCCGACGCGATCGCGGCGAATGCCTTGCACTTCATCGAGCCGCGCGGCACGCTGGCGGCTGCCGGCGAGCTTGCCGACGACAATCGATGAAGGTGCAAATTTGCGTTCGACTGACTATCTCGGCCGCCTGTTCAGCCTCGAGGGCAGGCATGCCTTCATCACCGGCGCCAGCCGCGGGCTGGGGCTCGCCTTCGCGCAAGCGCTTGCCGGGGCCGGCGCGCGCGTTACGCTCGGCGGCCGCAAGGCGGACGAGCTGAAGGCTGTCGGCGACCGCCTGCGCGGCGAAGGCTACGGCGTTGCGGAAGCGGTGATCGATGTGACCGACACGCAGTCGGTCGACAGCGCGATCGCGGCGGCGGAAGCCGGCACCGGCCCGATCGACATCCTGCTCAACAACGCCCGGCATCCAGCGCCGCGCGCCGCTGGAGAGTTTCAGCGACGCCGACTGGGACGCGCTGATGGCCACGAACCTCGACGGCGTGTTCAAGGTGAGCCGGGCGGCGGTGAAGGGCATGATCGCGCGCCGCAAGGGCGTCATCATCAACGTCTCCTCGGTGCAGAGCGTGCTCGCCCGCCCCTCGATCGCGCCTTACGCGGCGAGCAAAGGCGCGATCACCATGCTGACCAAGTCGATGGCCGGCGAATGGGGCCAGCACGGCGTGCGCGTCAACGCCATCGCGCCCGGCTATTTCAAGACCGAGCTCAACGCCGCCCTCGTCGCCGATGAGACATTCTCCGGCTGGCTCACCGGCCGCACGCCGATGCGGCGCTGGGGCGACGTCGAAGAACTCGCCGGCGCCCCCGTGTTCCTGGCGTCCGACGCTGCGAGTTTTGTCACCGGACAGACGCTGCTGGTGGATGGCGGGATCACCAGCGTGTTGTGAGGGGTGCCCGTCAAACCGGCAAACTCGTCCCGCTCATCGACGGATGCTGCTCGACGGGCGCATCAATCTTGGCAGTTTCACGAATCTGGCGAGCACCCTGTCCGCCGACAGCCTGCCGGAGCCGGCGAGCGCCAGGATGAACATGCCGCCGGCAATCGCAAGGTCCTTCTCGAAATGCAGCAGCTCGTTCTGGCTGGCGAAGTTGGTGTGGAAGAGGCTCGCCGTCATCAGGCAGAACAGGCCGAGCGCCACCGCGCCCGGCCGCGCCAGGATGCCGAGCGCGACAGACAGGCCGGCGCCGAGCTGCAACGCGATAGTGGCAATAAGCAGCGGCGTGCCGACGCCTAGCGCGGCCATCGCCTTCTCAGCGCCCTCGAAATGGGTCGCGAGCTGCAATCCCTCATGCAGGAAGATCAAGGACAGAAGCAGACGGCCGGCAAGCAGGACTACATCGTTTGCATGAAGGTTCATGGCGCGTTCGGTTGGTGACATGGTCGGCTCCGTTGAGGTTGTGTCGGCTGATGGGATTTGTCGCTAAGGCAGGCAACTTTCCCCAATGGTCGGCGCCGCCCCTCACCTGCCTGCCGGCATCCTCTCCCCGTATAGAGACGGGGAGAGGGGCGCTCTCTTCAAGGATTTCGCCAATCACCAGCGTTGCAAGAAAGGCGCCAAGGGCGCGGCCAGCCTTCCTTCTCCCCGTCACTATACGGGGAGAAGGTGCCGGCAGGCGGATAAGGGGCGGCGCGGACCTTTGCGGTTGACTACGTTTTTTCCGAACGCCGGTTGCTTCGCTCTCCCCGCTTCGCGCGCGAGGAGCGCGGCACTTTACTTCGTCACCTTGGTATCGATGGCCTGCTTGAGGTCGGAAAGCTCCTCGCAGCCTGACGGGCAGAGTTTTTGCAGCGAGGCGAGCTGCTCATTGGCCTTGGCCATGTCGCCGGTCTCGACATAGAGCTCGCCCAGATATTCGTGGGCGGCCTTGTGGTCGGGCTTAAGCTCCAGCGCCTTGCTGTAATAGGTCAGCGAGGTCTGGTAGTCGCCGGTCTTGCGCAGCGTGAAGCCGAGCAGGTTGTAGACGTCGGCCTGCTGGGCGTCCTGCGCAAGGTCGCGCAGGTCGGCCAGAGCGCCCTTATAGTCCTTGGCGTCGATCTTGGCCTTTACGGCCGTCAGGTCAGGCGCGTCGGCGCCTTCGATGTCGTCCACGGCATAGGCCGGCACGGCGATGGCGATCGGAGCCGCGGTCAGCACCACAACGGCGCCGAGCACCGCGAAAAGTGCATGTTTCATTGGCGTTGTCGCTTTCTGTTCAGAATGAGATTCAAATCCGGAGACCGGGTCAGATCTGGGTTGGGGTGAAGGCGTAAGCGCTGCCGTCCTTGACGAAGCTGCCGGTGCCGGGGAACGGGAAGTGCGAGCCGCAGATGCGGACGTTGTCGGCGATCACCTGGTCGATGATCTTGTGGCGCGTGGCGATCGCCATCGGCCCGTCCTGGTCGTAGGCGCCCTGCCATTCGGGATGCGGGGCCAGCAGCGCCGGCACATACATGGTGTCGGCCGAGACGAGGAACTGCTCGGAGCCGGCGTCGACATGGTAGACGGAGTGGCCGGGCGTATGGCCGGGCGCCCCCATAATGCGGATGCCGGGCACCACTTCCGCGCCGTCGTCGACCAGCTTCCAGTTCTTCCACGTCGGGAAGTTTTCGGCGATGCGCTTGCCCGCCGGCTTGCGGCCTTCGGGAAGCTTGGCGAGCCGGCTGGGGTCGGTCCACCAATTGTATTCGGTGGCGTTGACGATCAGCTCGGCATTCGGGAACACCGGCGCGTTGGTGCCTTTCTCCATCAGGCCCCAGACATGGTCCGGGTGGAAATGCGAGATCATGATGGTGTCGATCGCCTTGTAGTCGATGCCGGCGGCCTTCATGTTGGCCGGCAGATGCGTGGCGTTGGCCTGCCACTGGCCGACGCCGGAGCCGGCATCCATCATGATGGTGCGGCCGTTCATCTGGAGCACCACGACAGTGAGCGGAATGGGCATGAACTCAGTGGAGAGCCCCGCCTTGGCGAGCGCCGCCTTGGTGTCGTCGACCGAGACATCCTTGATGAAGGCCGGGTCATGAGGCTTGCGCCAGATGCCGTCATAGACGGCGGTGACCTCGAGCGAGCCCACCTTGTATTTGTAGAAGCCGACCAGCGGCTCGACCGGGATTTCGGCGTGAGCCGCGGGCGCGAATTCCAGCTTGCCGGCAATGCCGAAGGCGGCCGCGGCGGCCGCGGATCCGAGCACCATGCGGCGCGTCATGTTGAACATCAGAAGTCTCCTCTAGTGGCCATGAGTGGCTGCGGGTTGCGGACGGAAGCTCATTGGTTTTGCTGCCTTGGGAGAATGGCCTCGCTACACAGCAAGACCCGGGAGCCCCGGGCTTTATTCCCGGACCAGCGCAGAATTTTTTTTGGAGGCATGGAGGCAGGCTGGAGCGCCGGCCGTCATCGAACTGTCACACGCAAACGGGATGGCTCATGCTAGAAACGGCGCCTGGCCGCCCCCGCGACCCCGACCGCATCAAGACCGGCGAAGCCGCCATGAACATCGCTGTCCCCAACGAAGGCACCGACCTGTCGCCCTATTTGCCCGACGAGCACGGACTGTTCTTCATCTATCATTTCACCGCCGAGGGCCTGCGCACCAAAGACCCCGCCGAGGCGCACTGGACGTGGCGCAGCTACCAGATCACCGACATGCGCGCGCGCAAGGAGATCGGCGCCGAGCAGGCCCTGCCGGCGCCGGTGCGCGAAGCCTTCCTGTCGCCCAGCCATGGATGCCATATCGATTTCGAGGATGATTTCCTCTACGGCGATCTGCCCGACCTCAGGCACGACTTCGCCGAGGCGCGCGGGCTCACGCATTTCCGCTTCGCCTTCAACGAGAAGATGCTGATCGGCGCCCGCAAGCAGCCGCTGGAATCGGTCGACAAGATCCGCAAGCTGGTCGAAAGCGGGTCGCGCAAATTCCGCTCGCCGGCCGAGCTGATCGAGGCAGTGATGGGGCAGTCACTCGACGGTATGTCGGGCGAGCTCGACAAGATGGGCGATACACTGGACGGCATCGAGGACCGCATCGTCTGCGACGCCTGGCACAGTGAGCGGCAGGCCCTGGTCGACGCGCGCCGGCATCTGGTGATCATCCATCGGCAGATGGCGACGCTCAGCAACCTCTTCCGCCATCTCGACCATTCGCACCGCGATGACCTGCCGGACCCGATCAACGACATGGCCACACGCCTCTCGCACCGGGCGCACACGCTGCACCACGACGGCGAGCAATTGCAGGCGCGAACGCGGCTCTTACAGGACGAGCTGATGGCGAAGCTGACCGAGCAGTCGAACCAGCTGCTCTACATCCTCTCCGTCATGACGGCGGTGCTGTTGCCGATGACCATCATCTCCGGCCTGTTCGGCATGAATGTCGGCGGGCTGCCGCTGGTCGACACGCCGATGGGTTTCTGGGTGGTGACGGCGATTTCGGTCGTCGTCGCCGGCATCGTCTATATGATCGTGCGGCGGCTGGGGCGCGTGTAGAGCAATGCCGGACTTCCGTCCGGAATTGCGAAAAAACAACAACTAGGCCGTTGCGCGCAGATCCTCGACAATCGTTCCTGTGGCACTGACCTCGGCTTCGTGGTCCGGCTCACGCCATGTCTCGGCGAGGCCAGCCGCATACCATTCGCGCATTGCCGGTAGGTCGAGCAATCGCTTGGGATAGGCCGCGGCGGCGCCTTCGAACGCCAGGCCATAGGACCGTGCCCGGAAGGCCACCGGGGCGAAGAAGGCATCGACCGCGGTGAAACGGTCGCCGGCGAGGAACGGTCCGCCGAAACGGGCGAGGCCGTCATTCCAGAGGTCGTCGAGGCGGAAGAGATCGTGTTTCAATGCATTGGACGTCGGCAACGATACGACGCGCACGCCGCAGCTCATCGGGCAGAGGTCGCGCAGCGCGGTGAAGCTCGAATGCATTTCGGCGGCGGCCGAACGCGCCCAGGCGCGGGCCTTGGCGTCCGTCGGCCAGACGCTCTGATGGCGCTCGGCCAGATATTCGACGATGGCGAGCGAATCCCAGACCGCCCAGCCGTCGTCGACCAGGCAGGGCACGCGGCCATTCGGCGAGAACGACCGGAAGAGGCTGAAACTCGATCCGGTCGGGAACGGCGTCAGCCGCTCCTCGAAGGGAATATCGAGGGTACGCATCAGCACCCACGGCCGCAGCGACCAGGACGAATAGTTCTTGTTGCCGATATGCAGCACGTACATCGGATGCCTCTCCTTCCTGTTTACGCAATTCCGGACGGAAAACCGCTCACACTTTTCCTGGAATTGCTCTCCAGTTTGACGCAATTCCGGACGGAAAACCGTCTCACGCTTCCTGGAATTGCTTACCTTGTCGCGGGTGCCGCCGGGCGGACCTCGCGGCCCTTGAACATCGACCAGCTATACATCGCCAGCGCCGTCCAGATCAGCGCAAACGCGATGGCCTGGGTGGTTCCGAACGGCTCGTCGAAGATCAGCACGGCGATCAGAAACACCATGGTCGGCGCGATGTATTGCATAATGCCGATGGTGGAGAGGCGGAGCAATCTGGCGCCGAAGGCAAAGAGCAGAAGCGGCACTGCCGTAATCGGGCCGCAGCCGATCAGCAGCGCGGTGTCTTTCGCGGTGCTGGAGATGAAATGGTCCTGCCCGGTGGCGATCAGATAGGCGATGTAGCAGAGCGCCGGCACCGACAGCAGCAGCACTTCGAGCAGAAAACCCTGGCTCGGGCCGATCGGCAGCGTCTTGCGGAAGAAGCCGTAGGCGGCGAAGGAGAAGGCGAGCGCCAGCGACACCCAGGGCAATTTGCCGGCCTCGACGGTGAGCACCGCCACCGCGATCGCGGCAAGCGCCACCGCGGCGATCTGCAGCCGGTCGAGCTTCTCGCCGAGCAGCACGGCGCCGACCACGACGCTGACCAACGGGTTGATGTAGTAGCCGAGCGCGGTCTCGACGGTGCGGTCGACCGCGATCGCCCAGACATAGATGCCCCAGTTGACCGAGATCAGCACCGCCGTCAGCGCGGCCATGGCGATGCTGCGAGGCGAGCGGATCGCCGCCTTGAAATCGGCGGTGCGGCCGGCCCAGATCAGCACGCAAGCTGCAATCGGTACCGACCAGACGACGCGGTTGGCGATCACCTCGGCGAGCGGCAAATGCGCCACCGCCTTCATGTAGAACGGCAGCAGCCCCCACAGGAAATAGGCGCCAAGCGCCAGCAGGAAGCCGCGGCGGGCCTTGGCGTCTTGATCGAGATCGGCTGTTGCGGTGACCATGGCCCAACGCTATGGCCCAGCCGGATGGCCAACACCATCGCAAAATTGTGATGGATCAACGGACTTTTGATGATGGTTCAAGGGGGCGAGGAAAGGAGCCCTACTCCGCCGCCACCAGCCCGGCCATCTCGCGGTTCTTCATCAGCTTGTAGATGATCGAATCCATCAGCGCCTGGAAGGAGGCGTCGATGATGTTTTCCGACACGCCGACGGTCCACCAGCGGGCTCCGGTGGAATCGTGCGATTCGATCAGAACGCGGGTGATGGCCTCGGTGCCGCCGTTGAGGATACGCACCTTGAAGTCGGCGAGCTCGAGATCGACGATCTCACTCTGGTACTTGCCGAGGTCCTTGCGCAGCGCAATGTCGAGCGCATTGACGGGGCCGTGACCTTCGGCCACCGACATCTTCTCCTCGCCGTCGACCTCGACCTTCACGATCGCCTCCGACACCGTCTTCAGATTGCCGTTGGCGTCGAAGCGGCGCTCGACCATGCAGCGGAACGAGGTGACGGTGAAGAATTCCGGCAGGCCGTGCAGCATCTTGCGCGCCAGGAGCTCGAAGGAAGCGTCGGCGCCCTCATAGGCGTAGCCTTCGGCCTCGCGCTCCTTGACCACGGCGATCAGCGCGTCGAGCCGGTGATCGTCCTTCGGCACGTCGATGCCGCGCCGCTTCAGCTCGGCGAGGAAATTGGCCTTGCCGCCCTGGTCGGAGACCATGATGCGGCGGCGGTTGCCGACGGCTTGCGGCTCTACGTGCTCGTATGTCGCCGGCTCCTTGGCGAGCGCCGAGGCATGGATGCCGGCCTTGGTGGCAAACGCCGAGGAGCCGACATACGGCGCCTGCGCTTCCGGCGCGCGGTTCAGCAATTCGTCGAAGGCGCGGGAGAGCCGCGAAATGCCGGTCAGCGCTTCGGCCGAAATGCCGGTCTCGAAGCGGTCGGCGAAGGCCGGCTTCAGCGATAGCGTCGGCACGATTGAGATGAGATTTGCATTGCCGCAGCGCTCGCCGATGCCGTTCAGCGTGCCCTGGATCTGACGCACGCCGGCCTCAACGGCGGCGAGCGAATTGGCGACCGCCTGGCCGGTGTCGTCATGGGCATGGATGCCGAGATGGTCGCCCGGGATGCCGCCGGCGATGACCTTCTCGACAATGGCACGCACTTCCGAGGGCTGCGTGCCGCCATTGGTGTCGCACAGCACCACCCAGCGTGCGCCGGCATCATAGGCGGTCTTGGCGCAGGCCAGCGCGTATTCGGGATTGGCCTTGAAGCCGTCGAAGAAATGCTCGCAGTCGACCATCGCCTCCTTGCCGGCGGCGACCGCCGTCTCGACCGAGGTCCTGATCGACTCGAGGTTCTCCTCGTTGGTGCAGCCGAGCGCGACGCGCACATGATAGTCCCAGCTCTTGGCGACGAAGCAGATGGCGTCGGACTTCGACTGCACGAGCGCCGCCAGCCCCGGATCGTTGGACGCCGAAACCCCTGCCCGCTTGGTCATGCCGAAGGCGACGAAGCTGGCATTGGTCGTGCGCTTCTGCTGGAAGAAGGCGGTGTCGGTCGGGTTGGCGCCGGGGTAGCCGCCCTCGACATAGTCGATGCCGAACTCGTCGAGCAGCTTGGCGATGGCGATCTTGTCCTCTACGGAAAAGTCGATGCCCGGCGTCTGCTGGCCGTCGCGGAGGGTGGTGTCGAAGAGGTAGAGGCGTTGCTTTGTCATGGCAGTAGCTCGAAAGGCCGCGATCCTTCGCGCCCCCCTCTGTCCTGCCGGACATCTCCCCCACTTGGGGGGAGATCAGCCGTCACTCCCGCTTTCGCCAATCTCCAGCGTTGCTGGAGGAGCGGCAGAGCCGAAGCTGCCAATCTCCCCCCTTGTGGGGGAGATGTCCGGCAGGACAGAGGGGGGCGCCGTAGAGCGCGAACGTGCATGATTATTTACCCGCGTACTTGTCCGTGGCCCGGATCAGCCGGTCCAGAATCCCCGGCTCCGAATAGGCATGGCCGGCACCCTCGATGAGGTGGAAATCGGCCTTCGGCCAGGCCTTGTGCAGCGCCCAGGCATAGCGCGCCGGGCACGGCATGTCGTAGCGGCCGTGGACGATGGTGCCGGGGATATCCTTGAGCTTCCAGGCATCGCGCAAAAGCTGCCCCTCTTCCAGCCAGCCGGCATGGACGAAATAGTGGTTTTCGATGCGGGCGAAGGCCACCGCATAGTCGTCCTGGCCGAACGGCGTGCTGGTCTCAGGCTCCGGCAGGAGCGTGATCGTCTCGCCTTCCCACAGGCTCCAGGCAAGGGCCGCCTCGACCTGAGCCTTGCGATCGGAGCCCACCAGCCGCTTGCGATAGGCGGCCATCATGTCGCCGCGCTCGGCTTGCGGGATCGGCGCGAGGAAGCGCTCCCACTTGTCGGGGAACATCTCGGAGACGCCGAACTGATAGTACCATTCGAGCTCGGCGCGGGTGAGCGTATAGATGCCGCGCACGACGAGCTCGCTGACGCGCTCGGGATGGGTTTCGGAATAGGCCAGCGCCAGCGTCGAACCCCACGAGCCGCCGAAGACCAACCACTTGTCGAAGCCGGCCATCTCGCGCAGCCGCTCGATGTCTGCGACGAGGTGCCAGGTGGTGTTGGCTTCCAGCGAGGCATTCGGCGTCGACTTCCCGCAGCCGCGCTGGTCGAACAGGATGACGTCGTAGAGTTTCGGATCGAACAGGCGCCGATGTTTCGGCGAAATCGTGCCGCCCGGGCCGCCATGCAGGAACACCGCGGGCTTGGCGCCCTTCGTGCCGCAGCGTTCCCAATAGACGGTATGGCCGTCGCCGACATCGAGCATGCCGCTCTCGAACGGTTCGATCTCGGGATAAAGCGTGCGCAAAGAACTGGCGTGCATCGTCATAGTTTCAGGCCCTGCTGCGGCCAGTTAGCCGTCTCGTGGTCGGGATGCTGGAAGGAGATGATCTGCTCCTGCCGTCGATAGTAGTCGGGGTCGTCGTGGACCGGCGCCTCGAATATCTTTTCCACCCAGGGCAGCCGCACCGCGTAGTTGACCTGGATCTGCGGCGCCAGATCCGAGCGGTCGTCGAAGGCGCCGATGGCGATCTCGAGCGCGCCCGGCTGGCGGTAGGTCAGCGGCGTGCCGCAGCGGCGGCAGAAGCCGCGGTCGATGTTGACCGAGGACTGGAAATAGCTCGGCTCTTCATGGGTCCATTCGACGCTGTCCTTCGGCACCGTCACCAGCGCGCCGAAGAAATTGCCAAACTGTTTCTGGCACATGCGGCAATGGCAGATGGATGGGCGTCCGAGCTTGCCCTTGATGCGGAAGCGCACGGCGCCGCACTGGCAGCCGCCGGTTCGAACTTGGTCGGTCATGGTTTTTCCTCCAGCGGCCATTGGTCGGTGTCGTGATCGGGATGCTGATAGGAGACGAGTTCGGCGAGATAGGGCGCCGAGCCGATATCCGCCATCGTGTCCTCGCCCGGCAATTGCGGAATGCTGTCGACGTAGGGGAGCTTGGCCTCGGTCCCCCACTGGATGGTCGGCGCGATGCCCGATGGGTCGTCGAAGGCGGCGATCGCCAGTGCCACGCCGTCGGGCGCCTCGAAGGTCAGCGGCGTGCCGCATTCGGCGCAGAAACCGCGCCATGCCGCGCTCGACGAACGGAAGCGCTTCGGCTCGCCGCGCGTCCAGTCGAGCCTGGCGCCACGCACCGAGACCAGCGGCAGATAGAAATTGCCGCTCGCCTTCTGGCACATGCGGCAATGACAGATCGAGGCGTCGCCGAGCGTGCCCTCGACGCGGAAGCGCACCGCCCCGCACTGGCAGCCGCCCGTATAGACCGGCCGGTTGTCGAGGCTCATGACTGACTCCTGGCCATGGGCTCACTCCGGATCATGGCAGACCGCCTCGACATTGTTGCCGTCGGGATCGAAGACGAAGGCGCCGTAGTAGTTCGGATGGTAATGCGGGCGCAGGCCCGGCCCGCCATTGTCCCTACCGCCGGCGGCAAGAGCGGCGGCATGGAAGGCGTCGACCTCGGCGCGGCTGCGCGCGGTGAAGGCGACATGCTGGCGGTCCTTCGGCTTCTCCCTGCCGGCACTCACCCAGAACACCGGCCGGTCGCGGCCATAGCCGCCGACCTTGGCGCCACCGGTATATTCCTGCGGCACCATGTAGAGCAGCGAAGCGCCCAGCGGCGCCATCGCCTTGTCGTAGAAGGCCTTGGACTTTTCGAAATCGGAAACGCTGATGCCGAGATGGTCGATCATGGAACGAGCTCCTGCGTTGCTTTCTCCGGCACGTCGGCGCCGGCCAAGCCGGCCGCAATCACGATGTGCTGGCAGACATTGTCGATATCGCGGATCACGTCGTCGTTCCAGAAGCGCAGGATCGCCGGCGCATGCGTCCTGCCATTCAGGATTGCGGAGATTGGCGCTCTACGGCGCCCCCCTCTGTCCTGCCGGACATCTCCCCCACTTGGGGGGAGATTAGCAGCCTCCGCGCCGCGCTCAATCCTGCGACGTCGGAGATTGGCGAAATCGCCAGCGACGTCCGATCTCCCCCCTTGTGGGGGAGATGCCCGGCAGGACAGAGGGGGGCATTGTCCCGCCATCCTCTCCATTCTCGCAATGGAAGCCACTATCCTCACCGCTTCACCTCCCAGGTCGTCACGCGCTCGCCGGTGACCGGGTCCTTACCGTCTTTCAGTTGCACGCCCTGCGCCAGGAGTTCCTCGCGGATGCGGTCGGCCTCTGCCCAGTTCTTGGCCGCGATCAGCGCCAGGCGGTCGGCTATCGCCTTGGCGATGGCTTCCTCATCCACCTTGGCCGCGCCGACGTCGAAGCCGAGGAAGGCGAGCGCGGCCTTAAGCGAAGCGGCAGGCGCATTCTCACCGCTGCCGCTGAATTCGATGGCCTCGCCGGCAAGCTGCGTCAGCCGCTGGAAGGCGGCGTAAGTCGCGAGGTCGTCGGACAATGCTTCGACCACATCGGCCGGCAGTTCCCTGGCCGCCGCGGGCGCCAAGTCCGCCGCACGCTTCCATTTGCGCAGCGTGTTTTCCGCCTCCTCCAGCTTGCGCACGGAAAAGTCGATCGGCTCGCGGTAATGCGTCATCAACATCGCCAGCCGCAGCACCTCGCCCGGCCATGTGCGACCGCCGAAGGTCTCGGTCTCCAGCAGCTCATGGATAGAGTAAAAATTGCCGAGGCTCTTCGACATCTTCTGGCCCTCGACCTGCAGGAAGCCATTGTGCATCCAGACATTGGCCATGACCTTGGTGCCGTGGGCGCAGCGCGACTGGGCGATCTCGTTCTCGTGGTGCGGGAAGATCAGGTCGAGGCCGCCGCCGTGGATGTCGAAAACCTCGCCGAGATAGGCGGCCGACATCGCCGAGCATTCGATATGCCAGCCCGGCCGGCCCCTGCCCCACGGGCTTTCCCAGCCGGGCTCTTCAGGTGTCGACAATTTCCACAGCACGAAGTCACCGGGGTTCTTCTTGTGCGCGTCGACGGCGATGCGGGCACCCGCCTGCTGCTCGTCGAGGTTGCGCTTCGACAGCTCGCCATAGTCCGGCATCGAGGCGGTGTCGAACAACACCTCGCCGCCGGCGACATAGGCATGGCCGCGCTCGATCAGTTGCCCGATCAGCGACAGCATGTCGGCCTTGCCGTCGGCGCGGGGCGCGACGAACTCGGTGGCGCGCGGCTCGAAGGTCGGCTCCAGGCAGCCGAGCGCCGCGACATCCTTGTGGTACTGGTCGGCGGTCTTTTCGGTGACCTTGCGGATGGCGTCGTTGAGCGACAGCTTCCCGGCCGCGATCTCGGCGCCGAAATCCCGGAGCGCGCGGGCATTTATCTTGTCGTCGACATCCGTGATGTTGCGCACATATGTGACGTGGCTTTCGCCGTAAAGTTGGCGCAACAGACGGAACAGCACGTCGAAGACGATAGCCGGCCTGGCATTGCCGATATGGGCAAAGTCGTAGACGGTCGGGCCGCAGACATACATGCGCACGTTTTTCGGATCGATCGGAACGAAACGCTCCTTCGCCCGCGTTAGCGTGTTGTAGAGGCTGAGGCCCTTCGATGCGTCAGACATGCGGTCCCGGTCCTTGATTTGGGTTCGCTGGAACCAGGCCTGCGCCAAGGCGTAAATCGGGCTCCAGCCTGCTGGCCGGGGCGTTTGTCCAATCTAGGGAAAGATGAGGCGAAAACGTCCGGACCAGCGAGAGGCTAGTCAATAATGCAAATGCCACAAATGGCGAAAGACGTTTTCATGGGCGGCTTTATCGCGCCCGCCGGTGTTGCCGTCAAGTCGCTCCGTTCGGGAAAGATGTCGTTGGATCACAGGTAAAGACCGGCCGAAACATTTTATTAAACATGTCGGCACAGTGATGAAACATTCGCCGGCTAGACCGCCAAGGCGTCACGATTTGGTCCGAATCGACCATCAAACGCCGACACGGAAATGTTACCAGGGAAGAGAACAATGCCTCGAAGCAAGCAGGAACAAAGCCGACCGCCGCAACAGCCGCTCACCAAGCACTACCGCGCGATCGGCCCGGCGGCCATCGTCGCGGCCCTTCTTCACACCGCGAAGAAGAAGAAGCCGGCGCAGAAGATCGTTTCGCCGCGCGCCGCCTGAAGCGGCAAGACCGGCGCAGTCTCCCATGATGGGAGCGCCGGCGATGAGGGCGCCTCCAATGCGCGCCCTGGAGATGAAGGCCTCCGCTAGCCGCCTTCGTCAGCTAGTAGCCTTCGTCAAAATAGGGTCATCTGGTTTTCGTCCGCGCCGGGCTTCTGGCGCCTGACCTTCTCGGGCTGAGGCCCGACAATGCCCCGCTCCTGAATCTCCGGCCCGGTGTTGGCGACCTTGTTGACAAGGTCGGAAACCGGGACAGCCTCGAAGAAATCGGGTTCGGCGGGCTTCAAAAGGTCGAGCACGTCGCGCGGCTCCTGCGTGCGGCAATCCAGCCAGCGGGCGAAGTCGCGCTCTTCGATCACCACCGGCATGCGGTCGTGGATATGGGCGATGCCGGCATTGGCGCGCGTCGTCAGGATGGCACCGGTATCCATCTCGGAGCCGCCCGGCTCAGAATAGGTCTCGACCAGGCCGGCGAAAGCGATCACCCCGCCCCGCTTCGGCCGGATCCAGTAGGGCTGGCCCTTGGCGCTGCCCGACTGCTGCCATTCATAGAAGCCGGAAGCCGGCACCAAGGCGCGGCGATGGCGCATGGCGGTCTTGAACGAGGCCTTGTCCAGTACCCCTTCCGAGCGGGCGTTGAAGAGCAGCGGAAATTCCTTCGTGTCCTTGACCCAGGCCGGGATCAGGCCCCAGCGCACCAGCATCGCCTGACGGTCCGGCAGGTTGGAGCCGGGCGCGCGCGGCGGACCGGCGAGCGCCATCAGCACGGGCTGTGTCGGGGCGATGTTGTAGCGGGCCGGAAATTCCTCCAGCTCCGCCAGGCCGAGAAAGGCGGCGGTCTGGTCCGGTGTGGCGGTCAGGGCAAAGCGTCCGCACATGAACTCGGCTCGTCGATTTGATTTCTCGTGAAAGTGGCGATGGAACAGCCACGCCGCAACCGCTAAAGCTGGATCCGGCCAATCGGTCCACAACAGGCTGCAGAAACGCATGGAAGCACGCAAGATAATCCCCGCCGTCTCCGTCGCCGTCGTGCGCGGCATGACGGTGTTGCTGGTCAAGCGTGCGCGGCCGCCCTCGCAAGGGCTCTACGCCTATCCCGGCGGCAAGGTCGAACCGGGCGAGACGCTGGAAAGAGCGGCGGCGCGCGAGCTCAAAGAGGAAACCGGGCTTGAGGCGAAGGATTACCAGCCGCTGCGCGACATCCATATCGACGGCAGCGGTGAGAACCATGCCGTCGACTATCTGCTGACGGTGTTCGGCGCGGCCTATGTCGGCGGCGAGCCGGTGGCCAGCGACGATGCCGAGACGGCGGCCTTCTATACGCTGGCGGAAATGGCGGATATGCCGCTCACCGATGAGGTGTTTTCGGTGGCCGAGGAGTTGCTTGGACCTGCGCAAGGCGCCAAGCGGTGACCATCCAAAATGGCCTTGCAGGCGACAAAATGTTTCGCCACAAAGCCTTGCTCTTCCATCGCAAGGCCCCCGATGAACCGCGCCTCACCCCTCCTCGCCGCGTGCCTCGCCGTCAGCATGGCCGTCACGGCGCGGCCGGTGCTCGCCGCCGAGGCGCCGTTCGAGCCCGGGCTGATGCGGCTCGCCGAGGTGCTCGGCTCGCTGCATTTCCTGCGCAACCTCTGCGGAGAGAAGGGCGACCAATGGCGGGTCGAAATGGAAAAGCTGCTCGAGTCTGAGAACCCCGATCCCGACCGGCGCGCCCGCTTCATCGCCTCCTTCAACCGCGGCTACCGCTCCTTCAGCGGCACCTACACGCGATGCACGCCTTCGGCCACCGAGGCCATTGCCCGCTACATGAAGGAAGGCGAGACGCTCTCGCGCGACATCGCTTCCCGCTACGGGAATTGAGGATCGGCCCAGGGCCTACTATCCGGCTTGAGCACAATTTTGGGGGAATCGACTCCAATGTGATCCGCCTTATTGTGCCAGGCCGCGCCTTGGTGCAATGATGTGTTGCGCTTGTGCAACAATGTTAATGAAACGTTAGTGCACAATTGCGGAATTAACTCAAACTGAAGGTTTTGGTGCCGCAAGCCGGTCTAATCGGCTAAGGTCGGCTTGGATTGAGCGCAGCCTTGCTCAGAATTTAGATTGCGACCGCAAAAATGTCGTATTTACAAATACTTATCCGAGGCTGCGGATGAACTGGCAGGTCAAGCCTGGTCCCTTGCGGGACCGTCGCTTGAAAAAGGTGGACATCGCAATGGAACATGGTGTCAGCGACATCGACGCGTTGGTCAGAGAAGAAAAGCGCCTGACCGCCGTGGAGAGCCACAGCGAAGCCTGGGCGGAAGGATTGTCGGCCGGCATCGAGCCCGAAATCATCGCTGAGGCGGCTCTGGAAACCGCCTTCGGCGAGATGCTGCGCGCCAATGGCGAGACGTCCGCGCTGGCCCTCCTCGACCGCATGCGCGAAAAGGTGATCGCCGGCGCTTTCGAGCCGGAACGGCTCAAGCACTAACCCGCCAGCTTTTGCGCCTTTTGACGGCGGCGTGCCGTTTGGGCATCATGCGCTGGTGCCTTAACAGCTCAAAACGCTGTCCGGACCGAGCGAGCCCGGGAACCATGGAGAGGCAAGGGGTGAGATTTTCGTTGGCAGGCCGGCCGCGTAGGCTGGCCCTCGGCATCTGGATTGCCGCTTCCTGCTGCGCTGTTCCGCTGGCAATCTGCCTTACCAGCACACCTTCCTACGCGCTGAGTGAGATCCAACGCCAGGATTTGCCTTCGCCGGTCACGCCGCCCGCCAACCATGACAACGCCGCGCCGGGAACCACCGTGCCGATGCCCGATCCGCCGGGCACGAAACCCTCCGACAACGGTCAGCCGGCCGACACGGACAAGAGCGAACCCGAGGCTCCCTCCGGCAGCGGCGGCATCACCAGCCCGCGCGCCGATCCGGACGCGCCGCCGCCACCGGTCGTCTATGACCTCGACAAGCTTCCCGAACCGGTCAAACGCATGCACGGCCTGATCATCGAAGCCTGCAAGAGCGGCGATATCGAGAAGCTCCGGTCGCTGATCGGCTCAGGCGATTCCATGACGCAGCTGTCGCTCGGCGACATCGACGGCGACCCGATCACCTTCCTCAAGGGGCTGTCCGGCGACGGCGACGGCCAGGAGATCCTCGCCATTCTGGAAGAGGTGCTCAGCGCCGGCTATGTCCATGTCGACACCGGCACGCCGCAGGAACTCTATGTCTGGCCGTATTTCTTCGCGCTGCCGCTCGACAAGCTCGACCCGAGGCAGCGCGTCGAGCTGTTCAAGCTCGTCACGGCGAGCGACTATGACGACATGAAGCAGTTCGGCGCCTACATCTTCTACCGCGTCGGCATCACGCCCACCGGTCAGTGGCTGTTCTTCGTCGCCGGGGATTGAGGCAGGAGATCATTCCTTGTCGATATCGGCCTCCGGCCATATGCGAGCGGCTTCCTCTCGCAAGGCCGAAATCGCATCGGTCCCCACCGTGACATCCATTTGCAAAACCTCGGCTGCGTCACGCAACTCGCCTTTGTCTTCAAGCCTGTCTACCACCCAGGCGACCTTGCGCCGGATGTCTGATCCGTAAGAAGTTTGAGCCTTATCGAGGCCATCGGTCGGGATTTTCCCATAGGCCTTGACCAACATCCCAAGATCGAAGGCATCTCGATAAGCGGTTGCGCGATCCTGGCATCGGTCGGCATTCGCCAACAGCTTCTCGGCAAACATGTCTGGGAGAACGAGGGCAGGTATCCCCAAATCCTCGTCGAAACGACCTCGCAAATCGATGCGGCCTTCGCGGACAACTTCGAACCGGATCGGTTGGCCTTTGAGGCGCACGACTGTCCTCAGGCCATACTGATCGATCTGAAAATCTCGAACGATTTCGACGGGTTCGGGGAAGAAGGCCCTGACACCAAGCTCCGAGGCTCGTGTCCGCAGTTCGCGATAGCCGTTGGTGTCCGCGCAAAGGAAATCCAGATCCAACGACCGTCGATATTCGCCAAGTTTCATGACAATGGCCGTCCCGCCGCCAAACCAGCATTGGGCGGCGGTCAGGAAGTCATGGTCCATCAGTCCAAGCGCTTCGGCAATGATCCTGTGTTCCGGTTTTCTGAACTCCTTCATAACCTCAACTCGCGGTGTTTCCTGTTTGATGTGTGGTAGCGAGAAGAAAATCGAGGAAAGGAAGGCCGGATTTCAGGACGTAGTCAGAAGGATGCCGCGGCCGAACTTTTCAGTCAGCTTCCTTATAAGCAGCTTCTCCCGCGCTGTAAGGCGCTTTTGATCGACAAAGCGCCAATTGCGTTCGTAAAGTGCGAATGCCTCTTCCGCCGGGATCGGGCGCGCGGCATCGCGGTTCCAAGCGAGTGCCTGGAGCTGCGGGAACTCTGCAGGAACAATCGGCGCAATGTTTGCGGGCATAGCCAGCCAAACATAATGCAGCGCGCTTAAGAAATCCAACGTGACCTAAGCCGGCAGCGCCTCTGAAAACTCCACCGCCCTGCCCTGGCCGGGCATGACGATCTCGCCTTCCCACATCACCCTGTTGCCGCGCACGATGGTGCCGACCGGCCAGCCGGTCACCTCTTTGCCATCATAGGGCGTCCAGCCGGCCTTGGAGCCGGCTTGCGCGTTGGTGATGGTCTCGCGGCGCTTGAGGTCGACGACGGTGAAGTCGGCGTCGTAGCCGGCGGCGATGCGGCCCTTCCGCGCCATGCCGAAGATGCGCTGCGGGCCGTGGCTGGAGAGATCGACGAAGCGCTGCAAGGTGAGCCGGCCGGCGTTCACATGGTCGAGCATGATCGGCACCAGCGTTTGCACGCCGGTCATGCCGGACGGCGAGGCCGGATAGGGTTTCGCCTTCTCGGCCAGCGTATGCGGCGCGTGGTCGGAGCCCAGCACGTCGACGATGCCTTGCGAAATGCCGTGCCAGACGCCGTCGCGATGGCGCGCCGCGCGCACCGGCGGGTTCATCTGGATCAGCGTGCCGAGCCGCGCATAGTCGTCCGCCGAAAGCGTCAGATGATGCGGCGTCGCCTCGCAGGTGGCGACATCCTTGTGCTGTTCGAGGAAGACGATCTCCTCGGCCGTCGAGATGTGCAGCACATGGATGCGCGCGCGTGTCTGTCTTGCAATGCGCACCAGGCGCTCCGTGCAGCGCAGCGCCGCGATCTCGTCGCGCCAGACGGGATGGGACGAGGGATCGCCTTCGACGCGCAGGCCCAGCCGTTCGCGCAGGCGGAACTCGTCCTCCGAATGGAAAGCGGCGCGGCGGCGCGTGTTCCTCAGGATCGAGGCGACACCCTCATCGTCCTCGACCAGCAGATCGCCGGTGGACGAGCCCATGAAAACCTTGATGCCGGCGGCTCCCGGCAGCCGTTCCAGATCGCCGACAACGCCGGCATTGTCCCGCGTGCCGCCGACCCAGAAGGCGAAGTCGCAATGCATGCGGCCAGTGGCGCGCCGCACTTTGTCGGCAAGGGCCGCCTCGCTGGTCGTCAGCGGGTTGGTGTTCGGCATCTCGAAGACCGCGGTGACGCCACCCAGCACCGCGGCGCGGGAGCCGGTCTCCAGGTCTTCCTTGTGCTCCAGCCCCGGCTCGCGGAAATGCACCTGGCTGTCGACGACGCCGGGCAGGATATGCAGGCCGCGGCAGTCGATCGTTTCGCCGGCGGAGGCTTGGCCTAAATCGCCGATCGCGGCAATGCGCCCTGCCCGCACGCCGACATCGCGTCGGCCTTCGCCGTCATGGTTGACCACCGTGCCGCCTGTCAGGATGAGGTCGAAGGTGGTTGCCATGGACGGGTCCAATCTCTTGCGGGGGGAGTGAGGCCGGCTTACGTAATGACCATCATTTTTGCAAGATCAGGCCGCTCATGCCCTTTGCCCTGCTGAAAGACCGCGCGCTCATTTCCGTATCGGGCCCGGATGCCGAGCATTTTTTGCAAAACATCCTCACCACCGATCTCGAAACGCTCAGCCCCGGCGAAGCGAAGCCTGGCGCGCTGCTTTCGCCGCAGGGCAAGATCCTGTTCGACTTCCTGATCTCGCGCGCCAGCGGCGACGGCTTCCTGTTGGAATGCCGGGCCGACATAGCGGACGATTTCGTGCGCCGGCTGATGCTTTACCGGCTAAGAGCCAAGGCCGAGATTGTCAAGCAGGATCAGGCGCTTGTCACGGTCGCGTGGGGCGACGATTCAACCGCCTCATATTCTGATTCAACATCGCTTGCAGACACCCGCTTCCGCGATGCGGTCGTGAGGCGCGCCTATGACGGCGCAGTAAAGGACGGCGGCGATGCCGACGCGTGGCAGGCGCTCCGCATTGGCCACGGTATCGCCGAAAGCGGTTCCGACTACCAGCTCGGCGACGCTTTCCCGCATGATGTCTTGCTCGACGAGACCGGCGGCGTCGGCTTCAAGAAAGGTTGCTATGTCGGCCAGGAGGTGGTCTCGCGCATGCAGCACCGCGGCACCGCCAGGCGTCGTGTGCTGATCGCCGTCGCCGCCGGGTCGCTGCCCCCAGCCGGCACGGAGGTGACTGTCAATGGCCGGCCGCTCGGCACCCTGGGTTCGGTAAGCGGCGGACGCGGCCTCGCCATAGCGCGCATCGACCGCGTCAAGGCGGCGCTCGATGCCTGCGATGCGATCATGGCCGGCGAGACAGCGATCATCCTTGCCATCCCGGCATGGGCAAAATTCACCTTTCCGCAGGACGCAGTCAGCGCGGAGGAGGCCTGATGGCGGCCGACCGCGCCGGGGCGCCGCCGCGTGCCTGGCAACGCATGCTGTCGGGCCGGCGGCTCGATCTGCTCGATCCCTCGCCGCTCGACATCGAGATTGCCGATATCGCGCACGGTCTCGCCCGCGTCGCCCGCTGGAACGGCCAGACCAGCGGCGAGCATGCCTTTTCGGTGGCGCAGCATTCGCTGCTGGTCGAGGCGTTGTATGGCGAGCTGGTGCCGGCGGCTTCGGCCGAGGCACGGCTGACGGCGCTGCTGCACGACGCGCCGGAATATGTCATCGGCGACATGATCTCGCCGTTCAAGTCGGTGATGGGCGGCTCCTACAAAGATTGCGAGCTGCGCCTGCAGCGCGCCATCCATCTGCGTTTCTCGCTGCCGGCCGAGCTCGGCGCCGCCTTGCGCAAGGACATCAAGCGCGCCGACCAGATCGCCGCCTACTACGAGGCGACACTGCTCGCCGGCTTCTCGACGGCGGAGGCGACCGAGTATTTCGGCCGGCCGCGCGGCTTTTCCGCCGACCGCTTCGACTTCACGCCGCGCTCGGTGACCTGGGCGCAGGCCGCATTTCTGAGGCGTTTCTCGGTGCTTGAGTCCAAACGGCAGGCTTTTCTTGCCGCCAATTCAACTGTGTAAAAGAACGCTAAATTAACCGGCGGCCGCGACAGTGACGTGTTCAGTCACGGTCAGCAGGCGCGCTCATGCCCGTCGCTCATGTCAAGACTGGTTCGGCCGCAGGCAAGCGGAAAGCAACCCGTATCGGCCCGGCTCGACGAATTGCCGAAGAACTCCGCGCGCAGAACGAGCGCTTTTCGGCCGCCGTCGAGAACATGTCGCATGGGCTGTGCATGTTCGACGCCGACGAGCGGATGATCATCTGCAACCGAAACTACATCGACCTCTTCCGCCTCGACGCCAGGGTGGTGAAGCCCGGCATCCGCTTCTTCGACATCCTGCAACATAGCGTCGATATCGGCATCGCTTCGCAAAGTGCCGCGGAGCTTTACGCCGTCCGCAAGCCCTATATCGACGGCGCCAGGCCCTCGACCTATGAGGAGACGCTGTCTGATGGACGCATCATCGTCATCTCGCACCGGCCGCTGGCTTCCGGCGGCTGGGTGTCGATCTACGAGGATGTGACGGAGCAGCGGCGCGCCGAAGAGGAGCTGAAGGAGCAGCATCGCCGTTTCGACGCCGCTTTAGCCAACATGTCGCAAGGTCTGCTGATGTACGACGCCGACGGCAAGATGATCGTGCGCAATCAGCGTTTCCTGGAGCTCTACAAGGTCACCGCGGCGGACTTCCCTTTTGGCACGACGCATCGCGACGCGCTCGAACGACTGCTGGAGCTCGGCATCTACACCCCGATCGACGTCGACAGCGAAGTCGCCAAGACCGAAGCCTGCCTGCGGGCGGGGCAGATGCAATCGACTTACCGCTATCTTGCCGATGGCAGGACGTTTCTGGTTGTACGCCAGCCGATGGCCGGCGGCTGGGTGGTGACCTTCGACGATGTCACCGAACGACGCCGCACCGAAGAGCGCATGACGCATCTCGCACATCACGACACGCTGACCAACCTGCCCAACCGCTCGATGTTCCGCGAGCGGCTCGACCAGGCGCTGAGCGAGGCCAAGGTCGCGCCGATGGCGATCTTCTCGCTCGATCTCGACCGCTTCAAGGCCGTCAACGACACGTTCGGGCATCCGGCAGGCGACTGGCTGCTGAAATGCGTGGCCGAGCGCCTGCGGCGCTGCCTGCGCAGCGAGAAGGACGTGGTGGCGCGTTTCGGCGGCGACGAATTCGCCATCATCCAGTCCAACGTCAGAGGCGCGGCCGATGCCGAAAAGCTTGCCAAACGCGTCGTAGAGGTGATCGGCAAGCCCTATCGCGACAAGGGCCGCGAGATGCATGTTGGCGTCAGCCTCGGCATCGCGCTCTACCCCGGCGACGGGCAGGACGCCGACACGCTTTTGACTAATGCCGACATGGCGCTTTACCGGGGCAAGAGCGAAGGACGCAATGTCTACCGCTTCTTCGAGCCCGGCATGGACGCCATGGTGCGTGAACGACGTGCACTTGAGATCGATCTCGAAGCGGCATTGCCTAAACGCGAGTTCGAGCTGGATTTCCAGCCGATCCTCGACATCGCTTCCAGCGACATCGTCGGCGCCGAGGCGCTGATGCGCTGGCGCTCGCCGTCGCGCGGGCGGGTAGCGCCGGAAGACTTCATCGCGGCGGCCGAGGAGACAGGGCTGATCGTGCAGCTCGGCGATTGGGCGCTGCGCAAGGCCTGCAGCGCGGCGGCGGGCTGGCCGAGGGACGTGCGCATGGCGGTCAATGTCTCGGCGGCCCAGATCAAGAGCGGTGGCTTTGCTCGCAGCGTGATCTCGGCGCTCGCCTTTTCCAGTCTGCCGGCCAGCCGGCTCGAGCTCGAAATCACCGAAACGGTGATGATGGACGAAAGCGATACGGTGCTGAGAACGCTCCGCCAGCTGCGCGGGCTCGGCGTGCGCATCGCGCTCGACGATTTCGGCACCGGCTATTCCTCGCTCGGCTATCTGCGGCGCTTCCCGGTCGACAAGATCAAGATCGACCGCTCCTTCATCCGCGACCTCGACAAGCGCGACACGGCGGCGATCGTCCGCACGGTGATCGGACTTGGCACCGAGCTCGGCATCACCGTCACCGCCGAAGGCGTCGAGACCGAAGCGCAGCTCGACATGCTGCGCAAGGCCGGCTGCGGGGAGGCGCAAGGTTTTCTGATCGGCGTGCCGGCCAAGGCATCCGAGATGAGCCGGCTGCTGCGCTCGCAAGCGTCGATGCGCCGATCCGGCTGACGCCGAACATTTCTGCCGGCGGTCAGCGCAGCGTCTCTAAAGCGCGTCGCGATCTTTCAGATTCGCTCCATGCGCTTTAGGTTTCTGATTACACGCATGTCTTTGTCCCGAAACCGGTTCCCACTTTCGGGAGACATGCTTTAAGTATTTCTCGTGGAAGCTCACATAGCCGGGCTCGACCACCTTGAGATGCCGCTCGATCAGCCGATGGAACGCCGGCAGCTGATGGAACGGCACGCCCGGGTAGGCGTGGTGCTCGGCATGGTAAGGCATGTTCCAGGCGAGCTTGCGCACCAGCCAGTTGGTGAGCGTCGTCCTGGTGTTTTCCAGCATGTTGGCGACGAAGGGGCAGCGGCCATGCTCGGCCAGCAGGTAGAGCCTGAGGAAAGGCTGCCCGAGCAGCGCCGGCACGATCCAGACATAAAGCAGCACCGTCGCCTTGAGCCAGACGGCTAGCGCCGCCACGACGACATAGAAGGCGATCATTACCCGCGCCTCGGTCTGCACCTTCGGCAGGCCCTTTGGCGGCACATAGCCGTCGCGGCAGCGGCCGCTGGCATTGGTGTAGAGCGTTTTGACGTGGCCCCACCACACCGGCAGGCCCGAGACATGGACGATGTACTGCCGCAGGGTCTCGGGCTTCGGGAAAGCCAATTCCGGATCGTTCTCGGGGTCCTGGGTGAAACGGTGATGGGCGAAATGAAAATAGCGGAACCAGTCGGCGGGCAGCGCGATCGCCAGGCTGCACAGCCGCGCGACGGCGTCGTTCAGCCACTGCGTTTCGAAGGCCGTCCTGTGCACCGTTTCATGCAGAAGGGTGAACAGGAACACGATCAATATGCCCTGTGGCAGCGTCAGCAGCGGCCAGAACGGCACCTTGGCCGCGATCAGCGCGCCGACAACAATGATCGCGCCGAGATGGACGGCGAACTGGATGAGGCCCGGCCCATCCGACTTGCCGGTCAGCCGGCTGCGCTCCTCATTGGTTAGCGAGGCGATGACATCGCGATGGTCGACGGATTCATTGCGGTCGATGGCGTTCATGAAGCTACCGTACCGCAGAAAGAAACCTTTCGAAAAATGAGGATTTCTGCAAAATAGATAAGCTAAACTTATCTTTCTAGGTTGCCATGGTCGCACTTCCATCGCTGCGGGGACTTCAGGCCTTCGAGGCTGCGGCGCGTACGGGCAGCTTCGCCGCGGCCGCGGAGGAGCTGTCGGTTTCGGCGGCGGCCGTCAGCCAGCTCATCCGCACCGTCGAGGAGCAGATGGGCCGCAAGCTGTTCCACCGCGTCAACCGGCGCGTCGTGCTCACCGAGGCCGGCATCGAGATGCTGCCCAGGCTCACCATGGCCTTCCAGGAGATCGGCAGCGTCGCGCGCGGTGGCGATGCGTTCCGGCCGAGGCTCGTCATCTCGGTGCCGCCGTCGATGGCGATGGGCTGGCTCTCCGAGCGTCTCGCCAGCTTTGTCGCAAGCCACGGCGCGGCGGATATTTCGCTCAGAGGCGACGACGACCCGGTGCCGTTCGAGCATGAGCTGATCGACATCCGGCTTTCCTACGGCCCGCACTATCGCGAGCACCCGACCGAGGAGATTGTCCGGGACGCCGTCTATCCGGTCTGCGCGCCGGGTCTCGCCGCAACCAAGTCCGAAAACCTCGCCGGCCTGCCGCTGATCCACACCGACTGGGGACCGACCGGCGCCTCGTTTCCGTCCTGGCGCAATTGGTTCGAGGCGGCGGGCATCGAGCCAGGCCGGGCGGCACGGCGCGGCCTTTCCGCCAACTCGTCGCGGGCAGCGCTCGACCTCGCCATATCGGGGCTGGGCGTGGCGCTGGCGCAAGGGATCTACTGTGCCCAGGCGCTGGAAGACGGCCGGCTGGTCCGGCCCGTCGCCCGCGCGCTGGAGCTGCGCCAGCCCTATTGCCTGACCATCCCCGAACGCAGCGCAAGGCGCGATGTGGTGACGGCATTCCGTGAATGGCTGGTCGAGGAATGCCGGCGCGCGGTCAGATCGCCGGCGCTTGGTGCAGATTGGAGATAGCCGCCTGATGAAACTCCCTCAGATATTGTGTACCCAGAAAATACAATCCGTTGACTTGCCCCGGCGCTGGTGCGATTCTCCGGCCATGGAATCGTTTGCTAGAAACACCGGAGGTGTGCCGTGAAGGGTAGCAAGGGTAGTCTTTACGACGATCTGAAGCGCCGGATCCTGACGATGGAACTCGACCCCGACGCGGATCTGGATGAGGTTGCGCTCAGTGAGCGCTACGGTTTGTCGCGTACCCCGGTCAGGGAAATCTTCCGCCGTCTGGAAGGCGAAGGCTACATCGAAATTCGCGCGAACCGGGGAGCGAGGGTCGTGCCGATGAACCATTCGACGCTTCGGCAATTCTTCCTGGTCGCGCCCATGGTCTACGCCGCCATCGGCCGACTGGCGGTGCAAAATTTCAAGCCTTCACAGATGACCGATTTGAAGGACACGCAGGAGCGTTTCCGGGACGCAAGCAAGTCTGGCGATGCGCTTGCCATGGTCGTCGAGAACAACAGGTTTCACGAGATCATCGGCGAGATGTCCGCCAATGTCTATCTTCAGCCAAGCCTCGGCAGGCTGCTGATCGACCACGCCCGTATCGGCCATACCTTCTTCCGCCCGCGCAACAACGACATGCGCAAGCGCCTCCAGACGGCGGTCGAACACCATGACGGCTTCATCTCGGCCATCGGCGCGCATGATGAAGACGCCGTTGTCGACCTGGTGTTCGAGCACTGGGAGCTGTCGCGCGAGAATATGGAGATGTTCATCGCGCCACAGGGAATGAAGGCGGACGCGCTGGTCGGCGATTCCTGACGGGGCCATTCGGGAAGCGATTGCGGCCGACACCAAGCAATGCTGGCCGCTAAGGCTCGGCAGCGGCCGCGAACCTTCCTCCGCGGCCGCCATTTCAGGCCGCCGATGCGTCAGGCCTGTTCCAGCCAGACCTTCTGCAGATCCATCTGGAAGGTCGGGTGGATGGCGTAATTCATCACCTTCTTGCTCATGTGATTGTAGAGCTTCTGCCAGTAGGGCTGAATGATGATGCCCGAGTCCTGGATGATGGTCTCGATATCCTTCATCACCTCACGCCGCTTTTCGGGGGCGCTCACCGACAGGGCCTCCTTGAGCTTCTTGTCGAACTCCGGATTGGAATAGCCCGTCTCGTTCCAGGCCTCGCCAGTGCGAAAGGCCAGCGCCAGAACCTGGACGCCCAGGGGGCGCATATACCAGACGGTCAGGGAGTAAGGATATTTCGTCCAGTCGTTCCAGAAGGTCGAGCCCGGCATTACCGTGCGCTTGACCTTGATGCCCGCGTCGCGAAGCTGGGCGGCAATCGCATCGCCGGTGCTCTTGTTCCAATCATCGTCGACGGTGATGAGCTCATGCTCGAAGTCCGCCTGGCCCGCCTCGGCCATGAGCTTCTTGGCCCCTGCCGCGTCGCGCGCTTTCTTGGGCAAGGGGTAGTATTCGGGGTGAATCGGGCTGACGAAATGATTTTCGCCCACCGTGCCGCGCCCGGCATAGCCGAGTTGCAGTACGACGTTGTTGTCGACAGCCATCTGGAGCGCGTTGCGCACACGCTTGTCGTCGTATGGTTTCTGCGTGACGTTGGTGCGCGCCACCAGCGTCGTCGCGGTCTGGATCTCTGTCTGGTGAAGCCCAAGCCCGTCCAAAATCTCGACGTAGTCCGCTCCGGTTTCATTGTTGAGATCGACCTCGCCAGCCTCGAAGGCGCTTACCATTGCGTTTGGATCGGTGCCGTAGTCGATGAACTCGATGCCATCCAGCATCGCCTCGCCGCCCCACCACTTGCCGCTCTCACGCCGCTTGACGACGGCCTTTTGGCCGACGTCGTAGGAGACGAGCTCGAATGCACCGGTGCCAATCGGCTTCGTGACCGGGTTGGCGCCGTCAGCATCAAAATTCCGGTGCACGATCAGGCCCGGATAGTCGGTGATGTTGGCGATGATGGCGATGTCCGGGTCGCTCGGCGAGAGCTTGACCGTGTAGTCATCGACTTTGGTAATGGCACCTTCGCGCGCCTTGCCGGTCTTCGGGTCGACCAGGCTGTTGACGCGTGCCGCCATGGAATTGCCCGACGCGCTCTTGTCGCACCAGCGGTTGAAGTTGTAGGCGACATCGTCGGCGTTGAATGTATCGCCGTTGTTCCAGGTCACGCCCTTGCGGACGTGGAGCAGGTATTCAGTGGCGTCGCCGTTGACTTCCCAGCTCTCCAGGAGCACCGGCTCGAAGGTGAATTCGCGGGTGTAGCGGACCAGCGGCTCCAGCCAGGTGCGGCTGATGTTGGCCATCTCCACCCAGTCGTAGGTACGCGGGTCCTTCTGTTGCTTCACGACCATGGCGACGCGGAGCGTTCCACCCTTCGTGCCTTCCTCGGCGAATGCCGGTGACGGCAATGCCAATCCAACCATGCCGTAGGCCAGCGCGGCCGATGCACCGAAGGTGCTGGCAAGCGCGAGGAATTCGCGTCGATCCACAAGACCCTTGCGAACGTCCTTGGCCATTCGCGTTATTGTCTTCGGCACGCGGGTTCCGCCACTTTTGAAAAACTTCATTTCGAGTGCTCCCTTTTTGATGATTGTTGGTCGTTCACGCATTGCAACCAACCGTTGAATTCGAGGTTCAACGGCCGATCAGATGGACTGGCCCAGGACCCTCCCCTCGTAGATTGCCGCCACGGCGAGCCGCGGCGCCAAGGCGTCGCCGATCACCTTCGGCTTCAGCGCGGGTAGCTGCTCATCGAGATCGTCCCGCAGCCAGGTATCCGAGACGTTGGTGGTCGCAAGGACGAGGGTATCGGCCTCGATCAAGCTTTCGGTGCCATCGAGATGGCACCTGACCGTGGCGCCGTCGCCATGCCATTTCGTGACAACCGCGTCTGTTACCCAGTTGCCGCCCGCACTTTTCAGCCGAGCCCGGCCAACGCCGTCGCTTTCCGTCCGCTGCAGGTAACGGCCGAGAACAGGCCATGCGGTGACAACGGTCACGCGATGCCCCCGCGCTACGATCTCGAGTGCCGTGCCAAGCCCGCGCCAGTCGCCCGTGTCGTCGATCAGAAGGACATGGTCGCCGAGACGCGCGGTCTTCGTCATCACGTCCTCGACGGACCAGACATTCGGCAGATCCACGCCTGGCAGGCGTTCCTGTCCCGGTAGACCGCGCTGGAACCCGGTTCCGGCCGGCTGCGAGCCAGTCGCCAGGACGATTTCGTCGGCGGCGTAGCCAGCGATCTCCGCGGCGTCGAGCGGCGTGTTGAACAGCACGCGAACGCCCAACCTGGAGAACTGTCGTTCATACCAGCCGATCAGCTCCAAGATTTGCGTTCGGCGCGGCTGCAACCCAGCCAGCCGGAACTGGCCTCCGAGCTGCGAGCCAGCTTCCGCGAGAGTGACGCTGTGACCGCGTTCCGCGGCGACGCGAGCCGCTTCGAGACCGGCCGGGCCGCCTCCCACGACCAGCACGCGCTTCGGCGTCTCGGTCGGCCCGAAGCGGTCGCCGCCCCATTCGAATTCGCGGCCGGCCGAAGGATTGACGAGACACGAGATCCAGTAGTCCCGCGAGCGTCTGCCCCAGCACATCTGGTTGCATGAGATGCATCCGCGAATGTCCGCGTCGCGGCCGCTGGCGACCTTGTTGACCCAATGCGGATCGGCGATCTGGCCGCGCACGATGCTGACCATGTCAGCCTGGCGCGACGAGATAACCTCGTTGGCATTCTCCGGCGTCCGGATGTGGCTTTCCGCCTGGACGCGGGTGTGTTTGCAGACCTCTTTCAGCGCCTGGGCGTTGGGGGCGCCCAGCTTGTCGGCAAACAGAAAGGTCGGCATGACGGACGAGTGGTCGAAATAGCTGCCCGTGCCGCAACTGATGTAATCGATCAGGGCGCGCGTATCGTGATAGGCGGCAATCTCCTGAAGGAGCTGCGTGTTCATGCCGACGTCGACGGAGGCGTCGATGCTGGAAGCGAGGCCGATGATAAAATCCTCGCCAACGGCCTCGCGAATGCGCGAGGTGATCTCGGTCGAGAAACGCATCCGGTTTTCGAACGAGCCACCCCAGCGGTCGTCACGCCGGTTCGACCATGGGAGCCAGAATTGCTCGATGAGGGAGTTGTAAGGGCCGAACAATTCCACGCCATCGAAACCGCACTTCTTCGCCCGGACGGCGGCGCGAACGAAGCTTTCGATTATCTCCTCGATCTCGGATTCCCGCATGCGGTGGCTGCCGTCCCCGTCGTGGTAAGACGGCAAGCCCGATGGCGACCAATTGGCCGAGTAGGAATTGTCGTAATCCCCATGCTGGCCGACATGGTAAAGCTGGTGAACCATCACCGCGCCTTCGGCCTTGCATGCATCGGTGATCGCCCTGAAGCCTGGGATCACCGCATCGTCGTCGTGGCGGAAATTGCCGCGCGTCAGCCGAGCCGTAGGATGGACCGGCATGGGCTCGACCACGATCATGGCCGCGCCTCCCCTGGCCCGCTCCAGGTAGTAGCCCAGGTGCCGCGCCCCAGGCAGACCATCTTCGGCCATGTTGGCGGTGTGAGCGCCGAAATTGATCCGGTTGCGCAGCGTCTTGTGGCGCAGTTGGAGCGGCTCGAGGATTCTCGGGAAAGCCGGCTTCAGCGTCATCTCAGTTGAGCGCTCACCTGATTGGGATGATCGAACATTAGCGGTTTGCGAAATTCACGAATTGTGATTTCGATACGTTTTTCATAAGAATTGGATAGACTTCGCGAACGAGGAGCTTGCTTTGACGGCTGCACTGAAGGCGCCTGATCGCGTAGGGCTTCCCTACCTGAAGATCGGCATCATCCTTTGCCCGAGCTTCACGCTGACGCCGATGGCGAGCTTCGTGGATGCCCTTCGGCTGGCCGCCGACAGGGAGGATCAGAGCCGGCAGGTCTATTTCGCCTGGGATTTCATTTCGGCAGGGCAGCATCCAGTGCGTGCGAGCTGCGGCCTTGAGATGGTTCCGACCGGAAATCTAGACGATCCAGGCGCGTACGACTGCGTAGCCGTTTGCGGCGGGCTGCTGCGGGATATGGAGAGCATCCCGACGGGGACGTATGACTATCTGCAAGCTGCGAACAAGCGTGGCATTCCGATCATCGGTTTGTGCACGGGCAGCTTCGTGTTGGCGCAGGCGGGCCTTCTCAAGCATCGGGAATGCGCTTTGCACTTCGATACATTGGGCGAGTTCGTGTCCAGATTCCAGAATGTCAGCCCGGTCACCAGCCAGAACTATGTCATCGACGGCAACATCGTCACCTGCCCGGGGAGCATCGTGGCCATTGAAGTCGCGGCCTTTCTTATTGCCCATTACAGCAATGCCGGCAGGGCTCAGAAGGCCCTCAACTATCTTCTCTTCAAACCCGAAGAGCCCAGGATTGTCCTCAGGACGAAACCTTACGAGGAGCCGCTCGGGGCGGCGTCGCGGCTGACCGTGGAGGCCGTGAAAGTGATGGAGACGCGCATCGACGCGCCGTGCTCGATCGATGAACTTGCGCGCACCCTCAACACCTCCAAGGCGCGCTTGACCCGAGCCTTCCTGGCGGACCTCCAATCTGCGCCAGCGGTGTTCTGGCGGCGGATACGTCTCCTCGCCGCGCGCGAACTCCTGGCCAGCCGGCGCCGCAGCGTCACCGAGATCGCCTATGAAACCGGGTTCAGCGACAGCGCGCATTTCTGCAGCACCTTCAAGAAGCACTTTTCGATGACGCCCAAGCAATTCAGACGGATTGGAAAGCCATGATCGGGCTCGCCTTTGCCGTGGAATCAATCAGCCGCCGCCGGAGCAGCACTAAGCCTTTCATCTGACTCACTGCTCGTGCTGGAGGTTCGGCGTCGACGATACGTTGTCGCGTTTGCGGCACGGGACGGCGTTGCGGTTCACGGTCTCGCAATGGCTATGTGTTATCTGATTATAAAATTTGTGTACGCAAATAATACAATCTGTTGACTCCGGCTCGCCGGTGTGCAATTTCTTGCGCCATCAAATCCGACCGACCGGCTCCGGCTGCTGAGAATTCTCGCACGAGATTTCGCAGAGGATCTCCCTTTGGCCGGATGGCGAGCTGGCAGAGAACGGCCACTCCAGGGACGGAGAACTGTCTTGAAATTCGAAGGCATTTACACGCCAGCGGTCACGCCGCTCGACCCGCACGGGCAGATCGACAATGCCGCTTTCGCCGAGGTTCTGGAGTCGCTCATCGAAGCCAAGGTGCACGGCATCATCGTCGGTGGATCGACGGGTGAATATTACGCCCAGACCACCCAGGAGCGCTTCGATCTCGGCGCCTACGCCAAGCAGGTGATCGGCACCCGCCTTCCGCTGATCATCGGCACAGGCGCCATCAGGACTGAAGACTCCGTCGAATACGCCAAGGCGGCGAAGGAGATCGGCGCCGACGCCATCCTCGTCTCGTCGCCCCCTTACGCGCTCCCGACCGAACGCGAGAATGCGGTTCACGCTCTCACGGTCGACCGCGCGGCGAACCTGCCGATCATGCTCTACAACTACCCTGCCCGCATGGGCGTCATGATGGGCGAGGAGTATTTCTCCCGCATCGGCAAGTCCCGGAATGTCGTCGCCATCAAGGAAAGCTCCGGCGACATGGGCAATTTGCACCGGCTGGCGCGAAAATTCCCGCACATCTCGCTTTCCTGCGGTTGGGACGACCAGGCGCTCGAGTTCTTCGCCTGGGGGGCCAGGAGTTGGGTCTGCGCCGGGTCCAACTTCCTGCCGCGCGAGCATGTCGCGCTCTACGAGGCCTGCGTGCTCGAAAAGAACTTCGACAAGGGCCGCGCCATCATGAGCGCGATGCTGCCGCTGATGGACTTCCTCGAATGCGGAAAGTTCGTCCAGTCGATCAAGCACGGATGCGAGCTGATTGGCCTGAAGACAGGCGGCGTGCGCGCGCCGCTGCGCCCGCTCAATTCGGAAGAAAAGCAATCCCTCCAGACTGTCGTCGCCACCTTGAAGCGCACGGTCGCCCAGATCACGTCGGGAGCCAACCAATGCATGACCCTTTGACCGCCGCCGAATACAAGGCCCTCGCCGCGGAGATTCGGTTTCCGACCAATGCCTTCATCGACGGGGCGTTTCGTCCGGCGAATTCCGGCAAGACCTTCACGTCGACCAATCCGGCCACGGGCGAGGTTCTTGCCGAGATCGCCGCATGCGACGCCAGCGATGTCGACTTCGCCGTCGCCAAGGCCAGGGAAGCTTTCGACGACGGCCGCTGGCAGCACCTCGCGCCCGGCGAGCGGAAGGCCGTGCTTTTGAAGTTCGCGAAGTTGCTCGAGCGCAACCGCCACGAGCTCGCGGTCATGGAGAGCCTCGACAGCGGCAAGCCCATTCGCGAATGCCAGACCGTCGACGTTCCGGACACCATCCACACCATCCGCTGGCATGCTGAACTGATCGACAAGCTCTACGACAACACCGCTCCCGTCGGCTCCAAGGCGCTGACTATGGTCGTGCGTGAACCGGTCGGTGTCGTCGGCTGCGTCCTGCCGTGGAACTTCCCGCTGCTGATGCTGGCCTGGAAGATCGGCCCGGCGCTGGCCGCCGGCTGCTCGGTGATCGTCAAGCCCGCTCAGGAGACGACGCTGACCACACTTCGCGTTGCCGAGCTGGCGCATGAGGCCGGCATCCCGGCGGGTGTCTTCAACGTCGTCCCGGGCGGCGGCAAGGAGGTCGGCGAGCCGATCGGCCTGCATTTGGGCGTCGACATGGTGGCCTTCACCGGATCGACGCCGACCGGCCGGCGCTTCCTGCGTTACGCGGCCGATTCCAACCTCAAGCGCGTCGTGCTGGAATGCGGCGGCAAGAACCCGGCGGTGGTCCTCGACGATGCCGAAGACCTCGACCTCGTCGCCGAGCAGGTGGTCAACGGCGCGTTCTGGAACATGGGCGAGAACTGCTCGGCCACGTCGCGGCTCATCGTCGATGCCAAGATCAAGGACGAGCTGCTGCAGCGCATCGGCGCCTATATGCGCGAGTGGAAGACCGGCGATCCGCTCGATCCGGAAAACCGCATCGGCGCGCTGGTCAGCAAGACCCATTTCGAGAAGGTGAAGTCCTTCCTGGGCGACGTGAAGACGGAGAAGCTCGCGGTCGCCCATGGCGGCGCCACGCACAAGGGCATCTATATCGAGCCGACCGTCGTCGAGGGCGTCGGGCCTTCAAGCCGTCTCTTCCGCGAAGAGATCTTCGGTCCGATCCTTTCGGTCACGACGTTCAACTCGCTTGCCGAAGCCGTGGCTCTCGCCAACGACACGAATTACGGTCTGACCGCGTCCATCTATACGGGGAGCCTGCGCAAGGCGATCAAGCTGTCGCGCGAAATCCGCGCCGGTGTCGTCACCGTCAACTGCTTTGGCGAAGGCGATGCGACCACGCCGTTCGGCGGCTATAAGGAGTCCGGTTTCGGCGGGCGCGACAAGTCGGTCTTCGCGCATGACAATTACTGCGAGCTGAAGACCGTCTGGATCGACGTCTCGGACCGTTCGGTCGACGAGACCGTGCGGTGAGCGACATCGTCGTCAAGCGGCTTCCGGCGGAATCCGGAACCTCGGGCTGGGAAGCGATCAGCAGACGCGGCTTCCCCGTCCGGACGCTCGACGGCGACATCACGGCCGACTGGCTGATCGTCGGCGCCGGCTTCGCCGGCCTCTCCGCCGCGCGACGTCTCGCTCAACTGCGGCCGGGTGACAAGATCGTGCTCTTGGAGGCAGGCGAGATCGCCAAAGGCCCCGCGGGCCGGAATTCCGGCTACATGATCGACACCCCGCATAACCTATCGTCGGGCGAATATTCCGTCGCCGGCGAGGCCGCGACACGAGCTGAGATCGCGCAGAACCGCTTCGCGATCGCTTTCGCCGCGGACGTGGCGGCGGAATACGGCATGCCGGCCGACACCTTCGACCCGTCGGGAAAGATCAATGCCGCGGCCACCGAGCGCGGATTAGAGCTCAATGCGAATTACGGCCGCTCGCTGGACGGTATCGGCGAGAAGCACCAATTCCTCGACGCCGCCGCGATGCGGCAGCTCACCGGATCGTCCTACTACCTGGGGGGTATCTTCACGCCGGGCGCGGTGATGATCCAGCCCGCCGACTATATCCGCGGGCTCGCCGCAGGGCTGGTATCGAAGGTCGACATATTCGAGCATTCCCCGGTCCTCAAGCTCGAGCGGGCCGGAGGAAACTGGAAGGCGTTGTCGCGGAACGGAAGCGTGACCGCTCCCAAGGTCATACTCGGCGTCAATGGCCACATCGACGACTTCGGTCACTTCCGTGGCCGTCTGATGCACATCTTCACCTACGCGGCGATGACCGCCGCCTTCACCGCGAAGTCGACAGGCCAGGACAGGTGGGCCTTGCTGCCGGCCGACCCGATGGGCGCGACCGTGAGGAAGATTTCGGCAGACGGATCTTCGCGCATCGTTATTCGCACCCGGTTCACCTACGACTGGCCCGTTCAGGTGAGCGAGAAGCGCCTGGCCGGCATCGCCGCCGAGCAGCGGGCTTCGCTCGATGCCAGGTTTCCCGACCTCGAGGACGTGCCGTTCGAATATGTCTGGGCTGGGCGGCTCTGCCTCAGCCGCAACCACGTGCCCGCCTTCGGCGAGATCGAGGAAGGCCTCTTTTCGGCGTGCTGCGAGAACGGTCTGGGCACCGTGAAGAGCACGCTTGCGGGCGTCATGGCCGCCGATCTGGCGACCGGCTCTCGCTCCGAGATGCTCGATGAATTTTCGGATCAACCGCAACCCGCAAGGCTACCTCCCGAGCCGCTTGCGTGGCTGGGCGTGAACGCCGTGATCCGACTGCAGGAATTGCGTGCTGGCCGCGAGGGATGAGCCCTCGCCGCGCAATGTGAAGGCCGAGGCGACCGCAGCGGTCTTCAGGGGAATAGAAGCGAAAAAACAGGAGTGAGGAACATGAAGACTTTGTGGAAAGCGCTCTGCGCTGCCGCGATGGTCGGTATGACCATGCTGTCCGCCCAGGCGGAGGAAAAGACCATCACCGTGGGCACGATGTCCTGGGAGGATTTAACCCCCATCACCGGCATCACCAAGAAGGTGCTGGAAGACGCCGGCTATACCGTCAAGGTGGTCGACTTTTCCGAATGGGGCATCGCCTATGCGGCGCTGAGCAAGGGCGACATCCAGATCCTTGCCTCGCAGACGGATTATGTCGCCCAGGACTACTGGAACAAGAACAAGAAGCGCCTGGAGAAGATCTCGCCGGTTTCGCACGGCCTCTACCAGGCGATCGCGGTGCCGAACTACGTGACCATCGATTCGACGGATCAGCTCAACGACAACGCCGACAAGTTCGGCGGCAAGATCGTCGGCATCGAGCCGGGCTCGGGCCTGATGCGCGACGCCGCCAACGCCGTCAAGGAATACGGCCTGAAACTCCAGCTGGTCGAAGGCAGCACCGCCGCGATGACCGCCGCGCTGAAGGCGGCCGTCGACCGCAAGGAATGGATCGCCGTCACCATCTGGGAACCGTCCTGGATGATGCAGAAATATCCGGTGAAGTTCCTCAAGGACCCCAAGGGCATCTTCCCGCCGCCGCAAAGCTACTACTGGATCGGCAAGAAGGGTTTTTCGGCCGACTATCCGCATGCGCGCGAGGTCATCGCCTCGGTCTATGTGCCTCTGGCCGACATCACCGCGATCAATGGCGCGGTCAGCGACGGCAAGAAGATGGATGAAGCCGTCAAGGACTGGACCGATGCCCATGCCGATCTCCTGAAGCGCTGGGAGAACATCAAGTCGGAATAGTCGTCGACAGTGCGGACCGCCGGCTTCGGCGGTCCGCACCGCCTTCCTGCAGGCATGAACGGCCGCATGAAGCGGCCCAAGGGGAACGACATGAACACCGCGATGAATGTTTCCAACGAAGTGCTGGTCGACTGCCAATCAGTATGGAAGATTTTCGGCGCCCGCGCCCCGGCCGCCGTCAAGGCCATCTCCGAACGTGGTTTGTCCAAGAGAGAGGTGCTGCAGGAATTCGACTGCGTGGTCGGCGTCTCCGATGCCAGCCTGCAAGTCCGTCGCGGCGAAATCTTCTGCGTCATGGGGCTCTCGGGCAGCGGGAAATCGACCCTGATCCGGCTGCTCAATCGCCTGATCGAGCCGAGCCTCGGCAAGATCACGGTCAAAGGCAAGGAGATCGCCAAGCTGAATGCGGCCGAGCTTCGCGACATGCGTGCCCGCAACATCGGCATGGTGTTTCAGAGCGTGGCGCTTCTCCCCAACCGGACGGTTCTCGAGAACGCCGCCTTCGGCCTCGAGGTGCGGGGCATCGCAAAGGAAGAGCGCAACAAGACCGCGCGAGCGGCCCTCGAAAAGGTCGGCCTTGCCGATTGGACGTCGAAATATCCCGGCCAGCTCTCCGGCGGCATGCAGCAGCGCGTTGGCTTGGCCAGGGCTTTGGCCGCTGACCCCGAAATCATCCTGATGGATGAGCCGTTCAGCGCGCTCGACCCGCTGATCCGCCGACAGTTGCAGGACGAATTCCGGCAATTGACGAAATCACTCGGCAAGTCCGCGATCTTCATCACGCACGATCTCGAGGAAGCGATCCGCATCGGCGACCGCATCGCCATCATGAAGGACGGCATCATCGTCCAGGTCGGAACGGCGGAGGAAATCGTGACCAGGCCAGCCGACGACTACGTCGCCGATTTCGTCGCCGGCATTTCCAGGATCCACCTGGTCAAGGCGCACTCGGTGATGCGGCCCGTCGCCGAGTTCAAGGGCTCGCAGCCGCATTATGACGTGAACGCGCTGCCTCGGACTTCGCCGGAGGCCGACATCGGCGAGCTTATCGACCTCACGATGCAGTCCGACCGCGATGCGGTCGCGGTGGCTGAGAACGGGGCGGTCGTCGGCGTCGTCACCATCCGCGGTCTGCTTCGCGGTGTTGCCGGCAAGCCTGCCGGGGAACTCGCGGCGGTGTAGCTCGGGAGGAGCAAATGGACATCTCGTTTATTGCCGATACGTTTGACGAGTGGACCGATGACGCCCTTGGCTGGATCAGCGACAATGGCGACTGGCTGTTCGATTCCGTCAGGGCGGTGCTTGAAGGGACCTATGACGGGGTCCTGTGGACGCTGCAGCTCGCGCCCTTCTATGTGATCGCGCTCATTGGGGCGCTGCTCGGATGGCGATTGATCAACGCGTTGGCCGGCGTGCTGGCCGGGCTCGCCTTGGTCGTCTGCGCTTTCATGGGGCTCTGGACCGAAACCATGAGCACGCTCGCTCTGGTGATCACCGCCACGCTGCTGGCGCTGGTCGTCGGAATTCCGGTCGGCATCCTGGCGGGCTTCGTCAGGTCGTTCGACCGGTTTCTCGAGCCTGTGCTCGACCTGATCCAGACCCTGCCGCCTTACATCTATCTTCTGCCGGCAATCGCGCTGCTCGGCTATGGGCCTGCCACAGCGCTTATCGCCACCTTCATCGTCGCCATGCCGCCTGCCATCCGGCTGACCTCGCTCGGCATCCGCATGACCCCGCATGAATTCATCGAGCTCGGCCAGGCAAGCGGTCTGACACCCTGGCAGATGTTCACCAAGATCAGGCTCCCTTTCGCCATTCCAAGCGTGATGGCCGGCATCAACCAGAGCCTGATGATGGCCTTCGGCATGGTCGTGATTGCGGGCATCGTCGGTTCAGGCGGCCTCGGCGAGACGATTTATTCGGCCGTGCGCACGCTCGACATCGCCACCTCGATCAACGCCGCGATCGCGATCGTCATCCTGACCATGGTGCTTGACAGGCTCACGCAGAGCGCGGCGCGCCGCGCCAAGGGAGGCGCAAGATGAATCTCGACCAGCTCAGGTTTTCGCCGGGGGCATATCTCGCCCCCGTGGTGGATTGGTTGAACACGAACTTCCACCCGTTCTTCGACGCGGTCGCCAAATTGATCGAGGCGGTCTTGAGCGGCATCGAAGCCGCCCTGCTCTATCCACCCGCCTACGCGACCATCATTGTGGCGGTGCTGCTCGCCGGCTTCTTCATCAGCATCCGCGTCGCCATTATCACGGCGATCGCGCTCACGTTCTGCCTGCTCGGTGGCTTCTGGGCCGCCTCGATGCAAACGCTGGCGCTGGTGACGGTGGCGGTGATCATCTCGGTGTCGATCGCGTTCCCGCTCGGCATCCTGGCGTCGCGTTACAGCAAGTTCGAGGCTGCGATCCGGCCCGTTCTCGACATCATGCAGACCGTGCCGCCGTGGGTCTATCTCATCCCGGCCGTCATGATCTTCAGCCTCGGCCGCGTGCCGGCGATCATCGCCACGATCGTCTACGGCATACCGCCGATGCTGCGACTGACGACGCTGGCCTTTAACCAGGTGCCGAAGGACCTTCTGGAGCTCGGCCATGCGACGGGGGCCTCGCCGCGCTCTATCCTGTTCAAGATCGAGATCCCTTCGGCGACGCCGACGCTGCTGGTCGGCCTCAACCAGTGCATCCTCCTCTCGCTCGCCATGGTCGTGCTGGCGGGCCTTGTCGGAGCGGGAGGTCTCGGCGCCGAGGTGACGCGGGGACTGACGCGCATGGAAATGGGCCTCGGCCTCCGCGCCGGGCTGTCGATCGTCGCCATTGCCATCTTCCTCGACAGGCTCACCAGAGGCGCGCTGCAACGGCGCCGGGCCACCTGAACCGCAGAAGGAAAAGACGATGCGTCGCAGTTTCTTCTGCATCGATTCCCACACATGCGGGAATCCGGTCCGGCTCGTCGCCGGCGGCGGTCCTATGCTGCCCCACCTTCCGATTGCCGAGCGGCGTGAGCTGTTCGTGCGCGAGCATGACTGGATCCGGCAGGCCCTGATGTTCGAGCCGCGCGGGCACGACATCATGTCGGGCGCGATCATCTATCCGGCATATCGGGAGGATTGCGATTTCGCCGTCATCTTCATCGAGGTCAGCGGCTGCCTGCCGATGTGCGGCGCCGGCACGATCGGCCTCGTGACGGCGGCAATCGAAGAGGGTCTCGTAAGTCCACGTGTCCCTGGCAAGCTCTCGATCGAGACACCGGCGGGAAGAGTCGACATCCAGTATGAAAAGCCGGGCGAGTTCGTCGATAGCGTGCGGATGTTCAACGTCGCGAGCTACCTGCATGCCGCGGACGTCAGCGTCGATGTCCCGGGTCTCGGCCGGCTCATTGTCGACATCGCCTATGGCGGCAACTTCTACGCGGTCGTCGAGCCGCAGGAGAACTGGCAGGGACTGGACGGCATGTCCGCAAGCGACATCGTGGACCTCAGCCGCAGCCTCTGCGATGCGCTCGGGCCTGTCTGCAACCCGATCCATCCCGAGGACGAGAGAATAAGCGGCGTGCATCACGCCATCTGGTGCGACAAACCATCGGGCAGTGATGCCGACGGCCGCGGCGCAGTGTTCTACGGCGACAAGGCGATCGACCGCTCGCCGGGCGGCACTGGAACATCAGCGCGCATGGCGCAAATCTTCGGGAAGGGCCGGCTGAAGGTTGGCGACACCTTCCGTCAGGAAAGCTTGATCGGCACGGTCTTCGAGGGCCGTGTCGAGGCGGAGGTCGAGGTTGGACCTTTCAAAGGGATTCGGCCGAGCGTCGGCGGCTGGGCACGGATCATCGGCCACAACACCATATTCGTGGACGACCGCGATCCCTTGGCTCACGGGTTCCAGATCAAGTAGGGGATGCTCTCTGCCCCCCAGAGAAGGTCACGTCGCTCGTTCAGAGGTGCCCGGCCAACGCCGCGACCATATCCTTGTTCGTCGCCACGGGCACAATCTCGAACTCCACTAGATCCGCCCATTCGATGACCCAGCGCTGCAGCAGCGTGACGTCATCGGCCTCCACCAGCAGGAAGCAGCGGCTCATATCCCCGGCGATCCAGCTATGGTGCACGACAAGCTCGTCGGGCTTCAGCCGGCCCCGGTCGCGGAAGCGGCGGTAGATCTCCTTGCGGTCGCAGCCGGTGAAATCCTCGATCACGAAAAACAGCATCTTTGTCCCTCAAACGGATGATTATCGACCCGGCCGCTCCAGGCGCTCCAGGAACCATTGCGTCAGCCGCACCCAGAGCTCATCCTTCTCGCCGGAATCCTCCCAGCCATGGTCGAGATTGGGATTGTCGTTGACCTCGATGACGAAGACGCCGTCCTTGGTCTCCTTGAGGTCGACGCCGTAAAGTCCGTCGCCGATGCAGCTCGCCGCCTTGACCGCGGTTTCGACGACATGCGGCGGCGTCGCCTTCAGCGTAAAAGTCTTGATGCCGCCCTGGTCCGGCTTGCCATTGGCCTTGTGGTTGACGATCTGCCAGTGCTTCTTCGCCATCAGGTAATGCACGGCAAACAGCGGCTGGCCGCCGAGCACGCCGACGCGCCAGTCATACTCGGTCGGGATGAATTTCTGCGCGATGAGGAGATCGGAATCCTCCAGCCACTCGGTCGCGAGCTTTGTCAGCTCGGCAAGGGTCTCGCATTTCTTGACGCCGCGCGAGAAGGATGAATCCGGGATCTTCAGCACCAGCGGGAAGCCCAGCGTCTGCGCGGCAAGCTCAAAATCAGAGGTGCCGGCGATCATCACCGTCGGCGGCACCGGCACTTTGTTATAGGTCATCAGCTCGTTGAGATAGACCTTGTTGGTGCAGCGGATCATCGACAGTGGATCGTCGATCACCGGCATGCCCTCCTGCTGGGCGCGTCGCGCGAAGCGGTAGGTGTGGTTGGAGATGGACGTCGTCTCGCGGATGAACAGCGCGTCGTAGTTGGCGAGCTTGGCCAGATCCTTCCTGGTGATCGGCTCGACCTCGACGCCCATCTTCTCGGCGATCCGCGCCCAGTAGCGCAGCGAGGAAATCTCCGACGGCGGCAGTTCCTCATGCGGATCGACCAGCGTCGCGAAAGTGTAGCGCGCAGGCGTGCGGCCCTTGGTGTCGCGCCATTCGCGGTTGGTATAGGTCTCCAGGCATTGCAGGAAGAAGGCTTCCTCCTCATCGGTCATGCGGGCGAGCGGCAGGAAGCCGATCTTGCGGATGGAGGCCCATTCGGCGCTGTCCTTGATGTGGACCTCGAGCGCCGGCGCGCGGAACCAGTCGAACAAGAGCTTGGTGAAGCGGTCCCACACTTTCGACGGCCCGATGCCGAAGAAGACGGCAACCTTGGACGGGAAGGTGCCGCCGAGGTCCTTGCGGCATTTGTTGAGCGCGAGCTCGAGCTCCGGCAGCGCGTGCTCGTAGAGCTTGCGCTCCGAAAGATCGATCATGGTCTCGACGGTCGGGATCACCTTGTGGCCGCGCGATCCGGCAAGCAGCGAGGCGTAGTAGCCGCGGCTCTGGTAGCCGTAATTGTTGGACAGGTTGATGACCTTCGGCCGCTGGCCGCGAAACAGCGCCGGATGCGCGAGATAGTCGCGGTTGGTGATGATCTTGTGCGGCGTCGCCACCTGGTCGAGGTCGTTCTGCCTGCCTGTAAGGATGACCCAGGTCATTTTTTCAGCGTTTTCCCAGAGTGATGGCGGCGCGCAACCCGTCGCGGCCGAACTGCGCCATGTTCATGAAGATGCCATAGGGCACTGGAATGTTGGCGGCATCGAGGATCGTTTCCTGCCTTTCGTCCTCGACCCAAGGATCATGGATCAGGATATGGTCGCCATCGTCGCCGATGGCGAGCACCCAGTGTGGCACCTTCTTGCCGAACATCAGGAAGCCGCTGATCAGCACCAGCACCAGCTTGCCCTCGGCAAGAGCCGAACGGACGTCGTCGATGCCGAACGAACGGTAATTCACCGGGATGCCGTAAAGTTCCGCACGGCGGCGGAAGTCGACCTGGGCGAGCTCCATCACCCGGCGCTTGTCCTCGCTGCGCACCGACTGCAGGAACAGCGCGCCGTGGAAGGACACGAAGATCTCGGCGGCCAGCCCACTTTCATAGCCGGCGACCGCCAGGCCGAAAGGTTCGCAGCCGCCCGGCCCCGACATCATGAAGACGGTGGTCGCCTCGCGCCACAGACGGATCTCCATGACCGGGTCGGGCACGAAGCCGCGATCGAAATTGGCCATCGCCATCATCAGGCAGCAGGGGCCGCAGGTGAATTCGCAGGTCTGCTGGTAGAACGGCACCCGGGTAGCGGTCGGGACATCGCCGCGCAGCGTCTTTTCGTAGCGCAGCGCGGTGGCGCCGTCCTCGTAATAGTCCGGCTCGCGGCCTATTTTGCGGTAACCGGCCTGCTCGTAGATGCGGATGGCGCGCTGATTGTCCTCGCGCACCTCGAGCCGCAGCATCATGCGGTCGTGCTCATAGGCCGCCTCCTCGGCCGCGGCCAGCAGCTGGCGGCCGATGCCGAGGCTGCCGAAGAAGGGGCCGACGGCGATGGAATAAAGCCGAGCCACGCCGCTGCCCTTGCGAAACAGCACCACCGCGTAGCCGGCGACATGCCTGTCATTCTCGGCCACCAGCATCTCGGCGGTCTCGCGCTCGATGAACTGACGGAAGGAGCGGCGGGAAAGCCGGTCGCCCGAGAAAACAGCCTTCTCGATGGCGGCGAGGTCATCGACGTCTGACGCGCGGGCCTTGCGGATCTCGGCAGGCATGCGGGCTTGGGAGAACCTCGATTGGGTTTAAGGAAACGGCCCCGGTCAAAAAGCAACACCAGCCGAAGCGCCGGTATTCATCAAGCGCTATCGCTCCTTGATTTGGGCTGAATTGTGACACTTTCGGCGGCGGCAAGGAAGCGCGAAGTGTTTGAACAAGATCGCTGTTTGGAAGGGCTGCCGGCTGCGGAAAAACGCAGCCGGTTTCAACTCGAAATACCGGCGAGAAGCTGGCCATAGGCGCTCTTGGCGACCGCCGACAGGCGCTCTCGCGGCAGCGAGCCGACCACGGCGCAGCCATAGCCTTTATCCAGCCAATAGACGGCTTCGGGGCCATCGGCCTCCGCCGAATAGGTGCCCTTGACGGTCTCAGACGATTCGGCGGTGACGAAGAGCGAGATGCGCTCGCCCTTGGCGTCCTCGTAAAGTAGCATCGCGGCCTTGCCCCGCTCGCCCGCGGGCAGCAGTCGGCCGCCAACGAGTTCGAAGCCTTCGGCCGCCAGGTCCGGCGCCACCAGCTTCAGCCCCACCCGGTTGGACAGCCAGGTCTGCAGATGGTCCTTGTCGCTCGCCGGCACCTCGACCGCATGGCGCTTCTCGGCGGCGTAGATGACATGGGCGGCGATAGCCTGCTCGGCGAGCTGGTCGTCTGCCCCGCCTTCCCGCCCGATGCCGCCGATGCCGGCCATGTAACCACCGAAGCCGCCGACCATCAGCACGGCGGCGGCCGCCGCCGAAAGCCACCAGCGCGAGCGCCAGGCAGGCGTCCGCGCCGGCGCTTCACCAAGCACCGCCTGCCTCAGCCGCGCCGGCACAGGTTCGTCCATGACGCCGGCCAAGGCGGCGCGGAGCGCCGCGCGGTCCGCGATATAGCGGGCGCTCTTTGCGCGCATCTCGGGATTGGCTTCGAGCCAGGCGTCATAGGCCATGCGCTCCTCGCCCGGCAGCTCGCCATCGAGGGCCATGTGGATATCGCGTTCGGAGAAATCGCGCCGGGTCATCGCTCAACGATCCTTATCGAACGGCGGCGCGAGGAGTCATCCAGCAGGCCGCGCAGTTCCTCGCGGCCGCGCGCGATGCGCGACATCAGCGTGCCGGCCGGCACGCCAAGGATGTTGGCGGCCTCAGCGTAGGAAAAGCCTTCGATGGCGACCATGACCAATGCCGCGCGGCGATCGGGGCTGATCGCCTGCAGGGCATCCATGATCTCGCGCGAGGCGATGCTTTCGACCTGATCGGCGGGCGCGGACTGGGCTTCGCCGGCTTCGAGAGGCAGCATCGCCGCCTCACCTCGCCGGTTCACCTTGCGCATCTGGTCGATGAACAAATGATGCATGATCGTAAACAGCCACCTCCTGGGGCTTTCTCCAGTCTGCCAATTGTCCAGGCGCACAAGCGCGCGCTCCAGACAGTCCTGGACAAGATCGTCGGCGGAATCGCGGTCGCGCAGCAGCGAGCGCGCGTAGCGGCGCAAGCGCGGTATTTCGCTCAGGATCGCTGCCTTCTTGTCGTCCATGACCGCTTGTTTCGAGGTCGTTTTCCATTCGATTGAACGCGCCTTCATGGCGCGGCGCAAGCAGCCAGCGCGAAGCGGCCAACCCGCTCCGGTACCCAAGCACCTTAACAACGCCGGCGGATGGCGGTTTATTCCCGGCTATCCGGTTGTTCCTACTTGTTATCGATCTTTTCCCTCGCAGCCCTTGTAAGCAGGCGCTGATAAAACAGCCCGATGCCGATCAGCACCGCACCGAGGCCGATGAAGGAGAGCGCGCGCAGCACGCCTTCCAGTTCCGACATGTCGAAGAGGAAGACCTTCAGCACCGCCACCGCGATCAGCACGGCCGAGGCAATGCGCAGCACCTGCGACCTCAGCCAGACGCCGACGGTGAGCAGCGCCACGCCGATGACCAGCCAGAGCGCCGAATAGGTGTAGGTCTCGAGCTGGCCGAGGCCGCTCCACAGGCCGATGAACTCGCCCTTGAACAAGCGCCGGACCGAGAGCGTGGCATAGGCGAAGGCAAGCAGCGCGGCGACCAGCGCCAGCATTGCCGCGTACCATCTCGGACGCTTGTCGCGGACATAGAGCGCCAGCGCGCCGGCGGCGATAGCCGGCAGCAGATAGGCGAGGAACAACAGGTTGAAGAACGGAATGGTGCCGGTCGATTCGTCGGTCGCCAGCGGGTTCAGCACCACGAAATGCCGGATGACGACCAAGGCCGCCGAAAACACGCCGGCGGCCATCGAGCCATAGCGCAGGACCGAGCTCGGCGAGCGCAGATCGATGGCGACGAGGATCGCGCCGGCGCCGAGCGCGATCAGCGTGTAGATCGCCTGCTCGGCAAGCGTGATGGGGCCGGTGTCGATGACGCCGCCATGCATGGCGTGACGCACCAGCATCGCAACGGTGAGCAGGCCAAACAGCGCCGACGCCGCTTCCATAGCGAGGCGCGGCCGTCCGTCGGTGGTGCGCGCCAGTTGCCAGGCGGCGAAGCCGAAGGCGAGCGCCGGCACGCCATAGCCGGGCAACAACCAGTTGAAGACCGGCGTTCTCGACAATGCCGCCGCGCCGACGATGGTCGGGTCGAAAGCGACGCGGCCAAGCACGGCGACCGCCGCGCCGACAGCGATCCAGCCCAGCACCGTATAGGAACGCCAGCGCGTCGCCAGCGCCGGCACGACAGCGGCGGCGCCGAGCAGAACGGTGGTCCAGCCGGAGCTGAAGGCCATGTGCAGCATCAGCAGCCCAGCGACGCCGGCGCCTCCTAGCGCGAAGGAGACGGCCGGGCCGCCGGCGAGCGGCGGCTCCTCGCTGCGCGCGATCCACTCGCCGCCAGCGGCAAAGACCAGCACCAGGAGCAGCGCCGGCAGCGCATAGCCTAGGTCACGGTCGATATCGCCGAAGGTGAGCCACAGCGCCGTCGGCACGACCAGCGGCGCAATCACGCCCCATGCCGCCCAGGACGCGGCGCGGACGGGTGTTGCGGCGGCAAAGCGGCGCGCGGCCCAGAAGCCGGCGGCGATGAAGACAAGGGCGAGCGCGATACCGAGGCGGAAGGTCAGCGTGTCGGAAGTCGCCAGCGGCTCGGCGCCAAGGCCGACATCCAGCGCATCGGCGCCGATCGTGGCGGGCGGGATGATGCCGAGATAGATCAGCACCGTCGCCAGGCCGGCGGCGAAAACCAGCGGCAGCGCGCGCGGCCGGTAGAGCGCCACCGCCACAAGCGCCGCCAGCAGCACCGCGCCGTGCAAGGCATAACCGGCCTTGGCGAAGACCGGATCGACCGACAACCCGAGCGCGGTCAGCGCAACGAAGAAGCCGGGCGCGATCGACGGCCAGTCGAAGCCGGATTCGGCGTCGTCCCGCCGGACAAGCCAGACGAAAGCGAGCACGGCGAGCGTGGCCAGGCTGATGAACATCACCGCGGCCAGGTTCACCTCAGGCGCATCGGTCATATAGAGGATGGTCCAGATGCCACAGCCGGCGAAGGCGGCCGCGGTCAGCGCCTTCCAGTCGCGGATGCGAGCGATGGCAGCCGCCGCGGCAAGCACGATCGCCAGATAGACGAACAAGGCCCACGGATTGGGCGCCTGAGAGGCAACGAGTGCCGGCGTGACCATGGCGCCGAGAAGACCGATGCCGGCCAGCGCCAGGCCGTGGACCAGCGAAGCGGCGATGGCCGCGATGCCGATGGCGCCGAGCAGCGTGAAGGCCGGCGCCGGGCCGATGAAGCCGTATATGCCATACGCGGCATAGACGGTGCCGAACAGGATGAAGGCGCCGGCCGCCGTCAGGATCGACGGGATATAGGCGCCGGCCGCCCCTTGCACCGGCACCCTGAAGCCAGTGCGGCGGATGAACTCGGCGCCTCCAATCAGCACCAGGCCGAGAATGCCGGCCATTGTGAGGCGCACCCCGGGACCGAAAATGCCGGCCTCGATCGTATAGCGGATGAGGAACAGGCCACCCAGCGCCAGCGCGATGCCGCCGACCCAGACAGCCCAGCGTGTGCCGAGCGCCGTCTCGACATCGGTCTGGCGCGCTGCCCTCGCAGGTGCCTCAGCCTCGGTCGGCGCGGCAGGCTGCGCCGCCTCGGCCGTCGGCTCGGTGGCTTCGGCGGGAGTCCCCTCGCCCGCTTCGGCTGGCGTCTCGGCTTTAGCAGCGTCGGGCGTCGCGGCTGCAGCTTCAGCCGGGGCGGGTTCACTGGCTGGCGGCGCGGCAATGATGCCCGCCGCGGCGGGCACTTCGTCCCGCGCGCCTTCCGCCTCCGCGGCCGTTTTGGGCGCGGCCTGCGGAATACCCGAAAGCACCAGGCTGCGCAGCGCGCCAAGCTCACGCTCGATCAGGCCGATGCGGGTTTGCTGGCGTGAAATGATGACGAATAAAGCGATGACCGCGGCAATGGCAATCAGGCTGAAAAACATGGCGGTTTCCCCTCAAAACCGGACCAATCGTGGCCGACAAATGCGGCAATGAGACGGCTATTGAAATCAGTGCCTTGCCGGCCCGCAAGATCGAGCATGTTTCGACGCCGATTGCCAGCAACTTGCAGCGTTATCCAATGCCGACAGGTCGAAACGTTTGGGACTTCAGGCCAAATTACCTGCCGCCTGCCTCGAAATACTCGTGTTATCCTCAGAAGCTTGCGGGAATTGCCAAGAGGACGACCGATGCCGCAACGAAGCGCCGGGCTACTGATCTACAGGCGAACCGCCGGCGTGTTCGAGTTCCTGCTGGTCCACCCCGGCGGACCATTCTGGGCAAAAAAGGATGAAGGCGCCTGGTCGATCCCGAAGGGGCTTATCGACGACGGCGAGGATGAACTCCAAGCTGCCCGGCGCGAGGCCGAAGAAGAACTCGGCGCCACTATCGCCGGCAACTTCCAGCCCGTCGGCAGCTACAAGCAGCCGGGCGGCAAGATCGTGACCGCGTGGAGTGTCGAAGCGGACATCGACGTGAATGCCGTCAGAAGCAACATGTTCACCATGGAATGGCCGCCGAAGTCGGGCAGCATGAAGGAGTTTCCCGAAGTGGACAGAGCCGGCTGGTTTTCACTTCCAGAAGCCGGGATCAAGATCCTGAAAGGCCAGCGTCCCATGCTCGACGATTTTCTCGAACGGCGGGGCGCCGATTAGGCTCTACTCGCCGCGATCGCCTTCACCGCCGCATGATGCCGGCGCAGCGCCGTGAGAAAGCCGGCACGCGCGTCGGGCGCCTCGATGCCGCGCGGCTCATAGACATGGCGGGTGAAGAAGAAGCCGGTCAGCCGGAAGGCATCCTCGAGCGCCGCCGCATCGGCGTGCAGGCCGGAGCCGCGCTGCAGGAAGGCGGGCAGAGCCAGCATCTTGTCGTGCCACGGCGCTCCAGCCTCGCGCGAGACGGCGCGTCCGGATTTCGGCGAGACATAGGCGAGATCCTGCCGCGCGCCGGTCGCCGCGCACTGGCTGAGGTCGAGGCCGAAGCCGAGTTCGTCGAGGATCAGCAGCTCGAAGCGCGCCACCAACTCGCCCGCGGCATCGGCATCGTCGAGATGGGAGATCATCACCGCAAGCGCCTCGTAGAGGCCGCCATGGGCATCGCGCTCCGGCAACAGCCTGAGATGCGCGGCCATGGTCTGCAGGCCGTAGACGGCGACCGCGCTGTCCATCAGCCGGGCGGCGTTCATCTCGATCGCCTCAGCCTGGAAGATGCCGAGATGCTCGTCGAGCCGCGCCCGCCACAGAAGATCAACGCGGTTGCCGGGCTGCAGCACCGGCTGCTGCTTGCGCGAGCGGCCGCCGCGCACCAGGCCGAGATGCCGGCCATGGGCGCGCGTCATCACCTCGAGGATGGCGCTGGTTTCGCCATGCTTTCGAGTGCCGAGAATAATTCCCTCGTCGCGCCATTCCATGGGTTGAGCTTTTCACCTGTTGAGGGGCGAAATCAAGATTGGCGCTCATATTGTACGCATTGTGTACGTACGCTATATAGGAGCAAAGGAACTCGTCATGCCGAAGCCAGCTACTGAGAAAACCGATCGCTTCAATATCCGTATCCGGCCCGCGCAAAAAGCGATGATCGCCCGCGCGGCAGCGCTATCGCATAAGGACATGACCGACTTCATCCTCGACAAGGTGCTGCCCGAGGCGGAAGCCGTGATCAAGGCCATCGAAAAGACCGAAGTGTCGGATCGCGACTTCAAACGCATACTCGAATTGCTCGAGCACCCCCCGAAGCCCAACGCGAAATTGCGGGCTGCCATTGCGGCTCTTCCCGATACCGTATGACCCTGCCGCGATGGCGAGAGGAGCCGATCGCGAAATCGCACGATCGCGTATCCTTTGATTGCGGCGACGAGCAGATGAATGATTTTCTGCGGCGGTTCGCCAGGCAGAGCCATGAACAGAATGCTTCGAAGACGTTTTGCGCTGTCGACGGTGCAAACCCAAGCCGCATTCTTGGCTTCTATACGATCGCACCCTCCGCCGTTGCTCATGAACAAGTGCCTGCGACCTTAACAAAAGGGCTGGCCCGCCATGAGGTGTCCGGGTTCAAGCTCGCCCGCCTGGCGACCGATCTGTCGGTGGCCGGGCAAGGGCTCGGCGGTCAGCTCCTCGCAGCGGCGGCCCTGCGCTGCCTGCGTGTCGCCGCTGAAGGCGGCGGCCTGTTGCTCATCATCGATGCCAAGAGCGAGCGTGCCGCGAACTGGTACCGTGGATATGGCGCCGAACCGCTCTCGGGAAAACCGCTGACTCTCGTGATGCCGCTGGCGACCTTCGCCGCCGATCTCAGGGCTAAAGGCCTGTTGTAATCCGCGTCATGCCCAGCGCTGGTGATCGGCGAGCACTTCGTCGATCACGCGGCGCTGCCTTCCGGCCTCGGCCTGGTTGGCGTCATGTCCGGCAACGGTGATCAGCGCCTTCCACAGGGTCCAGCCGCGGCCGCGCGCCCAGGTGGCGTCATCGACGGCGATGCGATCGCGAAACGCCTCGCGGCTTTCGCCCTCGAAGAAGGCCCAGGCGATCGCCAGATCACAGGACGGGTCGCCGACGCCGGAGGTGCCGAAGTCGATGACGGCGCTCAAGCGACCGTCTTCGACCAAGAGATTGCCCCAGGCAACATCGCCATGGAACCAGACGGGCGGGCCGTGCCATGTCGCGGCAAGGGCCGCTTCCCAGACGGTGGTGGCCGCTTGCGTATCGATCTCCCCATCGAGCGCGGCGATGGCCTGCCTCGCCTCGAGGTCATAGACCGTCAGCGGTCCGCCGCGATGAAAATTGTGCTGGCCAGGCTCCGGCCCGCCGGTCGGATCGATCCGCTTCAGGGCGACGAGGAAATCAGCGAGCGAGAGCGCGAATGCGCCGAGATCGGTGATGCGCCCGTTCTTGGCCGTCTCGCCACCGATCCAGCGATAGACGGACCAGTGCCAGGGATAGCCCGCCGCCGGCTCGCCCATGGCGAGCGGCACCGGGATCGACAGCGGCAGATGCGGCGCAAGCTGCGGCAGCCAGCGATGCTCCTTTTCAACCTGCAGCGAATAGGATGCCGCACTTGGCAGGCGCACGGTCATTTCGTCGCCGAGATGGAAGGTGCGGTTGTCCCAGCCGCCGAAGGCGACAGGGCTGACAGGCAGATGCCGCCATTGAGGAAACTGCACATCGACCAGCCGGCGCACCAGCTCCGCATCAATGTGGACCACGGGGTTATGCATGTCGTTACCCTAAAACCGCGCCGCACTTTTGGGCGACATGCATCAGCTGGGAAACTCCAGTCCCATCTCGCGGTAACGCTCGGGGTCGTCGCCCCAGTTCTCGCGCACCTTCACGAACAGGAAGAGGTGCACCTTCTGCTCGAGGATTTCGGCGATCTCGGCGCGCGCGGCCTGGCCGATGGCGCGGATCGTCTCGCCCTTGTGGCCAAGCACGATCTTCTTCTGGCTGTCGCGCTCGACATAGATGACCTGCTCGATGCGCACCGAGCCGTCCTTCTTCTCCTCCCATTTCTCGGTCTCGATATGCGAGGAATAGGGAAGCTCCTGATGCAGCCGCAGATAAAGTTTTTCGCGGGTGATCTCGGCCGCGAGCTGGCGCATCGGCAGGTCGGAGATCTGGTCTTCCGGGTAGTACCAGGGGCCGGCGGGAAGCGCCTCGGCGAGATAGTCGAGCAGGTCCTTGCAGCCAGAGCCGGTCAGCGCCGAGACCATGAAGGTGCGCTTGAACGGCACGCGTTCGTTCGCTGCCGCGGCCAGCGCAAGGAGCGTCTCCGGCTTGACCCGGTCGACCTTGTTGAGAACGAGCAGCATCGGCTGCTTGACGTCCTTCAGCCGGTCGAGAATGGCGTCGGCGTCGCCCCTGATGCCGCGCTCGGCATCGATCAAAAGCACCACGACATCGGCGTCCTTGGCGCCGCCCCAGGCGGTTGTGACCATCGCCGTGTCCAGCCGGCGCTTCGGCTTGAAGATGCCGGGCGTGTCGACGAAGACGATCTGCGCATTGTCATGCGTGGCGATGCCGCGCACGATCGCGCGCGTCGTCTGCACCTTGTGGGTGACGATGGAGACCTTGGCGCCGACCAGCTGGTTGACCAGCGTCGACTTGCCCGCATTGGGCGCGCCGATCAGCGCGACGAAGCCGGAGCGCGTGGCAGGCGTTTCGAAAGTTTCGGTACCGGTCATGCGGCGCTCCAGACGCCTTCGCGCAGCAAAAGGGCCGCGGCCGCCGCCTGTTCCGCCTCGCGCTTGGAACGGCCGCTGCCGATGGCCGGCGCGAAGTGGCCGACCTTGACGCTGACGGTGAACAGCGGATCGTGATCAGGTCCCTCGCGAGCATCAACCCGGTAGGCAGGCACCGCGCCTGACGCCGCCTGATGCGCCCATTCCTGCAATTCGGTCTTGGCGTCGCGGCGGGCAGCACCGATCGCCTGCGAGCGCGGCTGCCAATAGCGGTGGATGAACGCGCGGGCAGTCTCAAGGCCACCATCCAGGTAGAGCACGGCAATCAGCGACTCCAGCGCATCGGCGCGCAGATTGGTGCGCTTGCGGCCTTCGAGGTTGCGCACGTCGGAGCCGGCGCGGACCAGCTCCGGCAGGCCGATCTCCTCGGCGATCTCGGACAGCGCCTCGGCATTGACCAGCGCATTGAGGCGCAGCGACAACTCGCCCTCGGCCGCGTCGGGGAAGGCAGCGAGCAGCATATCGGCCACGACAAGGCCGAGAACGCGGTCGCCCAGGAACTCGAAGCGTTCATAGTCGACGCCGGCATGGGTCGAGCGCGCGCTGGCATGGGTCAGCGCGCGCTGCAGGCGCTGGCGGTCGGCGAAGGCGTGGCCGGTGCGCTCGACAAGCGCTTCGGCAAGGGCATCGGCGGTCAAACGCTTGGTGGCCGCCATCGCGCTAGTGGACGAAATGGAACAGGCGCCCGACGCGCATCAGCGACGGCCACTTCCAGACTTCCAACGGGCTGGCGCCATCGGCGATCGAGAAGAAGATGACGTTGGCGCGGCCGACAAGGTTCTCGGCCGGCACGAAACCGACGGTGAAACGGCTGTCGGAGGAATTGTCGCGGTTGTCGCCCATCATGAAATAGTGGCCGGGCGGCACGTCGAACTCACGGGTGTTGTCGCCGATCGAAGTGGGCGTCAGGTCGAGCGTGTCATAGGTGACGCCGTTGGGCAGCGTCTCGCGATAGACGTCGACCGGACGGTCGACCTCGGTGACGTCGGGGTTGTTGATCTCGCCGACCTTTTCGCGCGGCACGGCGGCGCCGTTGATGAAGAGCTGGCCGTCCTTGACCTGGATCTTGTCGCCAGGCAGGCCGACGACGCGCTTGATGTAGTCGACGGACGGATCCGGCGGGAACTTGAACACGACCACGTCACCGCGCTTGGGCTCAGAGCCCCAGATGCGGCCGGAGAAAATGTTGGGACCGAAGGGCAGCGAATAGCGCGAATAGCCATAGGACCATTTGGTGACGAAGAGATAGTCGCCCTCGAGCAGCGTCGGCCGCATCGAGCCGGACGGAATGGAGAAGGGCTGGAACAGCAGCGTGCGGATCACGAGCGCGAGCAGCAGAGCCTGGATAATGACGGAGAAGGTTTCACCAAGCCCGCCAGATTTCTTCTGCGATTTTTCAGCCACGCTCATGTCGTCCTCGATTGTGCGTTGGTTGGTATAGAGTCTCGGCGCGCGCTGGGCAACGTCATGCCGCCCGTGGTCAGATGGAATCAATGTGGCGCTTGTTCGGCGGGTACTGCCTCGATGATCACAAAGGCTTGAGCAAGCGGAAAATCATCGGTGATGGTGAGGTGGATCAGCGCACGGTGGCCCTTGGGCAGGATTTTCTCCAGCCTGGCGGCGGCGCCGCCGGTCAGCGCCATGGTCGGCGCGCCGCTGGGCATGTTGACCACGCCCATGTCGCGCCAGAACACGCCCTCAGCCATTCCGGTACCCAATGCCTTGGCGCAGGCCTCCTTGGCAGCGAAGCGCTTGGCGTAGGAGGCGGCACGCGCCGCGCGCTTCTCCGATTTGGCCTGCTCGACCTCGGTGTAGATGCGATGGATGAAGCGCCGGCCGTGCCGCTCCAGCGACTTCTCGATGCGTCTGATGTCGATCAGGTCGCTGCCGATGCCGATGATCATTCCGCGGGCACTTCCCGTCCGCCAGCGCGCTTGGCCTTCTCGGCCTTGTCGGCCTTCTCGGCCATGCGCTTCTTCCGCTGGTCGCGAAACACAGTCATGCCCCAGCGGGTGGCGCCGTAGAACAGAAGCCCGAAGACCAGGCCGAGCGGCACGGCGCCGATCAGCATCGGCTCCAGGATCGGGTGCCACAGCTTGGCGAAGGAAAGTGTGTGCATCATTTCGCCGAGATGCTCGGGCGGCCCGTGCTTGGGCAAGCGTTCATGCAGGATGAGCTTGCCGGTTTCCCAGGATGCGCCCCACAGCAGCGGGAAAGTCAGCGGGTTGCCGAAGAACACAGCGCCGAGAGCCGCTGCCACCAGATTGCCGGCGATGATCCAGCAGAGCACGGCGGCGATGACGAAATGGAAGCCAAGCGGGAAGAAGGAGGCGAAGACGCCAGCCGCGACGCCAGCCGCGACAGAATGTGGGGTCGCCTTCAGCCGCAGAATGCGCTTGGAGAAATACTGCACAGAGCGCGAGAACGAGCGGCGCGGCCACAGGTAAGTACGCACCCGCTCCAGGAGGCCATCAGGCTCTCGGCGTCGAAAAAGCACTCTGTTTCAGTTCCCGGTCCAACACACGCTCCCCTGCCACCCGGGTCGCGACTACATATCTTGCGCTTCGAGGGCGCAGGAAGGCAACAAAACTTTGATATAGCGACGGTCAGGCCACGGAACAACGAACGCGCCCGCGATGGTCTGCCGCAGGCCGTAACAAGAGCGCCATTCTGGCGAAACTGAGGAATGAACCGAGGAACGAGGCCGATGATCACCATTCGACCGGCGCAGGCCGACGATGCGGAAGCATTGCCGGACATCGAGCAGTCCGCCGGGTTGGCGTTCCGCGCCATCCCGGACCTCGCCTGGCTCGCCGACGGAGACAATGTCAGCGCCGAGCGGCACCGCGCGCTGATCACCGAAGGCGCATGCTGGGTTGCGGCCGACGAGCACGATCAGCCCGTCGGCTTCCTGAGCGCCGGGATCGAGGGCGATACGCTGCACATATGGGAGCTCGACGTGCGCCTCGACCGGCAGGGCGCAGGCATCGGCCGCGCCTTGCTCGAACGGGCGGTCGGGGACGCCAAGCGGCGCGGCCTGACCGCTGCAACGCTGACCACGTTTCGCGACGTCGCCTGGAATGCGCCCTTCTACCGGAAGTTCGGATTTCGCATTCTTGAGGGGGCAGAGGTCGACGGCCGGCTCTCCGGCCTGCTCGGCAGCGAGGCCGAGCACGGCATGCCGCTAAACCGTCGCTGCGCGATGAAGCTCGATCTCGGTTGAGTGGACCGGCAGCTATGCCGGATACTCGCTGACCTCGACCAGATTGCCGTCAGGATCGCGGAAATAGACCGACATCATCCTGCCACGGGCGCCGGTGCGCTCGACTGGGCCGACTTCGATCGTAACGCCGTTGGCCGCGAGACTGGCCTGGATTTCGGCAAGCGGCACCGCCGCAACGAGGCAGAAATCGCCGGAGCCCGGCGTCGCCATCTTGGCCTTGGGCTCGAAGGTGCGGCCGACCTCATGCAGGTTGATCTTCTGCGACCCGAACAAAAGCGCGGTCGGCCGGTTCGGCTCGTCCAGTCGGCGCAAGCCCAGAACCCGCTGGTAGAAATCGCAAGTCGCTTCCACCGAGCGGACCGTCAGCACGAAGTGGTCGATGCCGGCGATCATCGCGATCTCGACGCGCATCGCTGGCAAGGAGATTCAAACAGCGCGCTCAAGTGCTTGTGTTCACACATCGCGACTTCAGATGTTGCGGCTCCCAGGCTTGACGGCCGGGATGGCGGCAAGCTCCGGCGGCAGGCGGTCGGGCGGATAGGCCGGCACCTCATATTCGGCGAGCGCGATCAGCGGCACGCCGACATCGGTCTTGCCGGCAGAGCGGTCGATAATGCAGGCGGCCGCCACCACCTCGGCGCCGAGCTCGCGCAAGCATTCTATCGTCTCGCGAATCGACAGGCCGGTGGTGACGATGTCCTCGACGATGACGACACGCGACCCTGCAGCGATCTCGAAGCGGCGGAGCCTGAACTCGCCCCCTTCCCGCTCGACCCAGATCGCAGGCACGCCGAGATGGCGCGAGGTCTCGTAGGCCGGGATCAGGCCGCCGATCGCCGGGCCGACGACATAGTCGATCCCGCCCGGCACTCCTTCTCGGACCTTCTCGGCCAACGCCTTGCACAGACGCTCGGTCTTGTCGGCGTGCATGAAGACGCGCGCCTTCTGCAGGAAGATCGGGCTGCGCAGGCCCGACGTCAGGATGAAATGACCTTCGAGAACCGCGCCGGCCTCGCGGAATATGCCCAGCACTTCGTCGGTGTTCATTTCTTTCCCCGTCTATTTCTCGACCATGATCCTGTCCGCAAACCGGTTCCCACTTTGAGGGATCATGGTCAACCGTTCACTCGCCGCGCGTCGCTGACGCTCGAATTTTCCTTGAGCTGCGACAGCAGCCGGTTGAGATGCTTCAGGTCCCAGACTTCGAGGTCGATCAGCATCTCGGTGAAATCAGGCGCGGTGCACACCATCGACAGCGTGTGGATGTTGGCGTCGTTGGAGGCGACGACCTGCGCGATATCGGCGAGCGATCCGGGCGCATTGATGGCGGTGACCGAGATGCGCGCCGGGAAGCGCTCCTTGGTGCGCTCGTCGATGTCCCAGCGCACATCTATCCAGCGCTCGGGCTGGTCGTCGAAGGCCTGCAGCGCCGGCGACTGGATCGGATAGATGGTGATGCCGGTTCCCGGCTGGATGATGCCGACGATGCGGTCGCCGGGCACAGCCCCTTCCGGCGCGAAGCGCACCGGCAGGTCGCCGCGCACGCCGCGGATCGGCACCGCATCGTCGCGCTGCTGATCCTTGCCCTTTCGCGCGGCGCGGCCCGGCATCTGGAACAGCATGCCGGCGGCATTGCGAATCTTCGACCAGCCCTCCTCGCGTTGCTTGGGCGCCGCGACCGTGACGCGCTCGTCCTTATAGTCGGGGAAGACAGCTTTCATGACGTCGGTGGACGCAAGCTCGCCGCGCCCGACGGAGGCCAGCACGTCCTCGATATCCTTGCGCGCCAGCCGGTGCAGCACCGGCTTCAGGTTCTCCTTGGCGAAGCTCTTGCCCGCGCGCTCGAAGGCGCGTTCGAGGATGCGGGCGCCCAGCCCGGAATATTGCTTGCGGATGGCGTTCTTGGTGGCGCGGCGAATGGCGGCGCGCGCCTTGCCGGTGACGACGACCGATTCCCAGGCGGCGGGCGGCACCTGCGCTTTGGAACGGATGATCTCGACCTCGTCGCCATTCTTCAGTTCCGTCATCAGCGGCATGATGCGGCCATTGACCTTGGCGCCGACGCAGGTGTCGCCGACATCGGTGTGGACGGCGTACGCAAAGTCGATTGGGGTGGCGCCGCGCGGCAGCGCAATCAGCATGCCCTTGGGCGTGAAGCAGAACACCTGGTCCTGGAACAGCTCCAGCTTGGTGTTTTCCAGGAAATCCTCGGGGTTATCGCCCTCGGCCAGCTGCTCGATGGTGCGGCGCAGCCAGGCATAGGCGTTGGTCTCCTTGGAGATCGCGTGCGCAGCGCCATTCGCCTTGCCGCCCGTGTCCTTGTAGATCGAATGCGCGGCGACGCCGTATTCGGCGATCTTGTTCATCTCGCGGGTGCGGATCTGCAGTTCGACGCGCTGGCGCGACGGGCCGACGATGGTGGTATGGATCGAGCGATAGTCGTTCTGCTTCGGTGTCGAGATGTAGTCCTTGAAGCGGCCGGGTACCATCGACCAGGTCGTATGGATGGCGCCGAGCGCGCGATAGCAATCCTCGACCGTGTCGACGACGACGCGGAAGCCGAAGATGTCGGAGAGTTGCTCGAAGGACAGCGCCTTGGCTTCCATCTTGCGGAACACCGACCACGGCTTCTTCTGCCGGCTTTTGACGCTGGCCTTGATCGCATGCTTTTCGAACAGGCCCGACAGCGCCTTCTCGATCTCGTCCAGCACGCCCTTGTTGCGCTCGAAGATTTCGGCCAGCCTTGCAGTGACGGCGCGATAGGCTTCCGGATTGATGTAGCGGAAGGCAATCTCTTCCAGCTCCTCGCGCATGCCTTGCATGCCCATGCGCCCCGCGAGCGGCGCATAGATGTCCATCGTCTCCTCGGCGATGCGCAGGCGCTTGGACTCCGGCATATGGTCGAGCGTGCGCATGTTGTGCAGGCGGTCGGCGAGCTTGACCAGCAGAACGCGAATGTCCTCTGAGATCGCCAGCAGCAGCTTGCGCAGATTCTCGGCCTGCTCGGCCTTCTTGGAGACGAGATCGAGCTTCTTCAGCTTGGTCAGGCCCTCGACCAGCTTGCCCATTTCGGGGCCGAACAGCTCGTCGATCTCGGCCCGGGTCGCGGTCGTGTCCTCGATCGTATCGTGCAAAAGGGCAACGGCGATCGTCGCCTCGTCCATGTGCATCTCGGTGAGGATGGCGGCGACTTCCAGCGGATGCGAGAAATAGGGATCGCCCGAGGCACGCTTCTGATGGCCATGCTTCTGCATGGCGTAGACATAGGCCTTGTTGAGCAGCGCCTCGTTTACGTCTGGCTTGTAGCGCTGCACGCGCTCGACAAGCTCATACTGACGCATCATGGGCGGGATCTCGCGGTGCTGAAATGAATCATGCGCCGCAGTTGCTTGCGGCGCATGTCATAGATAGCCACGAAAGTGACGATACGGAAGTGCCGGATGCTTGATCCAGGCGACCTCCGAAGCTTTTCAGAATCCGCTCAACGATCGGCTGAGCGGAATTGTCAAAAGCTCTTAGTAGTCGTCGCTCTTTTCCGGCGGCACCAGACCCTCGATGCCGGCGAGCAGGTCTTCCTCGCTCATCCGGTCGAAGGCGATGTTCTCTTCGGCATCGTCGGTATCGGCCGTCGCGGCGGCGGCGCCGGTCTGGTCGGCGATCGCCTCGCCATCGGCCTCCGGTTCGTCGACCTCGACATGCTTCTGCAGCGAATGGATCAGGTCTTCCTTGAGGTCGTCGGGCGACAGCGTCTCCTCGGCGATCTCGCGCAGCGCGATGACCGGGTTCTTGTCATTGTCGCGAGGAACGGTGATCTGCGCGCCCTGGCTGATCTGGCGGGCACGGTGGCCGGCGAGCAGTACGAGCTCGAAACGGTTATCGACCTTGTCGATGCAATCTTCAACGGTTACGCGGGCCATGGACTGCCCCTTTCATGCGTGGATTTGATGGAAAACTGGCGGGCTCCATAACAAGGACGCCGCCGAAATACAAGCTTTATGGCGGCAGCGACCATACACGAACCCTTGCCCCGCTCAACAACCGGACATCGTCCTGCCGTTCACATAGTGCCGATCACAATTGCTTGCAATCCGCGTCCGCGCCCTTGGATATCCATAAATCTGGCGTTATCTCGAATGGGACGGCAAAGAGGGACCATTACCGGGCCCGCCCGTCATGCGCATTTAGACGACAGCAATTTTCGAAAAGGGATGTTTTTCAATGTTCGATCCTCGTGAAAAGATCGCTCTTTTCATCGACGGCGCCAATCTTTACGCCACCTCGCGGGCGCTGGGCTTCGACATCGACTACCGCAAGCTTCTGTCGAGCTTCCAGAAGCGCGGTTATCTGCTCCGGGCCTATTACTACACCGCGCTGGTCGAGGATCAGGAATATTCCTCGATCCGGCCGCTGATCGACTGGCTGGACTACAACGGCTTCAAGGTGGTGACCAAGCCCGCCAAGGAGTTCACCGACTCGACCGGCCGCCGCAAGATCAAGGGCAACATGGACATCGAGCTCACCGTCGATGCGCTGGAGCTTGCCGATGTCGTCGACCACTATGTCATCTTCTCCGGCGACGGCGACTTCCGCACCCTGGTCGAGGCGCTGCAGCGGCGCGGCCGCAAAGTGTCGATCATCTCGACCATGGCCTCGCAACCGCCGATGATCTCCGACGATTTGCGCCGCCAGGCCGACCACTTCATCGACCTGATGACATTGAAGAGCGAGGTCGGTCGCGATCCGTCCGAGCGGCCGGTGCGCCGGCCAGAGCCGGCTGAAGTCGACGAGGACGACTATTGAGAGCGGCGGCCTTGAGCGCCGCGCCCTCCCCCGAGCCTGACCGCGACTGTCCGCTCTGCCCGCGGCTGCACGACTTCATCGCCGCCTGGCGCGAGCGCGAGCCGGGCTGGTTCAACGCACCGGTGCCGACCTTCATGCCGCCGGAGGGCGAGGGAACGGTCAAGCTTCTCATCGTCGGCCTGGCGCCCGGCCTGCGCGGCGCCAACCGAACGGGGCGTCCGTTCACCGGCGACTATGCCGGCGACCTGCTCTACGGCACGCTGATCGCGCAAGGCCTGGCGCGCGGGGAATTCAAGGCGAGGCCGGATGACGGGTTGCAACTGGTCGGCACCGCGATCACCAATGCGGTGCGCTGCGTGCCGCCGGAGAACAAGCCGGTCGGCGCCGAAATTTCCACCTGCCGCACCTTCCTCAAGCCGACCATCGCGCGCTTCCCCAATTTGCGCGCCATCCTGACGCTGGGCTCGATCGCGCATCAGTCGACGGTGCGGGCGCTGGGTGGACGTGTCGCCGCCCTTCCGTTTCGCCATGGCGGCCGGCAGGAGGCCGGCGGCATCACGCTGTTTTCCAGCTACCACTGCTCGCGCTACAACACCAACACCGGGGTGCTGACGGAAGAGATGTTCGTCAACGTCTTCAAGGAGATCGCGGCGTTCCTGAAAAGCTAGATTCAGGCGCCGGCACGAAGAGTTCGGTGAGCCTCGCGGGGCCACCGTTCATGACATTCAGATCGACATCGCCGGCGATGCCGTCGACACGACCTTTGTCGAGATATTGCCAATAGACCCAGTCGTCTTCTTTCGGGGGCATCGCAATCGAGCGCAGCCAGCGCTGGCGAACCGCGATATGAGCGGTATAGGTCGGCGCCGCCTCATCGGTGATGTAGATGATGGCCGGCTTGCCGTAAGCCGCCTCGACCGGACCCAGGAATGCAAGGAGTTCCGCGCTCAGCTCGGCAGGCGAAGGTCGATGCGGACAATTGCCGTGGAACTCGATATCGACGACCGGCGGCAAAAGCTGCTCGCCGGGCGGCACGGTGGAGATGAAGTTCTTTGCCTGATCGGCGCCCGGGCGGCAGAAGGTGAAGAAATGATAGGCGCCAACCGCGAGGCCCGCCGCGCGGGCCGCACGCAAATTGTCGGCAAAAGTATCGTCGACGTAGTCGCCGCCCTCGGTCGCCTTGATGATGGCGAAGGCGACATCGTCGGCCGCGACGCGCTGCCAGTCGATCCTGCCCTGGTGGTGCGAAACGTCGATGCCCCTGATGGGGAATTCGGCGCGATCCGGCGGGAAAGCGCGAGGCCGGAAGAAGCTTTCCGCCCAGACGGCAAGCGCCAGAACGACGAGAGCCAGGGCCAGGACAATCAAGCGGTTCCTCAAGCCTTGGCTCCCCTGCCCCCTGCCTGGAATAGCCGGCGGTTTTACCCGCGCTCCTTGAGGAGCCGCCCCTTCTCGCGCGACCAGTCGCGCTGCTTCTCGGTCTCGCGCTTGTCGTGAAGCTTCTTGCCGCGGGCAATGGCGAGCAACAGCTTGGCGCGGCCGCGATCGTTGAAATAAATTTTCAGCGGCACCAGCGTCATACCCTCACGCTCGACGCTTTGCGCAAGCTTCGCCATCTCGCGCTTGCTGACGAGCAGCTTGCGGCGCCGGCGCGGCTCGTGGTTGAAGCGGTTGGCCTGCAGATATTCCGGCAGATAGGAATTGATCAGCCAGATCTCGCCGCCTTCGGCCGAGGCGTAGCTTTCCTGGATGTTGGCCTGGCCCTGGCGCAGCGACTTGACCTCGGTGCCGGTCAGCACCAGGCCGGTCTCGATCGTGTCGAGCACCTCGTAGGAAAAGCGCGCCTTGCGGTTTTCGGCGACCGTCCTGTTGTTGGGGTCGGCTTTCTTGACTTGATTCATGACGTCTAGAGTCCGTTTCGAAACTCGCTCCTGCGAGTCAGATGATGGCGTCATCGAGAACCGGAGCGGAGCGTACATATAGTACGTGAGCACCGGAAACGCAGGTGACGCCTTCAGATGGCCGCAGGAGTAGAGTTTCCAAACGGGCTCGCTAGTTTATCAAGCCGGCATGCTTCATGGCCGCGTCGAGCTTCTCCGCGGTCGAGGCTTCGACCGTCACCAACGGAGAGCGGACCACGTTCTCGACCTTGCCCAGCTTCGACAGCGCGTATTTGGCGCCGGACACGCCAGGCTCCATGAAGATCGCCTTGTGCAGCGGCAGGAGCCGGTCCTGCAGCTCGAGCGCCTTGGCGCTGTCGCCGGACAGCGTCGCTTCCTGGAATTCGGCGCAAAGGCGCGGGGCGACATTCGAGGTCACCGAGATGCAGCCGACGCCGCCATGCGCGTTGAAGCCGAGCGCCGAGGCATCCTCGCCGGAGAGCTGGATAAAATCCTTGCCGCAGGTCAAGCGCTGCTCGGAGACGCGCTCGACCTTGCCGGTCGCATCCTTGACACCGGCGATGTTCTTGAAGTCGTGACGCAGCCTGCCCATCGTCTCCGGTGTCATGTCGATCACCGAACGCGGCGGGATGTTGTAGATGATGATCGGCAGCTTGGTTGCCCTGGCGACAGCGGCGAAATGCTCGTAGAGGCCGCGCTGCGTCGGCTTATTATAATAGGGCGTGACGACCAGGGCTGCATCGGCGCCGGCCTTCTCGGCGTATTGCACCAGACCGACGGCTTCCTCGGTGTTGTTGGATCCGGCCCCGGCCACCACCGGCACCCTGCCCTTGGCCACCTCGATGCAGACCTTCACGACATTGCGGTGCTCGTCATGCGACAACGTCGGCGACTCGCCGGTGGTGCCGACCGGAACGAGGCCCTTGGTGCCCTCGGCGATCTGCCATTCGACAAACGCGCGAAAGGCTTTCTCGTCGAAACGCCCGCTCTTCTCGAACGGTGTGACGAGCGCAGTCAGCGAGCCTCTCAGCATGTCGTCCAAACTCCTTTGGATTTTTTGGGGTTGTTGATCCGTTAATTTGCGCGCCTTCTAACCGAAAGCGAAGCCGCGCACCATAGTCTCGACATGGTTCAGCGGCAAGCATCGCAATAATGCCAGCAGGGGGAATTCGAACGGCCTCCATAACCTTTTGTTTACGAGCCTTTGACGACCTAAGTCTAGGCTGCGGACCGAGCCTTCAGGGTCCGTGCCTGCCGACAATGCGCTTGGGTAGAAACAATGCCGACTAGGCGGCCTCATCTCTTCGCGCTTCTCAGCGCGGTCGTCGCGCTGATGCCGGGGATGGCGATCGGCGGCAGCGTTGATGCGCGCGCGACGGCGGCGATCCCCGCTCACGAAGCGCCTGAGGTTCCGGGGCAGGCGCAGCCGTCTCAGCCTTCGGCCGGGATCGCGCAACTGAAGAGCGGGCTCGACGCGCTCGCCGCCAACGACATCGCCGGCGCGCGCAGTGCCCGCGACTCATTGCCCGCCACCTCGCTCGATCGGCACATCCTGGCCTGGGCGATCGCGCTCTATGGCGGCGACCAGGTGCCGAGCGGCGAGATCGCCGACGCTGCAAAAATGCTGCCTGGATGGCCGGGCACGATCGCGTTGCGCAAGAACAGCGAGCGCGCGCTCTACCACGAGAACCCGACGCCGCAGGTGGTGGTGCAGGCCTTCGGCCGCAGCCAGCCGCTGACGCCGGAAGGCGTGATGATCCTTGCCCGTTCGCAGGTGGCGCTGGGCAATCAAGCGGCGGCGCGCGCCGTGCTGGTGCCTTTCTGGCGCAGCGAGAAGCTGGAAGCGAAGGACGAAACCGCCTTCATCGAGGAGTTCGGCACGCTGATCCCGGCAGCCGACCACCGCTATCGGATGGAACGCATGTTCTATGCCGATCGGCCGTCCTCGGCGCTGCGTGTCGCAGGCCTCGCCGGGGCGCAACAGCTGGCGGACGCCTGGGCGGCGGCTGACAAGGGAGACAAGAACGCGGCGAAGCTGCTCAAAGCCGTGCCGGCCGCGCAGCGTTCTGCCGGCTATTTCTTTGCCCAGGCCGAATATCTGCGCAAGCAGCAGAAGTTTGCCGACGCCGCTGCCATTGTGATGAAGGCGCCGACCGATCGCGAAGCTCTGGTCGACCCTGACGCCTGGTGGGTGGAGCGCCGCGTTCTTTCGCGCGAATTGGTCGACCAGGGCGACATGAAGACCGCCTATAAAATTGTCTCCATGCATGCGGCCGAGAGCCCGGCAAGTGCTGCCGAAGCCGAGTTCCATGCCGGCTGGTATGCGTTGCGCGGCCTCAACGACCCGACCACGGCCGCCGCGCATTTTTCGCGCATCGCCGACCTCGCCCAGGGACCGGTGTCGCTGTCGCGCGCCTATTACTGGCTCGGCCGCGCCGCGGAGGTCGGCGGTCCGGGCAGCGCGAAGGACTATTTCACGCGAGCCGCCAGCTATGGCACGACTTTCTATGGTCAGCTCGCCGGCGAGCGCGTGGGCCTCAGGACGCTCAACATCGTCTATCCGAAACCGAGCGCTGCCGACCGCCAAAGCTTTGACGGCCGCGAGGCGGTGAGCGCGATCAAGCGGCTGCAGGAAGCGGGCTATGACCGCTATGCCGAAACGCTCTACCGCGATCTCGCGGGACAACTGACCAGCCCAGGCGAGCTCGCCCTGCTGGCGGTGCTGGCCGAAAAGCAGGGCAATCATTTCATGGCGCTGAAGGTTGGCAAGATCGCCGCCCAGCGCGGCATCGATGTCGGCGCGCTGTCGCATCCGCTGGGGGTCATTCCCGATTCGGCCAACATTTCCGGCTCCGGCAAGGCGCTGGCCTACGCCATTGCTCGCCAGGAGAGCGAGTTCAACATCGGCGCGATTTCCAGCGCCGGCGCGCGCGGCCTTTTGCAACTGATGCCGGGCACCGCCAAGCAATTGGCGAAAAAGGCCGGCATGAGCTTTTCGCAAACGCGGCTGACAACCGATGCCGGCTACAATGCGACGCTGGGTTCCGCCTTCCTCGGCGAGCAGCTCGACCGCTTCAACGGTTCCTATGTGCTGACCTTCGCCGGCTACAATGCCGGCCCCAACCGCGCCGCCCAGTGGGTTGCGAAATACGGCGACCCGCGCGGCAAGGACGTCGACGCCGTCGTCGACTGGATCGAGCGGATTCCCTACACGGAAACAAGAAGTTACGTGCAGCGCGTGATGGAGAATTACGAAGTCTACAAGATGCGTATTTCAGGCAAGTACGACATCGTCGGGGACCTCGTGAACGGGCGGAGTTGAGGACTGCCGCCTTGTGCACGAATCAATGCCGCGGCGATTCGGCCAAACGTCGGCCACCGAGTTCCTTCGCGCCCCCCTCTGTCCTCCCGGACATCTCCCCCACTTGGGGGGAGATTGGCAGCTTTCTCGTCGCGCCCCTCTTGCGACGCTGGTGATTGGCGAATGCGGCGGCGACATCCGATCTCCCTCCTGTGGGGGTGATGTCCGGCAGGACAGAGGGGGGCGCTGTCCCGCCAACATGTCGATGATTTCCACAACCTCTGCCGATTTGACGATCTCCGCCCTCCCCTGTAGCAGTCCATGCAATCCAGCGAGGGCAGTATCGATGGCGAGCGAAGGTTTCTCCGACTTCTTCTATGTCGTGTCCGAAGGGCTGAAGCTCCACGCCCGAATCTATGGCCCAGCGAACATCGGCGGCTGGCCAGTCGTCTGCCTCTCCGGCCTCACCCGCAACGCGCGCGACTTCCATGAGCTCGCGCTTTATCTCTCCGGCAGGGCGGAAAGGCCGCGCAAGGTCATCGCTTTCGACTATCGCGGGCGCGGCCAATCGGACTACGACCCCGATATTGGCCACTATAATGTCGGTGTGGAAGCCGGCGACGTGCTCGCCGGCTTGTCGGAACTCGGCATCGAAGAGGCGGCCTTCATCGGCACCTCGCGCGGCGGCCTGATCATCCATGTGCTCGGCGCGCTGAAGCCGGCCGTGCTGAGGGCGATTGTCCTCAACGACATCGGCCCGGTGATCGAGGCGCAAGGCCTCGCCCATATCCGCTCCTACCTCGACCGCGCGCCGAAACCGAAGACATTCGCCGAGGCGGTCGAAGCGCAGCGGCGGGTGCATGGCGCCGACTTCCCTGCGCTTGACGACATAGACTGGGCGCGGATGGTGACCGCCATCTGCCGCGACACGGACGGCGGGCTGATGCCCGATTTCGATCCGGCTCTGGTCGATACGCTCGCCGGCGTCGACTTCAGCAAGCCGCTGCCGGATCTGTGGCCACAATTCGAGGCGCTTGCCGTCGTGCCGATGCTTGCCATTCGCGGCGTCAAATCGAAGCTGCTGTCCGCCGCGACGCTTCAAGAGATGGAAAAGCGCCATCCCGGCATGGAGGCGATCACGGTGGTCGGCCAAGGCCATGCGCCCTTCCTGGAAACCGGCACCATGCCGGAAGAGATTGCTGGGTTTCTCGACCGGGCTGAGGGGGCAGATCAGACCGAAGTAAAACCCAGGACAAGAATTGGTTCAAAAGCTGCCAAGACAGTATAGAAAAGCTCTGCGGAGCAAAGATAACACTTCCAGCAACGACCCAATCGCTGGCTCCACCTTCTCCGTCCTTGTGGGAGGAGGTGGAGCCGAAGGCGACGGATGAGGGGTGTTCCAGCTTGGCACCGACGGCGCTCCGTCCAACACCCCTCATCCGTCTCGGCGCTGCGCGCCGATCCACCTTCTCCCACAAGGGGAGAAGGAATGGCCCGGCGAAGCTATTTGCCCTTCGAGCTCTTGCGGCGCGCCTTCGCCGGCTCCGATCCGCCCTGCTTCCGGGCAGTCTTGACGGGTGACGGCGCGGTCAACGGGGACGCAAACACCGAGCTCTCCGCCGGGCGCGAGACCTCATCAGCGCGCGGCTTCTCCAGCACGACGACGCAGCCGTCGAGGTCGTTGGTGGCGAGGTGCGCGTAACGCATGGTCATCGACAGCGTCTGGTGGCCGAGCCACATCTGTACGCGCCTGATGTCGATACCGCCCTGGACAAGGCGCGAAGCGCAAGTGTGACGCAGAATATGCGGTACCACCTGCTCGTCGGCGCCGAGACCGACCTCGGCCTTGGCCTCGTTCCAGATGGCGCGGTACTGCGCTTGGGTGAGCTTGGTGAACGGACCCTTCGGCCGTCGGCCCTCGGTGGTCGGCGGCAGCTTGATCACTTCCTTGACCCGTTCGGTCATCGGAATGGTGCGGCTGCGGCCGGATTTGGTGATCCAGAACGAGACGCGGTGCTCCTGGATGTCGTTCCAGATCAGGCCGAGCGCCTCGCCGAGACGGCAGCCGGAATCGACAAGGAAGACGGAGAGCCTGTAAGCATCCTCGCAGCGGCTCCTGATGGCAGCGAACAGCCTCGCCTCTTCGTCCCGTTCGAGGAAACGAATCCGTCCCGCCCGCTCCTTCTGGCGGCGGAACTCGGGCAGGCTGTGGATATCTCCCATCTTGTGAGCCTTGCGCAGCAGCTTGCTGAGGGCAGCCATCTTACGATTGATGGTTGCATTGCTGTTCCCGCGCTGGCGCAAGGTACCGATAAGACTGTCCAGGGTGTTCTGGTCAAAGGTGCTGAAACGTTCTCCCAGAAGGATCTCGTCTATTTCACCGATGAAAGAGCTGACATTGTATTTATGCCGGCCATCGTCCCAGAGTATGTCCCGGTATGCTGCAAAGAGCTCGCCGATCCTGAACGATCTTACTTCTCTGATCTTGTTATAGGTGTACCTAAACTTCGAATTCTGAGAAGAAAATACCGCAAAATGATCAGAGGCTCCCCCCTCCTGAATCGCTTCGTTTGTCATTATTGACCACGTCCCCCGAGTGGATAGGGCACACCTACCTGCTCGGAAGCGTCCTTTCAAGAGTTTATGTCAGACAAATCGATTTCATCCGCCAAACGTCGGATCCCACGAAATCGCCTTGAAAGACCTGCTCAGCTACCGCCCCCCCTTTTCCTTCTTCGCTCGCCCCGTCCCAGTCACGAAAACAAAAACAGCCCGAGCGTTGATACGCCCGGGCTGGATTTCAGTGCAGTTCCAACCCTTAGAAGGAGCGCTGGAAGCGGAGGATACCGCCGACGCTGTTTTCCTTGTCGGCGCTGGTCCAGTTGGAGACGGTGTCGTCGCCAACGTGCATGTAGTCAACTTCGGCGGTGACCGTCAGGCCGGGAACGATGTCGTAAGCGATGTTCGCCGCCACACCAACGTTCTTGCCCTCGTCAGTGGAGGCCTGGATGTTGAACGAGGTCTTCTCGTTGAACTTGTAGGTGCCGCCGCCCCAAACTGCCCAGTTGCCGCTCCACTGCTTGAAGAAGCCGCGACCGCCAGCCGGAATTGCCCAGGTCGGATCCGACAGGTTGTCGTCGGTGCCGTAACCGGCCATGATGAACAACGACAGCGCGTCGTTGACGTTCACGTCCAAGCGAGCCTTGGCGGCGACTTCCTCGTAGTTGCTGTCATAGGCGACGACGCCGCTGATGGCGCCCCAGCCCTGCGTCCACTTCAGACCGCCGACGACATGCGGAACGTAGCTGTCGATCGTGCCAACGGTGCCCGCACCTTCTTCGAGCGAGACCACCGCCGAAAAGCCGTTGCCGGCGTCGAAGTAGTACTGGACGACATTGGTGTCGAAGTCGCCGTAAGGAACCAGCGTGTCGTTGATGACGTTGCCGGCGTAGCCGATGAACGTGTTGAATGCCGATTCGTCCTTACCGACGCGCAGGCCACCGAGCTGGATCCAGGCGAAGTTCAGCGAAACGCCCTTATTGCCAGCGGGGTTAGAGTTGAATTCATTGGCTTGCGTGGCCGGATTATCCAGCGACGGGTAGCCGTTACGGTTACCGAAGTTGAAACGGGTCTCGGTGTAGGTCTTCAACGTGCCGAGCTCGGTTTCCTGGTTGGTCCACGTCTTCAGCGTGAAACGGGCGTTCTTCGCATAGGTGTCCTGCACGTCGCCGTCTTCATGGTCGAACGTCTTCGCACCATCGAACGAGCCGACGTCGCCGACGCCGATGTCGTAACGGACATAGCCGCCGATGCGCAGGCAGGTCTCGGTGCCGGGGATGTAGAAGTAGCCCGAGCCGTACACGTCGCAGATCTTGACGTATTCAGCCGGTTCCGGCTCGGCGACGGTCACCGCGTCGGCGGCGCGGGCGCCGGAAACTGCGATCAGGGCCGCAGCTGAGCCGAGAAGAAGGCTCTTGATGTTCATTTTCTGACCTCCAGTCAGAATCGAACAGAAGAGCGGACATGGTGAGCGTCAATCTGAATTAATACATTGTTATTACTGAGTTTTCTGGAAAAACACCCAACTTCCGTTCGTTGGAGCGAATGCTCACCAGAGACGCCTGTTGGCGAACGCGTGGCCGGATCCGGATTTGATATAACGCTCGAATGAAGCCGCCTTAGCCTGGCTGGAGAAGGCCACGTAGGTCACGATGCGCCACGGCATGAACTTGGAAGTGTGACTGGACTTACCGGAATTATGCTCGGCAATCCGCCGCTTCAAATCGGACGTTATGCCGATATAGCGCTCGCCTTCCAAAGCCTCGCTTTCAAGCAGATACACGTACCACACGAACCGGCCCTCCTTCGCCAAGGCTTCGGAGGGCATCCTCTCCGCCATCCTGCTTCGCACGAACTGTTGGGGCTTGTCCTGCGAAGCGCGCAGCGCGAAGCAGGATGGCGGAGAGGATGGGATTCGAACCCACGAGAAGCTTTTGACCTCTACTCCCTTAGCAGGGGAGCGCCTTCGACCACTCGGCCACCTCTCCGTCGCGCGCTGGATAAAGAAAAGCGCCGGCACAATCAACAAGCCGGCGCCATAATCGCTGAAAAAACAGCAGATCAACCCGACCTGCCCTCGCATGCGGCGATTCTGCGGCGGCAACCGGGTCGACGACTCGCCTCGGCGCCGCATTTCTGTCCAGCCATCGCCGGATTCGACCGGATTCCCAGGCCGCGCGACCCGCAATGGTTAACGAGAGCTTTCGGAGTGAGGCCAAATCGTGTCATTTGTGCAACAACGTCCGGGTATAGCGTCCGGACAGGGCTTCCACCGATACGATCGTGGTTGAACGCCGTCGCCGCCTGGGTAAAGGTCTGGTTCGAAGGAGCGGCGCGGTGCGCATCTTTTTCGGTAAGTGGGGATGGGGCAGGGAACGCTGTCCTTCAGCAAAAAATACCCAGACCCGTTTTTTAACTTTTGACTGGAGGTCAGAAAATGAACATCAAGAGCCTTCTTCTCGGCTCAGCTGCGGCCCTGATCGCAGTTTCCGGCGCCCGCGCCGCCGACGCGGTGACCGTCGCCGAGCCGGAACCGGCTGAATACGTCAAGATCTGCGACGTGTACGGCTCGGGCTACTTCTACATCCCCGGCACCGAGACCTGCCTGCGCATCGGCGGCTATGTCCGTTACGACATCGGCGTCGGCGACGTCGGCTCGTTCGACGGCGCGAAGTCCTTCGACCATGAGGACGGCGATAGCCAGGATACCTTCTATAAGAACGCCCGCTTCACGCTGAAGACCTGGACCGGCCAGGAAACCGAGCTCGGCACCTTGAAGACCTACACCGAGACCCGCTTCAACTTCGGCAACCGGAACAACTACGGCCAGTTCACCACCGACACCGCCGGCGTTACGCATCTTCAGGGCAATCCTGCCTTCAACAAGGGTGTCTCGCTGAACTTCGCCTGGATCCAGCTCGGTGGCCTGCGCGTCGGTAAGGACGAATCGGCCTTCGATACGTTCATCGGCTACGCCGGCAACGTCATCCAGGATACGCTGGTTCCCTACGGCGACTTCGACACCAACGTCGTCCAGTACTACTTCGACGCCGGCAACGGCTTCTCCGCGGTCCTCTCGCTCGAAGAAGGCTCGGGTGTCGTCGGCACGATCGACAGCTATGTTCCGCATGTCGTCGGCGGTCTGAAGTGGACGCAGGGTTGGGGCGCCGTCACCGGCGTCATCGCCTATGACAGCAACTACGAGGAAGTCGCCGGCAAAGTCCGCTTGGACGTGAACGCCACCGACGCGATCTCGCTGTTCATCATGGCCGGCTACGGCACCGACGACAACCTCAGCGATCCGACCTGGGCGATCCCGGCTGGCGGCCGCGGCTTCTACAAGCAGTGGAGCGGCAACTGGGCAGTTTGGGGTGGCGGCACCTACAAGTTCAACGAGAAGACCTCGTTCAACATCCAGGCCTCCACTGACGAGGGCAAGAACGTTGGCGTGGCGGCGAACATCGCTTACGACATCGTCCCCGGCCTGACGGTCACCGCCGAAGTTGATTACCTCCATCTCGGCGACGACACCGTCTCCAACTGGACCAACGCCGACAAGAAGAACAGCGTCGGCGGTCTCCTCCGCTTCCAGCGCTCGTTCTAATCAGCAGCGTCTGATGAAGTCGAACCCGGCGGGCAACCGCCGGGTTTTTCTTTGTGCTGGCGGTACCCCGAGCCGCCATTTGCATAGGGTTGCATTCGGCATGATCGCAGGATCGCGTGCAGTCGGAGTCAATTCCGAGAGGTCGCGGACATGTCGTCAGTCAAGATTCACGGTTCATTTCGGTGAACCATCACAACGTCGGAATTGGCTGGAGCCTCACATTCATTCGTCCTTGGGCGTAGCGACGCGAAGCTCCGTCTCGAAGACCCAAGGATGACGAACTGACAGGCGCTTCGGATCTTCACGCGACTTTGCGAGCGGAAGTAGGCGGAGTCTCAGCGAAAGGAGCGAACGTGGGAATTGGCTACGTGATTCCGGGGAAAGTCGGCAATAATCTGGAGACTACCGATCAAACCTCAGCAAGATCACCCAACGACTCTATCAACGGTTGGATCTCGCTTTCGTAATTCTTCCACCGCTTGACGGATGACTTGTAAATCGGCTGGCGAACCTGCCACCTGCTGAAAGTATTTACCGAGCCATCCCTTTCAAAATAGCGCAAGCAGGCATCGTCCCATGGCAGCCCGAGATAGTCTATGAGACGGCGCGACTGCTCCTCCTGGTCTTCGATCAGTGTCTCATACTGGTTTTCGAAGATGCGCCCCGGAAGGACCTTGCTCCAATGCCGCATCAGGCGATCATATTCCCTGTAGTAGAGCCCCAGTGTCTCGAGATCCGCGCTATAGCTGTGCGCTTCACTGAACTGCAGGACGAAACAGGAAATACAATTGTCTATGGCGTCGCGGCGACAATGAATGATGTGCGCGTTGGGAAACAGAACGCCGACAAGGCCAATCAGCTCGAAATTATGGGGCATCTTGTCGACGATTCGGAGCGCGTGCGGAGCACGCTCGCGCAGATAGGCAAGATGCTCCGCTGCCAGCGTCTTGGTCAGTTCGGGAGTAATCGTCGCGACCGATTTGCCGAGGTTTGCGTCGGGGCTGTCTTTGAGGCCTATCCCATTGGCAATTCGTCTAAGCTTGCTGAGTTCGCCGGCGCCATGAACATCAGGATGGCTGGCGCAGATCTGCTCAGTCAGCGTCGTGCCCGAGCGAGGCATGCCGACGATGAATACAGGCACCTCCGAGGGATTGCCATAAGCGGCCATTGAGGCCACCAGTTCGGGCGTGAAGGTTTCGATCATGGCATCGACCAAGCGACGGTAGCTTCCCATGTCGAATTTTTGGCCCCCTGCCTGATTCCCTTGCTTGAAGTGGTCCATCGCCTCCTTGTAGCGACGGAGGTCGTTGAGAACCTTTCCGGCAGCGTGATGGAGCGCTGCCGCTCCCTCCGGCATTTGGCCCAGGTCTCGAAGCTCCGCGAGGATTGCCGCGAGTTCCGGCGGCTCTTCCGTGAATTTGCGCGTATGCACAAGCGCGTTATAGGCAGCCGGTACCGCGATGCGCCGTTCTATCGCCTCTTTCAGATGAAGCGCGGCTTCCTCCATGCGGCCGAGGCTTGCGAGTGCACCGGGTAGCCCGATCTGGGCCACAGGATGATCTCGGTCGATCTTCAGCGCCTCCTCAAAGAGCGGCAGCGCCATTTCTCCCTTGTCAAACGCCTTGTAAGCATCGCCCAAGGCGCAAAGCGCTTCCACCAGATCCGGCTTCAAATCGAGGGCGCGCTGAATGTGCTTGATTGCCGGCGTAAACTCGCTGAGCTTCAGGTAGGCCTCACCGAGGCTAAGGTGGTAGTAAGGATTTCGCGGCTCCTCTCCGACTGCACGGGCAAAGTACCGCAAGGCCTTCTCGTTGTCGTATCCGATGCCGAGGGTTCCCAGGATGTAAAAAGCCAGCGGATGGTTTGGCGTTCTTGCCAAAACCTTGAGACAGAGTTCCTCGGCCTCCGGCAATTGCTCGGCTTGTTGCAGCTCGAGCGCCTGCCTCAACAGCATATCGTCGACCTGACTGCGAGGCGGACCGACCTTCGGCTGGGCTTTGGCTGGTGCAGCTTTCGGCGACACCGCCCTCGCCGAGGGCTGTGTCTTGAGGTGCTTTGCCCAGGCGGGCGGCAATCGGTTGCTCATGCCGTCTCGCTAGCAAAAGCGGCAGGCAGAATCCAGCGATACGTCGTCCGCATCGAACTCGGAGGCCGACCGCAAGCGTCCGCCGCTACGCTCACCAGGCCCATGTAAGTCGCAAACCTTCCAAAAGCCGGCGGCCGGATGCCGGTCAAGCTAGGCCATTTCACCCTGTCAACCAACTTGCACCCATCCTTCGCCCGCGCTAGCAAGAAGCCCTCTCAACCGAGCCTTTGCCATGCGTCAGCGCCCTCCTCTTACGCCGATCATCGGCGCGCTTCCCACCACGGTGCCGTTCGTCGGGCCGGAGGCGCAGGAGCGCGAGCGGGGCCGGCCTTTCCGTGCCCGCATCGGCGCCAATGAAAGCAGTTTCGGGCCCTCGCCGCGCGTCATTGCCCGCATGGAGAGCGTCGCGCGCGACCAGTGGATGTATTGCGATCCGGACAATTTCGACCTCAAGGTCGCGGCGGCGGCGCATCACGATGTCGACGTGGAAAACGTGGTCGTGGGCGAAGGCATTGACGGCCTGCTCGGCCTTGTCGCGCGCATGTATGTCGCGCCGGGCGACGCGGTGGTGACCTCGCTCGGCGCCTACCCCACCTTCAACTTCCATATCGCCGGCGTCGGCGGCCGGCTGGTGACCGTCCCCTATGCCAATGACAAGGAGGATCTCGAAGGGCTTCTCGCTGCCGTGGCCAGGGAAAAGGCGCCGCTCGTTTATCTCTCCAATCCCGACAATCCGATGGGAAGCTGGTGGGAAGCACCGGACGTCATCCGCTTCATCGAAGCGCTGCCGGAAACCACCATGCTGGTGCTGGACGAGGCCTATGGCGAGCTGGGCCCGGCCTCGGCGCTGCCGCCGATCGATGTTTCGCGGCCGAACGTCGTGCGCATGCGCACCTTCTCCAAGGCCTACGGGCTTGCCGGCATTCGCTGCGGCTACGCGGTGGCGGAACGGGAAGTGATCCGCGATTTCGAGAAAATCCGCAACCATTACGGCGTCAGCCGCATGGCGCAGATCGCCGGCGTCGAGGCGCTGGCCGACCAGGACTATCTGAATTCGGTGGTGGCGCGCGTGGCGGCCGGGCGCCGCCGCATTGCGGCCATCGCCGAGGAAAACGGCCTGAAGCCGCTGCCGTCCGCGACCAATTTCGTCACCATAGACTGCGGTCGCGATGGGGCTTTCGCGCTGAAGGTGATGCAGGCGCTGCTCTCGCGCGACGTTTTCATCCGCAAGCCGATGGCACCTGGACTCGACCGCTGCATCCGGGTCAGCGTCGGCCTCGACCACGAGCTCGACATTTTTGCCGAGGAACTGCCCGGCGCGCTGGCGGCGGCGCGGGGGAACTGACCGGGGCCGACGTCTGCTTCTCGGGAAGCATTATCGGCAATTTCACTTTCTTGCGGTCTCCAGCAGGCGCGTCACGCGGTTCAGCGCGTCAGAAAGTTCCATGGCTTGCCTGTCCTCGAGTTTGACGATCAGGCGGGCAAGGTCGCGGTTCGTCGCCGCCTCGAGATCGGCGAGCGCCGCCTTGCCCCGCATGGTCAGCGAAAGAACGTTCAGCCCGTTCTCCGGGCCAGTGCGCATTTCAGCCAGCCCCATGGCGGTGAATTTCCGAAGCACCCTGATGAGATAGGCGGGGGCGAGGCGCAGTTCGCCGGCCAATTCGGACGCGATCGGCGCAAGATCGAGATCAAACATGCGCGCCAGGAAGCCGGCCTCACCGCTGGCAGGTCGGGGCCTGCGGCCAAGTTCGAACAGCACGCGGGCCTCGGTCAGTGTGTAAGGGCTCTGTATCAAGGTCTCATCGAGCAGTCCGACAAGGCCGGTATAGAATCGGTTGAAGCGGCGGATCTCATCGACCAGGGTTTGGTGCGGCATGCAGACCTCCTTCCAGAGACATTGCACCCCGATGATTTCCTCATCAGTTGACTGAGTCAATTATTTATTTGACCGCGTCGTCTAACTCTCAGCGCCCGTTGCATTTGATCTATGCTGCTCCAGATTGATGAAGGGGGAGATTCTGGAGCGGACGATGCAGGGTGTGCAAAGAGCCGTTCGGGTGCGCGTTTCCGGCACGGTGCAAGGTGTAAGCTACCGCTTCTGGACACGCGGCGAGGCCATTCGCCTTGGCGTCACGGGCTGGGTGCGCAATGAGCGCGACGGTTCGGTCACGGCGTTCATCGCCGGCGCCGATGCCGCGGTTGCCACCATGATCGATCGCCTTTGGCAAGGCCCGCGGGGCGCGCTCGTCTCGAAGGTTGAGATCGAGGAAGCCTCCGGCGACGCGCCTGCCGACTTCAGGATCATCGCCTAGGCCAGGTATCTCCCCCCCTCGCGGCAGGGCAATCGCATTTGGCGCTCCCCCTCTCCGTCTCGGCTTCGCCGAGCCACCTCTCCCCCGCCTTTGGCGGGGGCGAGGAACCCAAGCCCTCCAAGGCGCGACCTCGGTGATTAGCGTTTCCTCGCCCCCATGAAATGGGGGAGAGGTGTCCGCGTAGCGGTCGGAAAGGGGGCCAGCGCTGCCATATGCGATTGCCCTGCCCTCGCGGGAGATGGCCGACAGGCCAGAGGGGGTCGTCTCACGTAGATCTCCTGCATTGTCTCTTGTCGCGAAGGGCGCCGGTGCTTCAAGCAAGGCGCCCTCCCTCTGTCGCCTCCGGCGACACCTCCCTCGAGAGGAGAGATAGACGGCACTTGAATTAATTGAACGTTCGTTTTATTAATACCTCCGTCGATCGAGGCACGTATGGCACGCACCACAGGCTCCGACGGAGAAAAGACCGAGGCGGCTGTCCGCGAGGCGGCGGTCAGCCTGATCGCGCGTCTCGGTTACGAGGCGATGTCGATGCGCCAGCTGGGGGCGGAAGTCGGCGTGCAGGCCGCAGCGCTCTACCGCTATTTCCCGACCAAGGAGGATTTGCTGTTCACGCTGATGCGCGAGCATATGGAAGGCCTGCTGGAAGCCTGGGATACGGCACGCCCGGGAACGGTCGATCCGGCCGCGCGGCTCGCCTCCTATGTCGAGAACCACATCGCCTTCCATATCGAGCGGCGCCATGCCACCCATGTCTCGAACATGGAATTGCGCAGCCTCTCGCATGAGCGGCTGACGCAGATCCTCAAGCTGCGCACGGCCTATGAGAAGGAATTGCGCGCGATCCTGCGCGACGGCGCGGAGACCGGCGTCTTCGAGATCGACGATGTCGGGCTCACCGCCATGGCGCTGATCCAGATGATGACCGGTGTCATCGTCTGGTTCCGGCCGGGAGAGCGGCTGTCGATCGCCGAGGTCACCACGACATATCTTTCAATGACAATGCGGCTCGTCGGCGCGAAAATCGACGCCTACAGCGCCGTGCGTCCATTCGAACGCGCAAAGGACGCTGCGGCACTTTGAATTTTGCGCATGATCCTTTCCGAAAATCGAAGTTGATTTTCCGGGTCATGCGCAGGGAGGAACGTCATGTACACGAATACGCTGAACTTCGGGCTTGACGCCGACGTCGAGGCGCTGCGCGATACCGTGCGGCGCTTCGCCCAGGACAGGATCGCGCCGATCGCGGCCGAGATCGACCGTTCCAACGAATTCCCGGCGCATCTGTGGGCCGAGCTCGGCGCGCTCGGCCTGCTCGGCATCACCGCCGATCCGGATTTCGGCGGCAGCGGCATGGGCTATCTCGCGCATGTCGTGGCGATGGAGGAGATTTCGCGCGCGTCGGCCTCGGTCGGCCTGTCCTACGGCGCGCATTCCAATCTCTGCGTCAACCAGATCAACCGCTGGGCAACATCGGCGCAGAAGGAAAAATACCTGCCGCCGCTCTGCAGCGGCGAGAAGGTCGGGGCGCTGGCGATGTCGGAGCCTGGCGCCGGCTCGGACGTCGTGTCGCTTCGGTTGCGCGCCGAAAAGCGCTACGACCGCTATGTGCTCAACGGCTCGAAAATGTGGATCACCAACGGCCCTGACGCGGAGACATTGGTGGTCTACGCCAAGACCGACCCGGAGCGCCATTCGCGCGGCATCACCGCCTTCATCATCGAGAAGGTCTTTGCCGGCTTTTCAGTGGCGCAGAAACTCGACAAGCTCGGCATGCGCGGCTCCAACACCGGCGAGCTCGTCTTCGAGAATGTGGAAGTGCCGTTCGAAAATGTGCTGCACGAGGAAGGACGCGGCGTCGAGGTGCTGATGTCGGGCCTCGACTATGAGCGCGCCGTGCTCTCCGGCGGGCCGATCGGGCTGATGGCGGCCTGCCTGGACGTCGCCGTCCCTTACGTGCATGAGCGCAAGCAATTCGGCCAGCCGATCGGCAGCTTCCAGCTGGTGCAGGGCAAACTCGCCGACATGTATACGACGATGAATGCCGCCCGAGCCTATGTCTATGCGGTGGCCGCCGCCTGCGACCGCGGCGAGACCACACGCAAGGATGCAGCCGGCTGCGTGCTGTTTGCCGCTGAAAAGGCGACGCAGATAGCGCTCGACGCCATCCAGCTGCTCGGCGGCAACGGCTACATCAACGACTACCCGACGGGACGGCTGCTGCGCGACGCCAAGCTCTATGAGATCGGCGCCGGCACCAGCGAAATCCGCCGCTGGCTGATCGGGCGGGAAATCATGGCGGAGGGGGTCTAGTGCGCTCGGCTCGTCACTTTCGTCGAGCCTTCGTCGACCCGCTTACGGGCCGCCTCGGCGAGCGTGTCCGACACCCATTGATTAATGGATTTGCCGTCGCTGGAGGCCGCCCGGCTGACAAGACGATGGACTTCCGGCGTGGTGCGCAGAGCGAGTTTGCCAGAAAAAGGCTTTTCTGGCTCCTTGTTCTGTTCGGCGCAAAATTCGAGGTAGTCGTCAACGCATTCATGAAAAGCCTTCAGCAATTCTTCCGCCGAGCCGGCTTCATATGTGAAGATGTCGCGAATACCCACGATACGACCGTGAAACACCACATCGTTTTCATCGAACTCGATCGTTCCCAGATATCCCTTGTAGGGCTTCATAGCTCAACACCTGAATCTATTAGGAAGGTCCTGATCTCTCGGATCACATATGCTTTCGTATCCGGCGATGGATGCGGTCGATGCACCCGAAGCGTTATCCCGTTCAATGTGAAGCGGACACGCGATCCGCGTCCTTCCGACACTCGCGCGCCGAGCGCAACCAGCAAAGCCTCAACATCTCGCCATTTGATCGAAGCGCTGACCGGATTCACAAATATCTTGTCCAGCGTCTGCCGGTGCGCTGTCTTCATGACTTTTCGCCCTCCCCAAATCGAATACCTTGGTAGTCGGCTCCTCTCGGGATAGGGCGAGAGCCCAAAGTGATAGTAAAATATGATATCATCTGAGGTTCGTCAATGCCCCCCCTCACCTCTCAAATCTCCCCCTCCTCCGACGCCTTCCGCGCCAACGCCGAGCGCATGCGGGCGCTGGTCGCCGACATCGCGGAGAAGGCGGCAAGCGCTGAGCGCGGCGGCTCGGACGAGGCGCGCGAGCGCCACCAGGGCCGCGGCAAGCTTTTGCCGCGCGAGCGGCTGGCGCAACTGCTCGACACCGGCTCGCCCTTCCTCGAGGTCGGCCAGTTCGCGGCGTGGTCGATGTATGGCGAGGACATTCCAGCCGCAGGCATCATCACTGGCATCGGACGTGTCGAAGGCACCGAAGTGATGGTCGTCGTCAACGACGCCACGGTGAAGGGCGGCACCTATTATCCGCTGACGGTGAAGAAGCACCTTCGCGCGCAGGAGATCGCGCTGCAGAACAACCTGCCTTGCGTCTATCTCGTCGACAGCGGCGGCGCCAACCTGCCCAACCAGGACGAGGTCTTTCCCGACCGCGAGCATTTCGGCCGCATCTTCTATAATCAGGCCAACATGTCGGCGGCGGGTATTCCCCAGATCGCCTGCGTCATGGGCTCCTGCACGGCGGGCGGCGCCTATGTGCCGGCAATGTCGGACGAGACGATCATGGTGCGCAACCAGGCGACCATTTTTCTCGGCGGCCCGCCGCTGGTGAAGGCCGCCACCGGCGAGGATGTCAGCGCCGAGGAGCTTGGCGGCGCCGACGTCCACACCAGGCTTTCCGGTGTGGCCGATCACTACGCCATGGATGACGAGCATGCCTTGGCGATTTGCCGGCGTATCGTCAGGAATCTCAATCGGACCAAGACCGTGGGCCTCAATCTGCAGAAACCTGTACCACCGCTACACGATCCGAATGAACTCTACGGCATCGTGCCGACGGATTTGCGCCAGCCCTATGACGTGCGCGAAGTGATCGCGCGTCTCGTCGACGGTTCCGAGTTCGACGAATTCAAGCAGAATTACGGCACCACTTTGGTCACCGGCTTTGCCCATCTGCACGGCATGCCGGTCGGCATCATCGGCAACAATGGCGTGCTGTTTTCGGAAAGCGCGCTGAAGGGCGCGCATTTCATCGAGCTCTGCTGCCAGCGCGGCATTCCGCTGATCTTTTTGCAGAACATCACCGGCTTCATGGTCGGGCGAAAATACGAGGCCGGCGGCATTGCCAAGGACGGCGCCAAGCTGGTCACGGCGGTCGCCACGGCACGCGTGCCCAAGCTTACGGTGATCATCGGCGGCTCGTTCGGCGCCGGCAATTACGGCATGTGCGGCCGCGCCTATTCACCCCGTTTCCTGTGGATGTGGCCGAACGCGCGCATCTCGGTGATGGGCGGCGAGCAAGCGGCGACCGTGCTCGCCATGGTCAAGCGCGAAGGCATCGAGCGCAAGGGTGGCGAATGGAGCGCCGAAGAGGAGACAAAATTCAGGAAGCCGATCCTGATGAAATACGAGCATGAGGGCCACCCGCTCTATTCCTCGGCAAGGCTCTGGGACGACGGCATCATCGATCCGGCAAAGACGCGCGAGGTGCTGGCGCTCAGCCTATCGGCCGCGCTCAATGCCGGGGTCGAGGAGACGAAATTCGGCGTGTTCAGGATGTGACGATGAGCACTCTTGGCGACAGGATCCGCGTTCATACCGGCGATATCACCAAGCTCGTCGTCGATGCGATCGTCAATGCCGCCAATTCGTCGCTGCTCGGCGGCGGCGGCGTCGACGGCGCCATCCACCGCGCCGCCGGTCCGGAGCTGGTCGCCGAATGCCGGACGCTGAACGGCTGCAAGACCGGCGACGCCAAGCTGACCAAGGGCTACCGGCTGCCGGCGCGCTACGTCATCCACACGGTCGGGCCAGTCTGGCAAGGCGGCGGCAAGGGCGAGGCTGAGCTGCTTGCCTCCTGCTATCGTCGCTCGCTCGAAATCGCCCGCGACCATGACTGTCGGACGATCGCCTTTCCGGCGATCTCGACCGGCATCTACGGCTATCCGAAGGACGAAGCGACCGGCATTGCCGTCGGCACCGTGAATGCTTTCCTGGTAAAGAATGCCGTGCCGGAAACCATCATCTTTTGCTGCTTCGACGAGCCGATGGCGGAACTATATCGGCGGGCAATTGCCGCCCATGAGGGAGACTAGACTGCATGGACGAGGCGATCCATTTGCGCAGCGAGGTGAGATTTTCGCTCGCTTGGACAGGTTGGCAGGACAGAGGGGGGCGCGAAGGAACGCCAACCTCGCTCGAAGCAAGTTCTGGCTGCGGAGGCTCCATGTTCGGCAAGATCCTGATCGCCAATCGCGGCGAGATTGCCTGCCGCGTCATCCGCACCGCCCGCAAGCTTGGCGTGCGCACCATTGCCGTCTATTCGGATGCCGATGCCCGCGCCCTGCATGTCGAGATGGCCGACGAGGCGGTGCATATCGGCCCCTCGCCCGTTGGCGAAAGCTATCTGCGCGGCGACAAGATCATTGCCGCGGCGCTTGCCACCGGCGCGCAAGCGATCCATCCCGGCTACGGCTTCCTGTCGGAAAATCCTGACTTCGTCGACCAGGTGACGGGTGCCGGTCTCGTCTTCATCGGGCCGTCCGCCGCTTCGATCCGCGCCATGGGGTTGAAGGACGCCGCCAAGCGGCTGATGGAAAAGGCCGGCGTGCCGGTGGTGCCCGGCTATCACGGCGAGGCGCAGGAAATCGTGCTGCTCGCCTCCAAGGCGCGCGAGATCGGCTACCCCGTTCTGATCAAGGCGCGCGCCGGCGGCGGCGGCAAGGGCATGCGGCGCGTCGACCATCCAGACGATTTTTCCGAGGCGCTATCGAGCGCGCGGCGCGAGGCCAAGGCCGCCTTTGGCGACGACCGCGTGCTGGTGGAAAAATATGTCGACAAGCCGCGGCATATCGAAGTGCAGGTGTTCGGCGACAATTTCGGCAATGCCGTGCATCTTTACGAACGCGACTGCTCGGCGCAGCGCCGCCATCAGAAAGTGATCGAGGAGGCGCCCGCTCCCGGTATGACGCCGGCGCTGCGCAAAGCGATGGCGGAAGCCGCGGTGAAGGCAGCCAAGGCGATCAATTATTCGGGCGCCGGCACGATCGAATTCATCGTCGATGCGTCCGAGGGCCTGAAGGCCGACCGCTTCTGGTTCATGGAGATGAACACGCGGCTGCAGGTCGAGCATCCCGTCACCGAGATGGTCACCGGCGTCGATCTGGTCGAGTGGCAGTTGCGTGTCGCGTCCGGCGAGAAACTGCCGAAGGCGCAGGCCGAGATCGCGCTTGCCGGCCACGCCTTCGAGGCGCGCATCTATGCCGAGGACGCATCGAAAGGATTTTTGCCGGCGACCGGCACGCTGCATCATCTCCAATTCCCCGACGCACCGCCCGAGGGCGCCGCCATGCGCATCGAAACCGGCGTGCGGGCAGGCGATGCGATCTCGCCCTTCTACGATCCGATGATCGCCAAGCTGGTGGTGCACGCCAAGGACAGGACCATGGCGCTTGGCGCACTGCGCAAGGCGCTGGCCCGGACGGAAGTTGCCGGATCGACGGTCAACACAGCCTTCCTTGCGGCACTCGCCGCCGACGCCGATTTCGCGGCGGGCGATGTCGACACCGCCCTGATCGGCAGGCATCAGGAGGCTCTGGTTGCGATACCGGCGCCAAGCGATGAGGCAATCGCCGCGGCGGCGCTGGCGGCGACCGACGCGGGCGCGCCGGGTCCTGCCGCCGATCCGTGGTCCTCGCTCGCGGGTTATGCGCATTTCCACACGCTGGCGCGCCGCGTCCGCCTGCGTTTCGGCGAGGAGAACATACTGGCACGGGTCTCGGCGCGGCCTGACGGTCGCTTCCAGGTGGCGCTGGAAGCGCCGCATGACGCGATCAACGCGCACGATCTCAGGACCTTGCCGCGCACCGCCCGCTGGCCCGGCCACGTCACCGTGTTCGAAGGCGCTGTCGGCTATACTTTCGCGACGCCGGATCCGCTCGCCAAGGCGGATGAGGCCGCGGCTGCCTCGGGGAGCCTGCGCGCCCCGATGCCGGGACTGGTCAAGCTGGTGCGCGCGGCAGTAGGCGACCCAGTCATCAAGGGCCAACCGCTTTTGATCCTCGAGGCGATGAAGATGGAGCACACCATCGCCGCGCCGCATGACGGGGTGGTCGCCGAGATCGCCGCCGAAGGCTCGCAGGTGAGCGACGGCACGGTGCTGGTGCGCTTTGTCGAGGACGGCCAGGGTTAAACGAAATGGCCGGGCAAGCCCGGCCATTTCTACCTGTCTGACAGAACCGATTACGGCTTGATCGGCGCGTATTTGCCGTCGTGCCACTGGTTGATGTCGTAGCTGGCGTTCTTCAGGTCGCCCTTCTCGTCGAAGATGACGTCGCCGACGACGGTGCTGATCGGCTTGCCGTCCTTCAGCGCCTCGGCAACCTTGCCCGGATCGTCGGTGCCGGCGCGCTTGATGCCTTCGGCCACCGCCTGGATCACGGCATAGGAGAACAGCGTGAAGCCTTCCGGGGTGAAGCCGCCGGCCTTGATCTTGGCCACGGCGTCCTTCGCCTCCGGCTTCGCCTGCGGGTCCGACGGGAAGACGAACATGGTGCCTTCACCGGCCGGACCGGAGACCTGCCAGAATTCCGGCGTGGCGATCGAGTCCGGCATGATCAGCTGGAACTTGACGTTCTGCTCGGCAGCCTGGCGCAGGATGAGGCCGGCCTCGGGGTGATAGCCGCCGAAATAGACGACATCGGCCTTGAGCGCCTTGAGCTTGGTTACCAACGCCGAATAGTCCTTCTCGCCGGCGTTGATGCCTTCATAGTCGACTTCTTTCAGACCACCAGCGTTCATCGTCGCCTTGACCACATCGGCAACGCCCTGACCGTAGGCGCTCTTGTCGTGCAGGACGACGACGTTCTTGCCGGCATATTTCTTGGCGATCCACGGACCGATGAAGGCGCCCTGCGCGTCGTCACGCGTGTAGAGGCGCATGATTGTCGGCCAGCCGGACTTCGCCGCGGCGTCGGTCAGCACCGGGTTGGACGAGGCCGGGCTCATCATCAGCGTGCCGGATTCGGCGTAGACGGCGGAAGCCGGAATGCTCGAACCCGAGCAGGCATGGCCGTCGACGAACTTGACGCCGTTGGCGACGATGCGGTTGGCGACCGACACCGCCTGCTTCGGGTCGCACTGGTCGTCTTCGATGTCGAGCTTGATCTTGGAGCCGTTGACGCCGCCCGCCGCGTTGATGGCGTCGGCGGCGGCCTGCGCGCCCTGCTTGAACTGGTCGCCGATGGTGGCGAGCTGACCGGTCATCGGGCCGACCACCGAAATGGTGATGTCGTCGGCGAAGGCAACCGATGCGCTCATCATCAGGCCCAATGCGGCCGCGCTCAAAATACCCAATCTTTTCATGACAATAAGACTCCTCCACTTGCGCGCGGCCGCCCGGCCGCGCTTGTTCCTGAGAGCCGGGACAATTCCACCCTTCGCCGGAACTGTCGAGAGGACAATACATACCGCTTTGGTTCATTTCGGCGAGCATTTCTTGGGCCAAGCACGCTGGGAAATATGCAAATGCAAAAGCCGCGCCGGCCTTGTCCCGGCCGGTCGCGGCTTTTGCAGTCGAGCTTCCCCGGCGCCCCGCGCGCCTGAACCCGCTCGCTTCCCTGTTCTTTGTTGGACCACGATCTTTTCTGAAAACCGGATTCCACTTTTCAGGATCGTGGTCTGGCGCGCAGCTGGGCATGTCCGCCTGCCGCGTTCTTGGTCTTGTTAGCTGGCCGTCTTATCGCGGCCTTGTCCCCCGAAGACTTTCGAGCGCCTGGCACGCAAGATCAGTGCATCGTCATCCATTCGCGCGCTTCGCGCAGCGCCTTGGCGATGTCAGCCTTCGACATCGTGGCGGAGAGTTCCGAGCGCAGCTCCGCGGCGCGGGCCGAACCCTTGATCGCGGCGATGTTGAACCATTTGTGGGCGGCAACGACGTCGGTCTCGCAATCGCGGCCGGTCGCATACATCATGCCCAGCTCGAAAAGAATGTCGGCCTGGGCAGTTGCCCCCATGGCGCCGAAGCCGGCTTCAAGCATTTCAAAACGTGCCATTTCAATCCCCTGTCTGCTCCCGAGAGCTGCCTCCTTCTGTCCCTTGATTTCCCTCGGGGCGGGCCGCTCTTTCGATGCTTTCGAGGATGACGGCTCGCCTTGAATCCGTCGTTAAATGGCTTGCTTAATTTGAAGAAAACAAAGCTAAAACAAGAGGTAAACGCGAAAAACTGTTAAGCATAGCAACCCAGCAATTCAGCCGATTTGCGCAAAATTCGACGAAAATTTCGAGACGCGAAATCAAGACTTCGCTAACCACGGAAACCGAAGCTCTTTTCTCCATCCGTTCATTTTCAGTGAGCCGCGCCGCCAAAATCCTTGCAACCTTCCGCGAAGGCACCGCTTTCGTTTTGGCGGCGGCTGGATTAGCTTACGTTTGCGTAAGGGACGGAGAGGCGGAGCGAGCCCCGCCGGAACCTGTAGGGAGGAGGACAGACATGTTTCGAAAAGTGAGCCTGGCCCTGGCGGCCACCATGATGATGGCGGGCGCCGCATGGGCCGACCCGATCGAAGGCAATTGGAAGACACAGGCCGGCTCGACTGCGGCGATCGCCGGCAGCGACTCGTTCTCGATCACGCTGAAGTCCGGCAAATTTGCCGGCAAGACCATCGGCTCATTCAAGGCAGCCGGCGACAACAAGTACACCGGCACTATAACCGACCCGGAAACCGACAAGACCTATTCCGGCAAGGCGACGCTGTCCGGCGCCTCGCTCAAGATGAGCGGCTGCGTGCTGGGCGGGCTGATCTGCAAGAGCCAAACCTGGCACAAGCTCTGATCACTGTTCAAATGACGACGCGAAACGGGGCCCGCGCGGCCCCGTTTTCTTTTTCGGGCCTGTTCCGAAGGCGCGTCGTCGGGCACGGCAATTCCCGGCTCCTGGCCGGCCAGCACGTATCAATCAATTTGAACGACAGATGAACACCGGTCTCAGAACCGGTTCAGAGGCATTCGGGCATTCTCCTCACCATTGAAGGAGAGAGAAATGCTTGTCCGCCGCTTCACCATCGTCTGCCTGCTGATGAGCCTGTTCGGCATAGTCTTCGCCATCCTGGTGGCTGAAGCCGGCCGTCCGGCCCGCTCATCGGGGATGGCCGACACCTGCCGGCTGGACTGCATGAACCATTTCGACCGCTGAAACGACCAATACTCGAAACGGGAACGACCACCATGAACCGCATCGCCGCCACCACCCTCAAGACGCTTCGGCTCCTGCCGCGGGCGGTGCTTATCCTGATGCTGCTTGCCGCCCCGGTGCTGGCCGTGCCGATGATGCGCGCCGACACAGGCTCCATCATCGAGGCGCCGACGCCGAAGAAGGCAGGCATCGGCTTTGTGTTGCTGGTCAGCCTGCAGCGCGGTTGAGGTGTGTTGAGATTCAGGTGAGGCCGGTCTGCAAATGGCGGCTCCCTGCGCTTCCGGCCTTCGCCGGCCGAAGCACTCATGAGTGGCGTGGCAGTTAAAATAAAGGCTACGGCCGGCACAGGCCGGTGCTCACGTACAGAAAGTACGCTCCGCTCCGGTTCTCGGAAGCCACCATTTTCGACGCGACCTGACCTGAATCTCAACACACCTTGAAAACACGATCGAAGAAATTTCGCCGCAGGGCAAGCTTCGCGCCCGCCTCCCCCTCCCAAGCGCTCCTCCAAATCCCTATATTGGGCCATGGAAAAGCGAATCTATCCCCAAGCCATTGAATCGGTCGTCATGCCGGAGCCTTTCGGCAGGCAGAGCTTCAACGACGCCAAGAAGGCGGTCGCGGCGCTGCAGATGCTCTACGACCGCAACACCAAATTCCTGCGCGATTCCTTCGCCAAGCTCGCCGCCGGCGGCGACGAGAGCAAGCGCTACCGGGCCTTCTATCCGCAGATCGGCGTCACCACGACCTCATTCACCCAGATCGACTCGCGCCAGGCCTACGGCCATATGCCGACGCCCGGGCATTTCGCCACCACGATCACCCAGCCACAGCTGTTCGAGAACTATCTCGTCGAGCAGCTCCGGCTCATCATGCGCAATCACGGCGTGCAGGTGACGGTGTCGGAATCGACGACGCCGATCCCGCTGCATTTCGCCTTCCTGGAAGGCACCTATGTCGACGGCACGGCTGCCGAGCGCATCAAGCGGCCGATCCGCGACCTGTTCGACGTGCCGGACCTCGACGGCACCGATGACCAGATCGCCAACGGCACCTTCGAGGTGGCGTTCGGCGAGCCGAGGCCTCTGGCGCCGTTCACCGCGCAGCGCATCGACTATTCGCTGCACCGCATGACGCATTACACGGCGACCAGCCCGCAGCATTTCCAGAATTTCGTGCTGTTCACCAACTATCAGTTCTACATCGACGAGTTCGTGGCGCGGGCCCGCGACCTGATGGAGAAAGGCGGTGGCGGCTATACCGAATTCGTCGAGCCGGGCAATCTGGTGACAAAGGCCGGGGCCGGCGCAGCGACCGAAGGCACACCGCCGCAACGCCTGCCGCAGATGCCGGCCTACCACCTGAAGAAGCCGGGCCATGGCGGCATCACCATGGTCAATATCGGCATCGGCCCGTCCAACGCCAAGACCATCACCGACCATATCGCAGTGCTTCGGCCGCATGCCTGGGTGATGCTCGGCCACTGCGCCGGGCTGCGCAACACGCAGGCGCTGGGCGACTATGTGCTGGCGCATGCCTATGTGCGCGAGGACCATGTGCTGGACGACGACCTGCCGGTCTGGGTGCCGATCCCACCGCTGGCCGAGATCCAGGTGGCGCTGCAGGAAGCGGTGGCCGAGGTAACCGGGCTTTCGGGTTACGACCTCAAGCGCATCATGCGCACCGGCACCGTCGCCACCATCGACAACCGCAACTGGGAACTGCGCGACCAGCGCGGCCCGGTGCAGCGCCTGTCGCAGTCCCGGGCGATTGCGCTCGACATGGAATCGGCGACGATCGCCGCCAACGGCTTCCGCTTCCGCGTGCCCTACGGCACGCTGCTGTGCGTTTCCGACAAACCGCTGCATGGCGAGCTGAAGCTGCCCGGCATGGCGACCGAGTTCTATAAACGCCAGGTGGCGCAGCACCTCACCATCGGCATCAGGGCGATGGAGAAGCTGGCCGAAATGCCGATGGAGCGGCTGCATTCGCGCAAGCTGAGAAGTTTCTCCGAAACGGCCTTCCAGTAGCCGGCCGGCGCGGCCTCTAATCTCTTTGTCTTGCGCAATTCCGGACGGAAAACCGCTACGCACTTTTCCTGGAATTGCGCTTATGTCGTTGTTGAGCGCAATTCCGGTCGGAAAACCGCTGCACACTTTTCCTGGAATTGCCCTTTTGTTTGTCGCAATTCCGGACGGAAAACCGCTACGCACTTTTCCTGGAATTGCTTTAACGAGGCAATTCGTCGTCTTGCTCGGGCCGCAATTTGGCCGATAAGCAGGCAGAGCAAGATGAAGTCTTATCTTGCTCCAAACAGATTGCCGGCGGCATTCGGCAGACCACGACCGGGATGACAACAGGCGGCGCGCGCTCGAACATGATGGCTGGGGTGGCATTCCTGGCGATGATGGCACTCTCGGCCGCGCTGCTGGCCGGGTTCTTCGGCGCGCTGCATCCGGCGCTCGATTCCTTCTCGCATTTCCGCATTCATCTCAGCGTGCTTACGGCGCTGCTGGCGCTGTCGCTGCTTGGAAGCTCCTACCGGCTGCAGGCGGCAGCGGTGCTGCTCTTTGCCATCGCCAGCTTCGCCACGACGGTAAGCGCGCTGCCCAGGCTGTGGCCGCAACAGGCGGTCGCCAGGCCCGCCGACCGGATCGTCTACAGCCTGCTGCAGATGAATTTGCGCTTCGACAATCCGACGCCGAAAAAGGTGCTGTCGCTGATCGGCCGGACCAATCCTGACGTAATCACCCTCGACGAGGTGTCGGGGATGTGGACGACCGAGCTTGGCTACATTACCGGCGCCTATCCGTACCGCATCCTTTGCCCCTATCCCAACGGCGTATTCGGCGTCGCGCTGCTCTCGCGCCGGCCCTTTGCCGCCGGCACAGCGCCGCATTGCGAGCCGCGCGGCGCGATGGCGACCGCGACCATCGATTTCGGCGGCACCAGCGTCGATGTCGCCGCGATCCATCTGAGCTGGCCCTGGCCACGCGAGCAGTACTGGCAGATCGGCGAGCTGGCGGAACCGCTTGCCGCGCTCGGCGAGACCGCGATCATGGCCGGCGACTGCAACGCCGTGCCGTGGAGCGCGGCGGTGCGTCGGGTGGCGCAGCTCAGCAGTACGACGCTGATGCCGTCGGTCGGGCCGACCTGGATGCATCGGAAGCTGCCCGACGTCCTGCGGCGCTACGCCGGGCTGCCGATCGACCAGGTGTTCAGCAAGGGCGGGTTGACGGTCCATTCGGCAACGCGGCTGGAGGACACCGGCTCGGACCATCTGCCGGTGCTGGTCGAGTTCTCGCTACGGCCCGACGACAGAGGACCCGAGGACGAGCACGAGACGGCGCTGGCTTCCCTCATGCGGCGCGGTAAGACGCCGGGTTGACGTAGCGATCCTTCGCGCCCCCCTCTGCCCTGCCGGACATCTCCCCCACTTGGGGGGAGATTGGCAGTTCCGCGGGCGGCGTTCTTTCCGGCAACGTAGACGATTGGCGAAAATGGTGGCGACAGTCGATCTCCCCCTTTTGGGGGAGATGTCCGGCAGGACAGAGGGGGCGCTGTCCCGCCAGCATCAACAGTTCTGCATCGTGCCGCTAAGGCTTCATCAGAGCCGCGATCAGATGCTCGACATGGCCGCCGTCGCGGTGCTCGCTGGCATCGAAAGCGTTCTGCCTGGCTTCGTATTCGGCATAGGTGGCCTGGATGCGTTGGCGCGCCTCGCGGCGCGTCTTGTAGCAATAGGGGTCGTCGGCAACCCTGAGGCCGACAATCGATCGCTCGGTGGCGCGCATCATTTGCCTGGCGATGCGGCCATGGGTTTCCTCATGGGCGCGCACGCCGGTGAAGAAGCGGTTCCAGCGCTTCTTCAGCGCAGGCGTCGCCGGCGAAGCGACGCGCGGAAAGGTGTAGAAGAGATTGAGCGTGCCATTTGCCTGCTTGAGCCGGCATGAGCCTTTGTCCTGGATGACGCCGAGCTCCCAGTCGACCGTGTAGGCGGTCTGGGCGATCGCATGCGTCATGAAGCCGTGCTTGGGGCCTCTGCCGTCCATGGCCGCGATCAGCGCGGCGCCGGAATTGCCCGCAATGTCATAGCTGCGCGTCTGGACCAGCACCCTGGTGCCGGCCGAAGCCTGCGGCGCACTCAGGGCACCGATGGCGACAAGGCATGCCAAAACCGCCAAGCGCATGACCGTCTCTCCCCTATCCTCGCGGAAAGAAAACACAAGCAAGCGGTGGTTTCAACGGCCTTGGGGTTGCGCTGGCGCAACCTATTTCGCACCGGGCGCAGCCCTCATCTACATGCCCTGATAGACCGGCCCTTCGCCGCCTTGTGGCGGCACCCAGTTGATGTTGCGGTTCGGGTCCTTGATGTCGCAGGTCTTGCAGTGGACGCAGTTCTGCGCGTTGATGACGAAGCGCACATCCTTGGCCGAGGGGTCGGCGGCGGCGTTGCCGTCCTTGTCGACCCATTCATAGACGCCGGCCGGGCAGTAGCGGGTCGACGGTCCGGCGAAAACGTCGTGCTCGGAACGCTGCTGCAGCGCCATGTCGCCGACGATGAGATGCACCGGTTCGTTTTCCTCGTGGTTGGTGTTGGACAAAAACACCGAGGAGAGCCGGTCGAAGGTCAGCACCCCATCCGGCTTCGGATAGGCGATCTTCTGATGCTTGGACGCCGGCTCGAGCGTGGCGTAATCGGCCTTGCCGTGCTTCAGCGTGCCGAAGGGCGAGAAGCCGAACAGCGTGTTCAGCCACATGTCGAGACCGCCGATGCCGACGCCGACGATGGTGCCGAAGCGCGACCACAACGGCTTGACGTTGCGCACCTTCTTCAGGTCCTTGCCGATGTCGCTGCCGCGCCAAGCCTCCTCATAGGAGGTCAACTCGTCATTGGCGCGGCCAGCGCCGATGGCGCCCGCAACGTGCTCAGCCGCCAGCATGCCGGACAGCACCGCGTTGTGCGAGCCCTTGATGCGCGGCACATTGACGAAGCCGGCCGCGCAGCCCATCAGCACGCCGCCCGGGAACGAAAGCTTCGGCACCGACTGCCAGCCGCCCTCGGTGATGGCGCGCGCGCCATAGCCGATCCGCTTGGCGCCCTCGAAAGTGCCTTTGATCGCCGGATGCGTCTTGAAGCGCTGGAACTCCTCGAACGGCGACAAATAAGGGTTCTTGTAGTTGAGGTGGACGACGAAGCCGACCGCCACCTGGTTGTCCTCAAGATGGTAGAGGAAGGAGCCGCCGCCGGTCTTCATGTCGAGCGGCCAGCCGAAGGAGTGCTGCACCAGCCCCGGCTTGTGGTTCTCGGGCTTGACCTGCCAGAGTTCCTTGAGGCCGATGCCGTATTTGCCGGGTTCGCGGCCTTCGGAAAGTTTGTATTTGGCGATCAGCTGCTTGGCTAAAGAGCCGCGCGCGCCTTCGCCGATCAGCACATACTTGCCCATCAGCGCCATTCCCGGCGCATAGGCTGGGCCGTGCGCGCCGTCCTTCTCGACGCCCATGTCGCCGGTGATGACGCCGGTTACGGCGCCCGCCTCGTTGTAGACGAGGCTCGCCGCGGCAAAGCCCGGATAGATCTCGACGCCCAGCGCCTCGGCCTTGGTCGCCAGCCAGCGGCAGACGTTGCCGAGCGAGACGATGTAGTTGCCGTGATTGTTCATCAGCGGCGGCATCAGGAAGTTGGGTAGCCGGAACGAGCCGGCGGGACCAAGCACCAGAAAATGATCGTCGGTGACCGGCGTCTTGAACGGATGGTCCCCCTCCTCGCGCCAGCCCGGCAGAAGACGGTCGACGCCGATCGGATCGACGACGGCACCGGACAGGATATGGGCGCCGACCTCGCCGCCCTTTTCCAGCACGACGACGGAAAGCTCGGGGTTGAGCTGCTTCAGACGGATCGCCGCGGCAAGGCCGGCCGGACCGGCGCCGACGATCACCACGTCGAATTCCATGCTCTCGCGTTCGATCTCGCTCATCTGCCCCTCACTGGCTTGCCATATTCTTGCATTTTGCTGGCTCATGCGCTGCATAGCGCATCAATTCACGACGCGAAACCGGCGCTGACGTGACAACGCCGATTTCGACAAAAAGTCGCGGTTTTCCGGCGATGCGAGCCCGTTCGATCGGGCCAGGCAAAGCATCCAACAGGGCCAGCCGATTGGAAACGGGAGCCGGCGGGCGCATGTTTTTAATTGTTCGACGGCTTGCTTATCGGCAATACTTGGCCCCATGCGCACTCCCAAGCCATCCGGCTTTTCATTGAAGCGCTTACTCTTCACGCCCGGCGTGCTTGGCCGCGCGGTTCTTCCGCTCCTCTTCCTGATCGTTCCGGCGCAAGCCGATCCGCAGAAGGTCTGGGTGACCGGCGCCTACTCCTTTTCCGACGAGCTTGGCGGCTTCCGCATCACCGGTGCTTCCGGAATCGGCACCAAGGACGACCCGCTGGTCATCACCGAGGAGCTGAATTCGGCGACGCCGGTGACGCTGACCATTCGAGCCACCAGGCCGATCGAGGCCTTCGGCAAGGCGGGCGATGTCGCCAATGGCATCATGTACATGCGCATCGACGTGCTGAACAACAGCGCCCTGCCCTGGGTGGAATTCCAGTTCGAGCTGCAGGAAATCCTCGACCAGCCGAGCGTGTTCGGCGACGGCCTGTCCTTCGACCAGCGCAACAAGACGCCGGACAATATCTGGTCGAGCAACTTCGCCGATTTCGACCGCCAGTTCGAACCCTACGACCGGCTGCTGTTCAAGAACGGCAAGGTCGACCCGCTGAAGACGGCGACCTTCGATTTCCTCATCACCGACTACACGCCGCGCTGGACGTTCTATCTGGTGCAGGATCCAAGGATTCCGACGGGGTGAAACAAACGGAAGGCGATTGGCGAAAGCCGCGAAGCGGGTGATCTCCCCCTCGAGGGGGAGATGGCCGGCAGGCCAGATGGGGTCCTCGCGCGTAAAGCGCCAACCCTAACCTGCCGCCCTTGGCGTCGCGTCCAGTCGAGCCGACCCCCTCTGTCGCCTTCGGCGACATCTCCCCCTCAAGGGGGGAGAATGGCGTCGCCGAGGTTGCAAATTGACGCCGCGCGGACAATGGTGGCGCCATGACTACCGCCTCCCCCAACAACCCCATCGATGTCGCCGAGCTGCTGGCCTTCTATGCCAGCGCCGGCGTCGACGAGCCGCTCGAGGACGCGCCCGTCAACCGGTTCGCGGAGGCCCGGCCAAAGCAGACCGAGCGCGCACCGGTACAGGCCGCACCGGTCCGTGAAAGCAGGCCTCCGGAAAGACAGGCATCTCAGCCAAGTCTCGACGCGGGCCGGATACCGGAGCGGCCGGCGCCTCCGCCCGGATTGGATGCAAGCCATGTGCCCGATGCGCCGGCGCGCACGATGCCGGCAACAGCCGCGGTGCCCGACGAGGGACAGGTGCTGCTCGCGCGGCAACTCGCGGCGAGCGCTGCGACGCTCGATGAGTTGCGCCAGCACATGGCGGCCTTCGACGGCTGCAACCTCAAATTCACCGCCAAGAACCTGGTCTTCGCCGACGGCAATCCGAACGCCGACCTGATGCTGGTCGGCGAGGCGCCGGGCCGCGACGAGGACCTCGAAGGCTTGCCCTTCGTCGGCCGTTCCGGCCGTCTGCTCGACCGCATGCTGGCGGCGATCGGCCTCGACCGGAGCTCGGCCTATATCGCCAATGTCATCCCGTGGCGGCCGCCGGGCAACCGCACGCCGACGCCGCACGAGACCGAGATCTGCCGGCCGTTCATCGAGAGGCAGATCGAGCTGGTCAATCCGAAGGTGCTGGTCAATCTCGGCGGGCCGTCGGCCAAGACCCTGCTCAACACCACCGAGGGGATCCTCAGGCTGCGCGGCAACTGGCGTGTGCATACGACCGCGTCGAGCGTCGTCATTCCGGCCATGCCGACGCTGCACCCGGCCTACCTGCTCAGGACGCCGGCGCACAAGAAGCTGGCGTGGCGGGATTTCCTCGAGGTGAAGGCGAAGCTGAGGGGGTTGGCGACTGGCTGATCTCCTCTCTTGTGGGGGAGATGTCGCCGAAGGCGACAGAGGGGGTCGCCTCGCGTCGAGCGCCAGCGCCATTTGGCGTTGAGGCGGTTGAGGCGACCCCCTCTGGCCTGCCGGCCATCTCCCCCTCAAGGGGGGAGATTGCAGCGCCGTCGCTTTCGCCAATTTCCGACGAAGAAGCTTTGCCCATTACCTCCAAGGTAATTGAACTCCATCCCTCGCCGCCCTACTCATCCCGCATGACCACATCCGACGTCTCCGCCGGCAGCCTCATCCGCGAATGGCGCACGCGCCGGCGCATGAGCCAGCTCGATCTCGCCATGGAGGCCGATATCTCGCAGCGGCATCTCTCTTTCGTCGAAAGCGGCCGCGCCCAGCCGTCGCGCGAGATGGTGCTGCATCTGGCCGAGCAGCTTTCGATACCGCTGCGCCAGCGCAATCAGCTTTTGCTCGCCGCCGGCTTCGCACCGAGCTTCAGCGAAAGGCCGCTCACCGATGCGACCCTTGCGCCTGCCATGGCGGCCGTCGAGACGGTGCTAAAAGGTCATGAGCCCTTCCCCGCGCTGGCGGTCGACCGGCACTGGAATCTGGTTTCCGCCAACGCCGCGATCGGCCCGTTCCTCGCCGATGTTTCCGAGCCGTCGCTGCTTAAGCCGCCGGTCAACGTGCTCAGGCTCAGCCTTCATCCCGGCGGCGTCGCGCCACGCATCGTCAACCTCGCGGAATGGCGGGCGCATCTGCTCGAACGGCTCAAGCACCAGAACGACGCCAGCGGCGACCCGGTGCTGATCGACCTTGAGCGCGAATTGCGCACCTATCCGTCCGGCCTGAAGAGCAGCCGGCCGGCGCCGGTCGAACCGAGCGGCATCGTGCATCCGCTCCGGCTCGCGCATGGCGACGCGGTGCTGTCCTTCATCAGCACGATCACCGTGTTCGGCACGCCGCTCGACGTCACGCTGTCGGAACTGGCGATCGAATCTTTCTTCCCGGCCGACGAGCAGACGCGAACGGTGCTGGTACGGTTGGCCAAGGAGCGGGCGGCCGCTTCGTAGCCTTTATCCCTGTGGCGGCGTGGCCCGTCTCGTCCGCGTGCGTTCCAGGCCGAGCCGCCGTTCGCGCCAGATGATGAAGATGCCGGCGGCCACGACGATCACGCCACCGACAAGCGTGTTCAGCGACGTCACGTCGCCGAAGACGAAATAGCCGACGACGACGCCGAGGATCATCGAAGTGTATTCGAAGGGCGCCACGACGGAAGCCTCCGCGTGGCGGTAGGCGGCCGTCATCAGGATCTGGCCGAGCCCGCCGCAGAAGCCGGCCATGACAAGCAGCGCGGCTTGCATCGGCGTCAGCGCCTGCCAGCCGAAAGGCAGCGTGAACAGCGCCAGCACGCTCGCCGTCGAGGAGAACCACAGCACGATGGTCGCCGTCCTCTCGGTCTGCACCAGATTGCGCACCAGAAGCATGGCGACGGCCGAGATCGCCGCTGCAATCAGCGCCGCCATGACGCCCAGCACCTCCTGATCGTCGAGCGCCTCGTCGGAATTCAAAAGCGTCAGTTCCGGCCAGGAGATGATGAGCACGCCGACCAGACCGACGGCGACCGCGCTCCAGCGATAGACGCGGATCGTCTCGCCGAGGAAAACCGAGGAGAACACCACGACCAGCAGCGGCTGGGCATAGTTCAGCGTGATCGCCTCCGGCAGCGGCAGCCTGGTCAGCGCGAAGAAGCCAAGCCCCATAGCGCCGACGCCGACGATGCCGCGCGCGATGTGGTTGAACGGCCGTTTCGTCGTGAAGGCCGTGGCGAGCTGCCCCTTGAACGCCAGGAAGGCAATGATCGGGAAGATGGCGAAGAAAGAGCGGAAGAAGACGATCTGCCCGGCGGGAACGTCGCCGGCCGCCTTGATGCTGGTCTGCATGCTGACGAAGACCGCCACGGAGACGATCTTCAGCGCAATGCCGCGCAGCGTGTTGTGGCCGACGGCATGATCGACGGTCATCTTGCCTCGTGACGATGGTCGGAAAACGAAGCCCAGAAATAGACCCCGGCGCAGTTTTGTCGAGTGACCGTTTCGTGTAAAGAGCGCGGACTTCAAAATTCTTGGACCAGCACGCCCGCTGTCCGCCCGAAAATCGACAGGAAAACCAACGGAATGCGCACCGATACCGGCCATGTCTTCAAACTCGAAGACTACCGTCCCAGCGACTATCTCATTCCGAAGACCAGCCTCGATTTCCGCCTGTCACCGGATGCCACGCGCGTCACTGCCTTGCTCACCGTCGAGCGGCGCGAAGGCGTCGCCGCATCCGCGCCGCTGGTGCTCGACGGCGACGGCTTGACTCTGCTCGGCGTTGCCATCGACGGGCATGCGCTCGCGCCGGCCGATTACCTGGCGACGCCGGACCAGCTGACCATCCCGAAGCCGCCGGCGGCGCGGCGCTTCGAGCTGCGTCTCGAGACCGAGATCGCGCCATCCAGCAACGAGGCGCTGATGGGCCTCTATCGCTCCAACAATGTCTATTGCACGCAATGCGAGGCCGAGGGCTTTCGCCGCATCACCTATTTCCTCGACCGGCCGGACATCCTCTCGGTCTATACCGTGCGCATCGAGGCGCCCCACAACGAGGCGCCGCTGCTGCTTTCCAACGGCAACCCGGTTGAAAGCGGCGTGCTCGCCGATGGCCGGCACTTCGCCGTCTGGCACGACCCCTTCCCAAAACCTTCCTATCTCTTCGCGCTGGTGGCTGGCGCGCTCGGCAAGGTCGCCGGCAGCTTCACCACCCTATCCGGCCGCGAGGTCGAACTCGGCATCTATGTCGAGCCCGGCAAGGAACGGCTCGCCGGCTACGCCATGGATGCGCTGAAGCGGTCGATGAAATGGGACGAGGAAGCCTTCGGGCGCGAGTACGACCTCGACGTCTTCAACATCGTCGCCGTCTCCGACTTCAACATGGGCGCGATGGAAAACAAGGGCCTCAACATCTTCAACGACAAATATGTGCTTGCCGACGAGGAGACCGCGACCGACGCCGACTTCGCCAATATCGAAGCGATCATCGCGCATGAATATTTCCACAATTGGACCGGCAACAGAATCACTTGCCGCGACTGGTTCCAGCTCTGCCTGAAGGAAGGGCTGACGGTTTACCGCGACCACGAATTCTCCGCCGACCAGCGTTCGCGGGCGGTCAAGCGCATCGCCGAGGTGCGCACGCTGCGCGCGCACCAATTCCCCGAGGACCAGGGGCCGCTGGCGCATCCGGTCAGGCCGCGCCGCTACCGCGAGATCAACAATTTCTATACCGCGACCGTCTACGAGAAAGGTTCGGAAGTGGTGCGCATGATCCGCACCATCCTGGGCCCGGAGGTTTTCCGCGCCGGCATGGACCTCTATTTCGAACGGCATGACGGCGAGGCGGCGACGATCGAAGATTTTCTGAAAGTGTTCGAGGACGTCTCGGGGCGCGACCTTGCGCAGTTCGCGCTCTGGTACCACCAGGCCGGCACGCCGAACCTGACGGTCAGTTCCTCCTACAATGCGGCGGCCAAGGCCTTCACGCTGGAGATCGAGCAGTCGGTGCCGCCGACGCCGTCGGAAAGCCGCAAGCGGCTGATGCATATTCCGCTGGCCTTCGGCCTGGTCGGCGCCGGCGGCAAGCCCATAGCTTGGGCAGCCGTCGACGGCGCCACCGTCGAGGACGGCGTCATCCATATCCGCAAGCGCCGGCACACGGTGCGTTTCTCGGGCGTCAGCGAGCGGCCTTCGGTGTCGCTCAATCGCGGCTTCTCGGCGCCGATCACGCTCTCGGTGCAGCAGAAGGCCGACGACCAGCTCTTCCTCGCCAGCCATGACGGCGACTCTTTCTCGCGCTGGCAGGCGTTCAACACGCTGCTCACCGATGCGCTGATCGCGGCCTTCCGCCAGGTGCTTGGCGGCAAGCAGCCTGCCTTTACGGTGAAGCTTGCCGAGCTGGCGGGCAGGATTGCCGGCGACGAGGCGCTCGAGCCGGCCTACCGCGCCTTGGCGCTGTCGCTGCCGAGCGAAGCCGACATTGCCCGCGAGATCGGCAGAGGGATCGACCCCGACGCCATCTTCGGCGCGCGCGAGGCGCTGGCGCGGGCGATAGCCGCGGCAAACCGCGAGTCGTTCGAAGCGGTTTATCTGGGCCTCGCCGATAACGGCCCGTTCACCCCGGACGCAGCGAGCGCCGGACGGAGGGCGCTGCGCAACATCCTGCTCGATTATCTGTCGCTGCTGCCGGAAGGCGCGGCGCTCGCCGCCGCGCATTTTCGTGCCGCAACCAACATGACCGACCGCGCGGCGGCGCTCACGGTTCTCGCGCATCGCCATGCCGGTTCGACGCAAGCGCAGGAAGCGCTCGTCTGCTTCGAAGCGCGCTATCGCGGCGATGCGCTGGTGCTCGACAAATGGTTCCTGATCCAGGCCGGCGTGCCCGGCGAGCGGACCGTCGACAATGTGCGCGCGCTGATGCAGCATCCCGCATTCTCGATCGCCAACCCGAACCGGGTGCGCTCGCTGATCGGTACCTTCTGCAGCGCCAACCAGACCGGCTTCCACCGCGCCGACGGCCAGGGTTACCGCTTCTTCGCCGAGACCGTGCTGGAGGTCGAGAAGCGCAACCCGCAAGTGGCGGCAAGGCTGGCGACGGCGCTGCGCTCCTGGCGCTCGCTGGAGCCCGTCCGGCAGGACAAGGCCAGGCAGGCGCTGCTGCAGATTGCGAATGCCGAGAACCTGTCGGCGGATCTGCGGGACATCGTGGAGCGGACGCTGGCGTGACTAGCGATCTCCCCCCTTGTGGGGGAGATCGGCAATTTCGACGAATTTCAATCAACTTTTAATCTTTTTTGGCCGCGCCTCTGGACAAGGCGAATCACCTTTGATTCCTTACTGACGATTCGGGCGTGCGGCGTAGCCGGATCGTCAAGTATGCGGCAAAATCGGGGAGTGCCATTTATGGCCAAGACGGACGCGTGGGGCGCGCCCGGAGGGAAGGCTTTTGCGCGTCGCGAGGCAAGGGGCGACGGGCTTTCCGGCAACGCGCGTCTGATCGCGGAGCCCGCCTACCAGCGGCTGCTGGCGGCGGAGCCCTTGCTGCGTCGCTCGATACCGGCGCTGATCATCGTCTTCCTGATCGTCATCGCAGCACTTCGTTTCCTGTCGCTGGTGAACGACCGCGATGGGGTCGAACGTGACGCCAAGGCGCTGCTGGCCCTAGCCGCCGGCCAGATGGCGCAGGCGATAGCCGCCGATCCGAACGTGGCGGGCGCCAACGCCGTGGACCTCCTGGAAACCACCAGCCGCCAGGGCGCCATGGGCCGCAGCCACGTGCTGGCCATCACCGACGGCACCTTCAAGATCATCGCCGTGTCGCCATTGTCGACGGGCTGGCAGGGGCGCTCGCTGGACAGCCTGGTGCTCGGCGGCCAGCCGCTGTTCATGTTCGGCGACCGCGCCGGCGTTATGGATGTCAGCATCGGCGGGAAGGATTGGTTTGCCGCCGTCAGTCTCACCGGCGACCGCAAGAATGCCGCGGCGGTGCTGGTGCCCAAGGAGGCGGTGTTCGAGAGCTGGCGCAAGACGGTGTCGCTCAACGTCACTCTGTTCGTGCTGACCGCCGGCGTGCTGATCGTCATCCTCTATGCCTATTTCGGCCAGGCGGCGCGCGCCCAGGCTGCCGACCGCATCTATCTCGAAGCGCATCAGCGCATCGACATGGCGCTAGTGCGCGGCCGCTGCGGGTTGTGGGACTGGGACATGGTGCGCGGCAAGATGTACTGGTCGCGCTCGATGTACGACATGCTGGGCTACGAGCCCTGCGATACGATGCTGTCGTTCGGCGAGGTCGACGAGATCATCCATCCCGACGACGGCGATCTCTTCGAGCTCGCCAACCGCATCGTCGAACGCGAGATCGACCATATCGACCAGGTGTTCCGCATGCGACATGCCGACGGGCAGTGGGTGTGGATGCGGGCCCGCGCGCAGGTGATCGATCCCGAAGCGCCTGAGATCCAGCTGATCGGCATCGCCGTCGACGTCACCGAGCAGCGCCACCTGGCGCTGCGCTCGGAAGCGGCGGACATGCGGCTCAGGACCGCGATCGAGAACATCAACGAATCCTTCGTGCTGTGGGATGCTGCCGAGCGGCTGATCATGTGCAACTCCAAATTCCAGAAGGACAACGGCCTCTCGGACCGCGACGTGGTGCCGGGCGCGACCCGCGATATGCTGGAGGAGCGCATGCTCGCCTTCGCCTCGGAGCGCAGGCTTGCCAATGCCAACGGTCCGCACGGCGGCGTCACCTTGGAGCGCCAGCTTGCCGACGGCCGCTGGCTCCAGGTCAACGAGCTCAGGACCCGCGACGGCGGCATCGTCTCGGTCGGCTCCGACATCACCCAGATCAAGCTGCACCAGGAAAAGCTGGTCGACAGCGAGCGGCGCCTGATGGCGACGATCCACGATCTCAGCCTTGCGCGGCGCGCCGAGGAGGAACGCGCCAAGGAGCTGGTCGAACTCAACCGCAAATACATGAAGGAAACGGAGCGCGCCGAGGCCGCCAACCGGGCGAAGTCCGAATTCCTCGCCAACATGTCGCATGAATTACGCACGCCGCTCAACGCCATCATCGGCTTTTCCGAGCTGATGGAACAGGGCCTGTTCGGGCCGCTCGGCTCGCCGCGTTACGAGGAATATGCCGCCGATATCAACGGCAGCGGCAAATATCTGCTCGGTGTCATCAACGACATACTCGACATGTCGAAGATCGAGGCCGGCCAGTTCTCGATGGAAAGCGAGGAGATCGACCTCTGCCCGCTGATCAAGGAGACGGTTCGCGTCATCTCGCTGCAGGCGGCGGAGAAATCGATCACGGTGGAGACGCGCATCGCCGACTCGATGCGGCTCTTTGCCGATCGCCGCGCGATCAAGCAGATCGCCATCAACCTTCTCTCCAACGCGGTGAAGTTTACCGGCCAAGGTGGCAGGATCACGGTCCGGGCGCGCAGCGCCTCGGGCGCGCTGGTGCTCACCATCGAAGACAATGGCTGCGGTATCCCGAAGCAGGCGCTGAGCAAGCTCGGGCGGCCGTTCGAACAGGTGCAGAACCAGTTCTCCAAGAACCACACGGGCTCGGGCCTTGGGCTGGCCATCTCGAGGTCGCTCGCCGAACTGCAGGGCGGCGCGCTGAAGATCCGCTCGACCGAAGGCGTCGGCACCATCGTGTCGGTGCGCATCCCGCTGAAGAAGTCGCCGCCCACGGTGAAGGTGGCGGCTTAATTTCGTTGAAACCTCTGTAACGCTGGCGGACAGCGCCCCCCTCTGTCCTGCCGGACATCTCCCCCACTTGGGGGGAGATCGGATGTCGCGCCGGCCTTCGCCAATCTCCAACGTTGCAAGAATGAGCGCGGCGCCGAAGCTGCCAATCTCCCCCTTGTGGGGGAGATGGCCGGCAGGTCAGAGGGGGGCGCGAAGGAATGAGACGTTGAGGGCTAAGCTCGCGAGATCGGCGCTCCCGCGCGAAGCAAAAGATCGAAATCCGTCCTGACCTTCCGCGAAGTCTCCTTGAGATGTGCTTCCAGCACACCGAAATCCGGCAGGTCGGTGACCGCCAGAAGCAGATCCGAAAGCCCGGGCGGAACATCGTCGCGCTGAAACTCACCAGTGAGGCAGAGCCTGATCATCTGGGTCAGCGCCAGATAAAGCTGCCAGGCCTCGCAAAGCTCCTGCCGGACACCGGCGGCCGCGAAGCCGGGCGCGAGCCGCGCCAGCACATCCGCCGTCGCGGTCACCCGGCGGCCGGGTTCGGTAGCGCTGGTGATGACGGCGACTTGGGCGATGAATTCGAGGTCGATGAGGCCGCCGGGGATCAGCTTGATGTCCCAGAGGTCACGAGGCGGCTTTTCCTTCTCGATCAGCGCTCGCATCTCCGAGGCTTCCGCCTTGACCTTGGCGCCGTCGCACGAAAGGGCAAGCACCGCCGCGACATCCTCCTCGACCTCGGCGCAGAGTTCGGCATCGCCGCCGATGGCGCGGGCTCTTGCCAGCGCCATGTGCTCCCAGGTCCAGGCATCCTGGCGCTGATATTTCTTGAAGGCGTCGACATGGGTGGCGACCGGCCCCTTGTTGCCGGAGGGGCGCAGGCGAAGGTCGAGCTCGTAAAGCACGCCTTCGGCTGTCGGCGCCGAGACGGCGGCGATCAGCCGCTGCGTCATGCGGGTATAGTAATGCGACGGCGCGAGCGGCTTCTCGCCGTCGGATTCCTCCGCATCCGCATCGTGATCATAGAGCAGAATGAGGTCGACGTCGGAGCCTGCGGTCAGCTCGCGGCTGCCGAGCTTGCCCATGCCGAGCAGCGCCACCCTCCCCCCGGCAATCCTGCCGTGGCGCTGCGCGAATTCGGCGATCACTGCATGAAGCGCCGCCTCGATGGTGAGATCCGCGAGGTCGGAAAAAGCGCGCCCCGCTCGCACGGGATCGATCGAGCCGGCCAGCAGGCGCACGCCGATCAGGAATTTCTGCTCGGAGGCGAAGATGCGCAGGCGGTCGAGCACATCCTCATAGGCGCGGTCGCCCTCGATGAAGGCCGCAAGCCGCGCCGAAAGATAGGCGCGGTCCGGCAATTCGGTGAGCAGCGCAGGATCGAGCAGGCCGTCGAAGACATGCGGCCGGCGCGTGATGATGGCGGCGAGCCGCGGGGCCGCGCCCATGATCGTCGCCATCAGCTTGAGCAGCGCCGGGTTCGACTGCAGCAGCGAGAACAGCTGGATGCCGGCCGGCAGGCCGGCAAGGAACTCGTCGAAGCGCATCAGCGCCTCGTCGGCGCGACGCGTCTGGCCGAAGGCCTTCAAGAGCGCTGGCGTCAGTTCCGTCAGCCGCTCGCGCGCCTCCGCCGACTGGGTGACCCGGTAGCGGCCGAAATGCCAGCCGCGGATGACGCGGCAGATGTCGCTCGGCCGCTGGAAGCCGAGGCCATGCAAGGTCCGCAGCGTGTCGGGATCGTCGACATCGCCGGTGAAGACCAGGTTGCCGATGCCGGCCGACAGTTCGGGCGCGGTCTCGAAAAGGGCCGCATAGTGACGCTCGACCTGTTGCAGCGAGTCGCGGAAGGCTTCGGCAAACTCCGCCTCGCCGGCAAAGCCCAGCATTAAGGCAATACGTTCCAGCTCCTCGTCATCCTCCGGTAGGATATGCGTCTGCTCGTCGGCCACCATCTGGATGGCGTGCTCGACGCGGCGCAGGAACCAGTATTGCCGGGTAAGCGCGTCGCGCGCGTCCGCCGTGATCCAGCCGCGCGCGGCGAGCGCGCCAAGCATCGGCACCGTCTCGCGGCCGCGCAGCTCCGGGAAGCGGCCGCCGGCGATGAGCTGCTGCGTCTGGACGAAGAACTCGATCTCGCGGATGCCGCCACGGCCAAGCTTGACGTTGTGACCCTTCACTGCGATCTCGCCATGACCCTTGTGGGCATGGATCTGGCGCTTGATCGAGTGAACGTCGGCGATCGCGGCATAGTCCATGTATTTGCGCCATACATAGGGCTGCAATTCCTTGAGGAAGGCCGCACCAGCGGCAAGGTCGCCCGCAACCGGCCGCGCCTTGATCATGGCGGCGCGCTCCCAGTTCTGGCCGCGCGCTTCGTAGTAGCGAAGCGCTGCCTCGACCGGGATCGCCAGCGGCGTCGAGCCGGGATCGGGACGGAGCCTCAGATCGGTGCGAAAGACATAGCCGTGCTCGGTGCGATCCTGCAGGATGCGCACGAGGCGGCGGGTGAGGCGCGAGAACAACTCGGTCGCGTCGAGCGGATCGGTGACGGCCGGCGCCTCCGGATCGAAGAAGACGACGAGGTCGATGTCGGAGGAGAAATTCAGCTCATGCGCGCCGAGCTTGCCCATGCCGAGCAGGATCCAGCCCGAGCCGCGTGCAGGGTCCCTTGGATCGGGCAGCTTGAGCTTGCCCTGCCCGTGCGCGTCGAGCAGCAGGAAATCGACGGCGGCACGCGTTGAGGCATCCGCCAGGTCGCTGAGGCGGCGCACCGTCAGCGCGGTCTCGGCCTCGCCGGAAAGGTCGGCGAGCCCGATCAGGAAATGCGCCTCGGCCTTGAATTGCCTGAGCGCCATCATCAGGCTCGATTCCGAAACAGTCTCGGCCCGCGCCGCGCGGCCGATCGCCTCGCCGATGTCGCTGAGCCGCGCTTCGATCGTCTGGTCGAACAGCACGTCGAGAATGGCCGGCCGGCGGCGGGCCGTATCACGCAGGAACGGTGACAGGTCGAAGATGGCGGCGAGCAGATCCTGCAGCGGCCCCTTGCCGGCGAGGAACGCGGCGAGACGCGTAAGGCCGTCTTCCTCGGCTGCGTCCGCGATCTCGGACAATTCCCGCCGAGCGCGGTCGCCATCCAGTGGGCGAAGCACCAGCGTCGGGCGGAGCTGCCATTCGGTTTCGATCTTTTTCTTTGCCATCCTCGCCGCCGTCAATGCGTCTCCCGTGCCGGGAAACTCATGACCACGGACAATCCAGGATTGGCGGGCAGAAGATCAAGCCTGCCGTTGTGGAAAGTCATGATTGCCTTGGCGAGGCTGAGGCCAAGGCCCGAGCCCGGCTGCGAACGGCTCTTTTCCAGCCGCACGAAGCGTTCGGTGGCCCTGGCGCGGTCGGCATCGTCGGGAATGCCGTGGCCATTGTCGGAAACGGAAAGCTTGACCTCGCCGCCGGCGCGCTCCAGGGTGACGCGCACTTTCGGGCGCTCGGCGGCGCCGGTCGAATATTTGATCGCGTTGTCGACGATGTTCGACAGCGCCTGGCCGATCAGCTCGCGGTTGCCGTTGATGGTGACGGCTTCCGGCACCGTGGCTTCCAGCACAACGCCCGCCTCCTCCGCCACCGGTTCGTAGAGCTCGACGACATCGCTCACCGTGGCGGCGAGGTCGACCGGGCCGGCCGTCTCGGAGGAATAACCGGCCTCCAGCCGCGAGATCATCAGGATGGCGTTGAACGTCTTGATGAGCTGGTCGGACTCGGTGATCGTGCCCTCCAGCGCCTGACGGTAGTCGGCCGTCTTGTGCTTGCCGGCAAGTGTGGCCTCGGCGCGGTTGCGCAGCCTGGTCAGCGGCGTCTTCAGGTCATGGGCGATGTTGTCGGAGACCTGCTTCAGCCCCTCGTTGAGCGTGGCGATGCGGGCGAGCATCGTGTTGAGGTTTGCCGACAGGCGGTCGAATTCGTCGCCGGCGCCGGTCACCGGCAGGCGTCCGCCGAGGTCGCCGCCCATGATGCGGCGGCTCGCCTCCGAGACGCTGTCGATACGCTTCAGCGCCGCGCGCCCGACGAAGAACCAGATCAAGAGCCCGCCGAGCCCCATCATGCCCAGCGCCAGCATCAGCGAGCGGCGGATGACGGCGCGGAAGCGCTCGGGCTCGCCGAGGTCGCGGCCGACCAGCATGATCATCTGGTTGGGCAGTCTCAGCACCAGCGCGATTGCGTTGTGGCCCTTCTCGCCCTCGGACTGCGCGCCGCTTGTACCGGTCGAAGGCGCGGTCTGGTCGCCGCTGCGCAACCGGTCGAGCTCGCCCTCGCCGAAGCGCTGGTAGGAAAACGGCTCGGTCGTCCAGCCCTCGGTCTCGATGACGCCCGGTTCCAGGCTCTGCACATTGCCGGTCAGGATCTGGCCGTTGGCGTCGGCGATCAGATAGAGATTGGCGCCGGGCTGTCGGGAACGGGCCTCGACGACGCGCACCAGCACCGGCAGACCACCACGCTGGTAGGCGTTGGCAAGGCCTAGCACCTCGTCGTTGATGGTCTCCTGGGTCTGCGCCGTCAGCATGCGCGCCGACAGCGATGTCATGTAGAAGACCAGCAGCACGGCGCAGAGCGCGAAAAGCAGAAGATAAAGCGCCGAAAGCCGGGCTGCCGTCGTCCTCATGATGGCCGGCAGGGAAAGAGCCATTTGCTCCCTAGATCAGGATGACGATTAGTTGAATCGTCATCCTGATCTAACTCCTTGTTGTAGCATGATCTTTTCCGAAAACCGCTTCCCACTTTTTCGGGATCATGCCCTAGCCGCCCTTCAGCATGTAGCCGGCGCCGCGGATCGTATGCAGGATCGGCCTGTCGAAGCCTTTTTCGATCTTGCCGCGCAGCCGCGAGACGTGGACGTCGATGACGTTGGTCTGCGGATCGAAATGATAGTCCCAGACATTCTCGAGCAGCATGGTGCGCGTCACCACCTGGCCGGCATGGCGCATCAGATATTCGAGCAGGCGGAACTCGCGCGGCTGCAGCGTGATCTCGCGCCCTGCGCGCTTGACCGAATGCGACAGACGGTCGAGCTCGAGGTCGCCGACGCGGTAAACCGTCTCGGACTCCCGTGCGCTGGCGCGGCGGTTGAGCACCTCGACGCGGGCGAGCAATTCGGAAAACGCGTAAGGCTTGGTCAGATAATCGTCACCGCCGGCGCGCAACCCGGTGACGCGGTCATCGACCTCGCCCAGCGCCGACAGGATCAGCACCGGCGTGGTGTTGCCGCGCGAGCGGAGCGCGGCGATCACCGAAAGCCCGTCGCGGCGCGGCATCATGCGGTCGACCACCATCACGTCATAGTCGCCTGCATCGGCAAGCGCGAAGCCGGTCTCGCCGTCGCCGGCGACATGGGCGGTATGGCCCGCCTCGGCGAAGGCCTTCTTGAGGTAGTCCGCTGCCTCGCGATCGTCTTCCATGACGAGAATCTTCATGGAGCCGTTATACGCGATTTCACCGGAAGATTGAGGGGCAGCCATTGCTTTGGTCTTTCAGTTAAAGCGGCAGCGGGTGATGGGAAACCCGCTGCCGCCAGGAGCGAAACACGGTGACTGACTGACGTGCTCGGCCCCATGTTTTCCCGACGGCGGCTCGGGGGTGTTGAAACCGCCGCTAGGGAAAGTCGCTGAGCAATTCCAGGAAAAGTGTGAACGGTTTTCCGTCCGGAATTGCGTCAAAACAAAGAGATAGAGCGGTTCTGCGTTTTTCCGTGAAACGATGAACCGCTCTGTCAGATCAGCCCTTGCCGACCGGCAGCGCGACGAAACGGTTCGCGTCGTCGCGGGTGATCTGCATCAGCACGGCCTTGCGGCCCGCCCTGGAGGCGTCGGTCATCGCCTTGGAGACGTCGTCGGTGGTGTTCACCTCGTTCGAGTTGATCGAGGTGATGACGTCGCCGGGCTGGATGCCGCGGTCGGCCGCATCGCTGTCCGGGTCGACGTCGGTGACCACCAGGCCCTTGCCGTTTTCCGACTTGGTGACGGTGAGGCCGAGATCGGCAAGCGTATCGGCCTTGGCGGGCGCCGCCTGCTTGTTGCTGTCTTCGTTCGAGGCCTGCTTGTCGCTCGAAGGCAGCGTGCCGAGATCGACCTTGACCGTCTCGTTCTTGCCGTTGCGCCAAACGGTGACGTCGACCGACTTGCCGGGCTGATAGGCGCCGATCACGCGGGCGAGCTCCTTCGGCGAGGCGACATCCTTGCCGTCCACCTGAGTGATGACGTCACCAGCGGTGATGCCGGCTTTCTTGCCCGGACCGGCGTCCTGCGCGCTCGAGACCAGCGCGCCCTTGTCCGACTTCAGGCCGAGCGACTCGGCGATGTCGGAGGTGACGGGCTGGATCTCGACGCCGAGCCAGCCGCGCTGGACGGAGCCGTTCTTCATCAGGTCTTCCACGACCTGCTTGGCGGTCGAGGCCGGGATGTCGAATGCGATACCGACGCTGCCGCCCGACGGCGAGAAGATGGCGGTGTTGATGCCGATCACCTGGCCGTTGAGGTTGAAGGTCGGACCGCCCGAATTGCCGCGGTTGACCGAAGCGTCGATCTGGATGAAGTCGTCATAGGGGCCGGCGCCGATGTCGCGGCCGCGGGCCGAGACGATGCCCGCGGTGACGGTGCCTCCGAGGCCGAACGGATTGCCGACGGCCACCACCCAGTCGCCGATGCGGATCTTGGAATCGTCGGCGAAGTCGACATAGGTGAACTTGCCGCCGCCATCGACCTTCAGCACGGCGAGGTCGGTGCGCGGATCGGTGCCGATCAGCTTGGCGTCAAGCTCCTTGCCGTCATTGGTGACGACGGTGAAGTCCGAGCCTTCAGAAACGACGTGGTTGTTGGTGACGAGATAGCCGTCCTCGGAGATGAAGAAGCCCGACCCTTGCGCGACCGGGCGCGGCTCGCCATTGCCATGGTTGCGATGGCCGAAGGGGCGCATGCCGAACTGCTGGCCACCCTGGTCGCCGAAGCCGCGGAACTCCTTAAAGAAGCGGCGCAGTTGCGGATTGTCGGGCAGGTTGTCGAAGCCGTCCTGGTCGTCGGAGCCGTTATCGGCGGTCGGCTGGATCTTGGCCTTGACCTTGACGCTGACGACCGCCGGCGAGACATGCTCGACGACGTCGGCGAAGCTCGGCACCTGCGGGGCCTCGACGCGCACCGCGTCGGCCAGCACAGGGGCGGTGCCGGTTGCGAGCATGGCCGCGCCAGCCGTGCCGACGACAGCCAGGGAAGCGACGGCCGCCATCAGGCGCTTGCGGGTGCTGGAATATGAATTGGGGGCAATATTCATGGGTTTCCTATCCTCTTTCGAAGGGATGCGCTCAGGCGAAGCATCCTCGGAAAAGAGGATTAGAGGGCCGCACATTACGGCGCCATTTCCGGTACATGAAAATTTTGTAATGTTGGGGATCGGCGACGATGCGTGAGATCACGAGGTTCAAAATGACCACAGGCCATACCAACCGAATTCGAGTCTCAGTCGATTGGGAGACTAAGATGATCGAAGGCATCAAGCGCGGGATAGCCGACGCAAAGGCGGGTCGTGTGGTGCCTTACGAAGCCGCAATGGCGGAAATCGACGCAGTGGTCAAAGCCGTAGAGGCCGAGCGCGTAGGCAAGGTGTGAGGGCACGCAGCACCGAAGGCTTGGCGGAAGCACCCGCGGCGTTGTCATCCCAGGGCGGAGCAGCCGCGAAGCGGCGTCGCGGAGACCCTGGGATCCATTCCGTTACCTTGGCCGACGGGCGCCGCAGAGCAGAAATTCTGGACGGCCGCGACGCCTCGAGGTCACGGAATGGATCCTCGGGTCTGCGCCGCGTCGCTTCGCTCCTTGCTTCGCCCGTGGATGACGACACAAGGGTCTCGGCCAATCTCCGAGGTCCGCAATTCGTGCGCTAATCGCTAAGCATCTTGTCCAGCGCCGCCTGTTCCTCGGCACTCAAGGCACTGTCCGGTGCGGGGCGGCGCGAACGGGCGCTCAGCACGATGAAGATGCCGCCGGCCAAAAGCAGAAGCACCGGCGTTCCCCACAAAAGCGCGTTGCGCAGGCTGAAGCGCGGCTTCAAGAGCACGAACTCGCCATAACGCGAGACGATGTAGTCCATCACCTGCTGGTCGGTATCGCCGGCTACCAGGCGCTGGCGCACCAGGATGCGCAGGTCGCGCGCCAGGTCGGCGTCGGATTCGTCGATCGACTGGTTCTGGCAGACCATGCAGCGCAAACCTTCTGAAAGCGCGCGCGCCCTCGCCTCCAGCGCAGGATCGGGCAGCACCTCGTCGGGCTTCACCGCCTGCGCCGTGCCGGCGAAGACCAGGGCCAGCAGCAGGATCAGCGAGGCGAGCGAAAACTTCGCTTTCATGTCGGGCTCGCAGATACGGCAGCGGCAGCCGGCTTGCGACGCCTCGCGGGTGCGCCGACGCGCAGGCGGCGGTCGAGCAGCGACATGGCCGCACCCGCCATCATCACGAGCCCGCCGCCCCAGATCAGCGTCACCAGCGGCTTCCACCACAAGCGCACGACGACGGAGCCGTCACTGCCTTCGTCGCCGAGCGACAGATAAAGCTGGCTGAGACCCAGCGTCCTGATGCCGGACTCGGTCGTCACCGTCTGCCGCACCGGATAGAACCGCTTGGCGGACGTGATCTCGCCATCGGCATTGCCGTCAGTGCCGATCAACTGGAACCGGCCGCGTTCCTCGGTGAAGTTCGGGCCCTTCCGCGGGACGAGCCCCTCGAAGCGCAGCGTGTGGCCCGACATCTCCACCGTCTCGCCCGGGCGCATGGTGAGGATCTTCTCGGTGCCGAAGGACAGCGTGCCGACGATGCCGAGCAGGGTGAGCCCCAGGCCGAGATGGGCAAGCGCGGTGCCGAAAACCGAGCGCGGCAGGCCGGCGAAGCGCCTCAGCATGACGGCCGGCTCGACCGAGCCGATACCGGACTTGACGGCAAGGTCGGTGAGCGCGCCGGCGACCAGCCAGACCGCGAGGCCGACGCCGAGCGCGGCGAAGACCGAAGCGCCGTCGACGAACAGCCCGGTGACTAGTACCGCGGCCAGCGCCAGCGCGAAGGCCGCCATCAAGCGCTGAGAGGCGGCAAACACGTCGCCACGCTTCCAGGCGAGCAGCGGGCCGAAAGGCACGATGGCGAGCAGCGGCAGCATCAACGGGCCGAAGGTCAGGTCGAAGAAGGGCGCGCCGACCGAGATCTTGCCGCCGGTGATGGCTTCGAGCGCCAGCGGGTAAAGCGTGCCGACGAACACCGTCGCGGTAGCCGTGGTGAGGAAGAGGTTGTTGAGGACCAGCGCGCCCTCGCGCGAGATCGGGTGGAACAGGCCGCCGGTAGTCAGCCGCGACGCACGCAGCGCGAACAGCGCCAGCGAGCCGCCGATGAACAGCGTCAGGATGCAGAGAATGAAGACGCCGCGGGCCGGATCGGTGGCGAAGGCATGGACCGAAGTGAGCACGCCTGAGCGGACCAGGAAGGTGCCGAGCAGCGACAGCGAGAAGGTGAGGATCGCAAGCAGCAGCGTCCAGATCTTCAGCGCCGAGCGCTTCTCCATGACGATCGCAGAGTGGAGCAGCGCGGTGCCGGCGAGCCAGGGCATGAAGGAGGCGTTCTCGACCGGATCCCAGAACCAGAAGCCGCCCCAGCCGAGCTCGTAATAGGCCCAGTAGGAGCCCATGGCGATGCCGCCGGTGAGGAACATCCAGGCGACCAGCGTCCAGGGCCGCACCCAGCGCGCCCAGGACGCGTCGATGCGGCCCTCGATGAGGGCCGCGACCGAGAAGGAGAAGCAGATCGAGAAGCCGACATAGCCGAGATAGAGCAGCGGCGGATGGATGGCGAGGCCGAGATCCTGCAGGATCGGGTTGAGGTCGCGGCCCTCTATCGGCGCGGGATTCAGCCGGATAAAGGGATTCGAGGTCGCCAGGATGAACAGGAAGAAGGCGGCGCCGATCATGCCTTGCACGGCGATCACGTTGGCCTTGAGTGTCGCCGGCAGATTGTTGCCGAAGACGGCGACAAGCGCGCCGAAAAAGGTCAGGATCAGCACCCAGAGCAGCATCGAGCCTTCGTGGTTCCCCCAGGTGCCGGTGATCTTGTAGATCATCGGCTGCAGCGAATGAGAGTTCTCCCAGACGCTCGCCACGGAGAAGTCGGAGCCGGCATAGGCGGTGGCCAATGCCGCGAAAGAAAGCGCGGTGAGCGCAAAGCCGGTGACCGCCACCGGACCGCCGACCGCCATCAGTCGCTGATTGCCGGTGCGGGCGCCGACCAGCGGCACCAGCATCTGCACCAGCGACAGCGCGAATGCGAGGACGAGCGCGAAATGTCCGGTCTCAACCATGATGATTACTCGCTCTTGCTCTCCTGCCAGACGCCCTTGGCCTTCAGGCCATCGGCGACTTCCTTCGGCATATAGCGCTCGTCATGCTTGGCTAGAACGCTGTCGGCGACGAAGACGCCGTCCGGGCCGAATGCCCCTTCGGTGATGACGCCCTGATCCTCGCGGAAGAGGTCGGGCAGGATGCCGGTATAGGTGACCTTGACCGACTTCTGCTTGTCGGTGACCGAGAAGGCGACGGTGGCCCCCTGCCCGCGCACGATGGTGCCTTTCTCGACGAGGCCGCCGAGACGGATACGCTGTCCGGGCTGGACAGTCGCGGTGGCGAGATCGGCCGGCATGTAGAAATAGGAGGCCTTCTGGCCGAGCGCGTAGAAGGTGAGCCCGGCCGCAGCGCCCAGGAAGGCGAGCCCCGCTACGATCACCGACAATCGCTTCTGCTTGCGCGTCATATCTTACTCCGTCGCCGTCACGCCGAGTGAGGCGGCAAAGGCGGTGAATTTTTTGGCCTGCTCGCTGTCGGCGCCAAAAGCGGCCACCGCGCGACCGAGCGCAGCGCGCGCCTGATCGGCCTTGCCGAGCACGACATAGGAACGAATGAGCCGCATCCATCCTTCCTCGTCGCGCGGATTTTGCTTCAGCCTGTCGTCGAGGCCGGCGACCATGGTCTCGATCATCGCCTGCCGGTCCTGTGGCGACATCTGCTGCGCCGCCTCGACAGCTTGAGCATCCGGGCCGTTGGTTGGTGCCGCTGCCGCGACCGAAGGCTCAGTTTCGGCGAGCGCCTGTTGGACAGCGCTGCGCCAGGGCGAATCCGGCGCAAGCTGGCCGAGCATCTTCTGCCAGGCGGCGGCGGCCTCGGCCTTCTTGCCTTCCTGGGCGAGCCCCATCGCCAGATAGAAGCTCGCCTTTGGGTTGGCCGGGTCGAGCTTCAAGGCGGCCTCGAAGGCACTTTGAGCCTCGGCAGAGACGATACCGCCGGCGGCGTTGGCGATCGCCTCGCCGAGACCCGCTTGCCGGACGGCGCTGTCGCCGTCGAGCCGGATGGCGTTGCGATAGGCGGTTATCGCATCAGGGAAGCGCTGCAGGCGCAGATAGACCGGCGCCAGCACGTCCCAGCCCTTGCCGTCCGACGGATTGGCGGCAAGGTGCGCCTCGGCGCGGGCGACCAGCTCGTCGACCGAGGAATCGGCCGGGTTCTTGGCAAGCCGCTCGGCCAGCGGCTGCGACGGCAGGTCCGGCGAGCCGAGCGCGCCATAAAGCCCCCAGCTCACCAGCGGCACCGCCAGCACGGCGGCGGTGGCAACCAGCCTTGCCGCGCGCGTGGGCCGCGGCGCTTCGCCGTCCGGCTGTCTGGCAGCGCCGAGACGCAGGATGCGGCGGCCGATCTCGGCGCGGGCTTCTTCCGCTTCGCCCGGCTGGATCAGGCCGCGCGCCATGTCGCGGTCGAGCTCGGAAAGCTGGTCGCGATAGACTTCGAGGTCGTGATCGCCGGCCGCAGACGCGCCTTTCCTTCCACCGGCCAGCGGCAAAAGCACCGCCAGGCTGGCGCCCAGCGTAAGGATTGCGGCTATGACCCAGAACAGCATGGCTATTCCAATAACGGCAGAGCCCTGCCCTGCCAACACGACCTTCGTGCGACGCTTTGACGGCAGATGCGCCGTCCGACCTTGATCAATATCAAAATCGTGCCGGCTGTCGCCTAGGTCAGCGGCGTCCAGCTGCCGTCGGCATTGCGGCAGGCGGTGCCGCGCGCAGTGACTCCCGCGCCACTGGTATAAACGGTGTGCGTGTATTGGCGACAGTCCTGCGAGCCGACCCGGTAGGGCTGGGCCGCGACGACCTCGCCATAATGGGTCGAGCTGTCGCCCTTCCACGTCACCTTCTGGCCGCTGGCGTTGTATTCCAGCGCCTTGTATTCCGCCTCGAGACCCTTGCGCTTCTCGGCATCGCTCAGACCCGAACCAATCGATCCGCCAATGAGCCCGCCATTCATCGCCGCGACGATGCTGGTTCCCACCTTGCCGCCGGCCGGCGGCGTGGCGATGGGCGTGACCGGAGAGGTCGGACCGCTCCTGCCCAGCGTGGTGCAGCCCGAAACGGCCATCAGGGCGGAAACGAGCGCGACGCGAATCTTCATGCCAGCAACAACCGGATCTCTTGAGCGGGATGGAATAGGAGCCGCGCCATCGGGGAGGATAGCGAGCCCATAGTGTTGATATTTGTCGGAAATTTGGCCGCGACCGGCCGCACGCAAATCGATAAAAAACATCACTGAAGGCTCCGCAATCTCACCACCGCCCTCAAGCCGCCCATGCCGGACCGTTCCAGCGCCAGAGCGCCTCCATACTCGTTGACGAGGTCGGCGACAATGGCAAGCCCGAGCCCCGTTCCCGGCTTCGTCTCGTCGAGTCTTTTGCCACGCTTCAACACTTCCCGCGCGCTGGCCTCGGGGATGCCGGGCCCGTCATCCTCTATAACGATTTCAAAGAGGCCGGCGCTTCCCGGAACGAGCGCAACCGAAACCGCGACCGCGCTCTTCGCCCATTTCATGGCGTTGTCGAGCAGATTGCCGAGCAATTCCTCAAGATCCTCGCGCTCGCCGGCAAAGACGATCTCGGCCGGCGGCGACAGCGTCAGCTTCGTCTGCGGGTTGAGCTTTTGCAGCACGCGCACCATGCGCTCGACCAATGGCTTCACCGGCGTGCGGAAGACGACGCTGTCGCGCTGGGCGGCGACGCGGGCGCGCTGCAGATAATGATCGACCTGCTTCTGCATCGAGGCAGCCTGCTCGGCGATGAGCTGGCCCTTGACGCCGCCGAGCGCGCGGCCCTCGTTGATCAAGACGGCAAGCGGCGTCTTCAGCGAATGGGCGAGATTGCCGACCTGGGTTCGGGATCGCTCGACGATGCGCTTGTTGTTCTCGATCAGCGCGTTGGTCTCGCTGGCCAAGGGTTCGATCTCGGCGGGAAAACGTCCGTCGAGCCGCTGCGCCGTGCCCTCGCGCACCATCGCCAGCGCATTGCGCACCCGGCGCAAGGGCTGCAAACCAAGCAGGATGGCGATGGCGTTGATGGCAATCATGCCGACGCCGAACAGCGAGAGATAGGTGAGCAGGCGGCGCTGGAAGCTCGCGATCTCCTGCTCCAGCTCGCTGTGGTTGCCCATGACGCGGAAGCGCGCGGCGCGATTCTTGGCATCAAGCACGAACTCGCTCTCGAAGACGTCAAGCTCCTCGCCCTTGATGCCTTCGGTCGCGTAGCTGCGCTGGAAGTTCGCGTTGAAGGGCACCTCGGCGACGCTCGGCGACAGGATCGATGTGGTCATCGAGGAGGAATGGATTTCGCCGTGAACGCCTTCGGAAGCCGGCTCCACGGACCAGTACCAGCCCGAATTCGGCTCTGAGAAGCGGAGATCGCCAAGGTCGGGCGAGCCGGTGAGCGCGCCGTTGTCGGAGATGCCGACAGAGCCGATCAGGTTGAACAGATGCGCCGAAAGCAGGCTGTCGAAACCGCGCTCGCTGGCCTGGCGGTAAAGCGTGGTGATGAGGGTGAAGATGACGACCAGCGTCAGAATCGCCCAGATCGTCGAGAAGGCGATGACGCGGAAGGTCAGCGAGCGCGGCCAGAGCCGCAGCCTTGAAAGCCACGTTGTCATCGTTGGCTTGAGCGGTTCCGCGTTACGCCTCCGGCTCTCGCATGCGATAGCCCATGCCACGCACGGTTTCGATCATGTCGATGCCCATCTTCTTGCGAAGCCGCCCGACAAACACCTCGATGGTGTTGGAATCGCGGTCGAAATCCTGATCGTAGAGGTGCTCGACCAGCTCGGTGCGCGACACCACCTCGCCCATATGATGCATCAGATAGGCAAGCAGGCGGAACTCATGCGAAGTGAGCTTCAGCGGCACGCCGTTGACATCGGCCTTGGAGGCCTTGGTGTCGAGCCTGAGCGGCCCGCAGGTGAGCTCGGACGAGGCATGGCCGGCGGCGCGGCGGATCAGCGCCCTAACCCGCGCCAGCACCTCCTCGATGTGGAAAGGCTTGGTGACATAGTCGTCGGCGCCGGCATCGATGCCGGCCACCTTGTCGCTCCAGCGGTCGCGCGCGGTCAGGATGAGCACCGGCATCTTGCGGCCGCCGCGGCGCCAGCGCTCGACGACGCTGATGCCGTCCATCTGCGGCAGGCCGATATCGAGGACGACGGCGTCGTAGGGCTCGGTGTCGCCGAGAAAATGCCCCTCCTCGCCGTCATAGGCGCGGTCGACGACATAGCCGGCATCGACCAGCGCATCCGCCAACTGCCGGTTGAGATCCTTGTCATCCTCGACGACGAGCACGCGCATGGTTTTGAGCCTGTTGAGGGGTGGAGGTATAGGCCGATTCCGCCGGCCTGGGAAACGGAGCCCTTGGAAAGGAAGATGGGGTCAGTTGAGCGGCACCACGATCTCGGAACGGCGCGGGCGCTGGCCCTCCTTGCCGGGCACCAGCACGACGATCACGCAGACCGGCTGGCCGCCGCGCGTCGACTGCGAGGCCTTGGCGAGCGTGCCGCCATTCTGCGCGGCAACCTGCTGCCCGATCGCATAGCAGTCGCTGGCGGCAAGCACGATCGGCTCGTCGGCCGAAGGCGGGGTGACCGGCATTGCCGTCGCCTGCGACGCAAAAAGGCCGGCTGCGGCAAGCGCCAGCGTCGCGGTGCGGATATGGGAGCGGAACGTTTTCATGATCACGGTTCTAACGCATCTGTGCTGAACGTGAAATGAACGGTGAACGGCCAAAAATCCATGCCCGCAAAGCCCCCATAATGCGAGACCTATGATTGCGATCCCGCTACCGCGGCTCCCTCAGGCCGGGCCGAGAATTCATAGCCGGAAAATCACCGGCGCGGCTACGGTTTTCGCGTTCGCGGTTGTGCTCTGGTTAGTGGCCAAAGTGAACGACCACGGGAGAACGCCATGACGCGTGAGGACCTTGCCGATCGCTACAAGGGCTACATCGCCTGTCTCAACGAACAGGACTGGGACAATCTCGGCCGCTTCGTCGGCGGGGAGGTGCAATATAACGGCGAGACGGTCGGGCTGTCGGGCTATCGCCGAATGCTGGAAGGCGATTTCCAGGCCATTCCCGATCTGCGTTTCAACATCGAGCTCCTGGTTGCAGAACCGCCGCGGGTGGCGGCCCGCCTGCATTTCGACTGCAGGCCCAAGGGCGTGCTGTTCGGCCTGCCGGTGAACGGCAAGCGCGTCTCCTTCGCCGAGAATGTCTTTTATGAGTTCCAGGACGGCCGGATACGCGAGGTCTGGTCGGTCATCGACAAGGCCGCCATCCAGGCTCAGCTTTAGGGCCGATCCTCAAGCACTTTCCTGCGTGATCGCACGAAAGCGCAGCAGCCCGTGATGGACCGCAAGGTCCTCGTCATAGCGGGCCTCGGCGAATTCCAGCGACAGGCGCGTCTGGCCGCGCGGGCCGATGGAGAGCGCCGCGCCGTCGAGGCGCGCCCTGATGCTGTCCATGATGAGCCGCGTCTCGGCCTCGCCCTGGGCCTTCGACCAGACATGCAGTGTGATGAGTTGGTCGTCGTTATTGTCGGCGCCGGTGTCCAGGTCGAAGGCGCTGGTGCGGCCGTAGGTCACGTTGGGAAAGGCAGCCTTGTCGCTTGCCTGCTCGAGCAGCCCGGCGCCGCCGAGCAGCGCCGACAGCGACGCGTCGGTCTTCAGCCTCAGGAACAAGGCCTGCATCAAATCGCCAGGCGCCGTCATATGTCATTCCTCTTGCCTGCCGCGGCTGGACACATCGCCGATCGCAACCTAGTCGCCCTGGACGGGTTTCGCCAGACTGGAGCAACGGCAAATTCCGGACCAGCTAATCGCCTCGGCAACGCCTCCCGCGCGACATCAGTTCAGGCGAAGCTGTGAACGCTTTTCTCGATTAACGAGATGCGACATGGACTCGCTCCGATCTGCTATCGCAGGCCAGATCACCCGCCTTGGAGACGACCCATGAATGTCGTGCCCGCTTTCGCCGGCAACGGTGCCCTTCTCGATACATCGCGCCTGTGTGTCTGCACGGACCGCATTCAGGAGACGAGCGACGTCGTCACGCTGGTTTTCGAGCGCATCGACGGGCGGGGTTTCAAGTTCCTCGCCGGCCAGTTCACCACCATCCGCTTCAGCTGGAACGGTGAACAGTTTTCCCGCGTCTTCACCATAGCCTCGCCGCCAACCCGTCCGCAGCGCATCGCGCTGACGATCAAGGCCGCCAGGGACGGCAAGGCAACCCGCATCCTCCACGATCATTTCGTCGAGGGCGCGACGGTCGAGATCGGTGAAGCCGGCGGCGAGTTCACGCTCGAGGATCGTGACTTCCAGAAGGCCCTTTTTCTCTGCGCCGGCAGCGGCATCACACCGTTCATGTCGATGCTGAGGTCGCTGAACGATGCCGGCAGCGATCTCGACATCAGCTTCATCCAATGCGCGCGAACGCCAGACGATGTGCTCTTCCAGAACGAGTTGCGAAGCCTTGCCCGTCTGCCTGGACTGCGGGTGGAGACCGTTTGCAGCCTGACATCTGGCGCCTTTGGCTCGGGCGGCCGGCTTGGCATGGCGAAGCTGGCCGAACTCGTGCCGGACGCGGCGGAACGCTCCGCCTTTTTGTGCGGGCCCGCGGCTTTCATGGAAGCGATGCGCCGCCATCTTCTGGAGCTTCGGGTTCCGGCAAGCGAAATCTTCGAAGAGGCCTTCGGCACGGCGCCCTCGGGCTCCTTCAGGTCCGCAGCGGTCGAGGGACAAGGAGGTGAGGCAAGGAGCATTGTCTTCCAGCGTTGCGGCATCAATCGTGTGGCCAGCGCGGGTGAGACCATCCTGGAGCTTGCCGAGGCCGCGGGCATCCATGTCGAGACTTCCTGCCGTATGGGCCTGTGCGGAACATGCAAGGTTGTGCTTGCAAGCGGCGAGGTGGACATGAACGATATGGGTGGCCTGTCGGATGCCGAGCGTGAGGCAGGATTTGTCCTCGCCTGCTGCAGCACGCCGACAAGCGACATCGCTATCGATCTATAGCGCCTGCGCCTGCGGCGGCTATACCGTCATCAGCTTGAGCGCCTTGAGCAGGCGGGCATGGGTGTGGGAGTGGTGATGCCGCACGTGCACGGCGGAGTAGATTGGATGGGAAATCCTTGGCGCGTCGGCGACGAGTTCTGCCACCTCCTCCTGCCGCAATTTCGTCGCGACCGCCTCGGTGACGAAGGCCGTGCCGCCCTGGCTTCTCAGGAGATGGGCGACAGCGCCACCATTTCCGGTTGAAACCGGGCTGTTCTCCAGTTCGGGCAGCATCTGTCTGTGCGCGCGATTGAAGGATGCGGAATAATTGGCGCGAATGTAGTCCGCCGGCGTGATGTCCATGAAGGCCACGCGGCGCGTAGAGACCATCACGAAGCTTTCCTCGGCGATCTGCTCATAGTGAATGTCGGGAAGGTGCTGCGGCGAATAGAGGACGGCGAGATCGAGGCTGCCCGTGGTGAGGTCCAGGATCATCTGGTTGGAGTAGTCGATCTCGACATAGATCGCCAGCTTGGGCATCGTCGTCCTTACCCAGCCCAGCCATTCCTGCAGAACGCGCTCGTAGAGCTCGAACTGGATGCCGATGCGGATGAGACGGTCGAACTTGCCGACCGACTGGATTTCGCGGCGCGCATCCAACCATCTGAGCTTCACGGCGCGCGCATGCTGCTCGAACCGCACACCGGCAGCGGTGGGCTCCGTCCCGCTCTTGTTGCGAATGAAGAGTTGTTTTTCCAGCAGGGTCTCTAGCGTGCGAATGCGGCTCGAGACGGTGGACTGGGTGATGCCAAGCCGTTCCGCGGTCCGGTTGAAGTTCCGGGTCTCGATCAGGTCGAGGAAGGTATCGAGCAATTCTATCTGCATTCCAGCCACCAAAGAACGAGCCGCTCCCCGATCGGCTAACGCTTTTTTGCCCTGCCAGACAATGGGTAATCGGCTTCTTCGATTAAACTGCGGCTGGCGATTGCGTTGCCGACGACAGCGCTAAAGTCCACCGTTCGTGCATCCAACCCTCCTCGGCAGGTGATGCATCAATGTTTATCGTCGACACGGACGTGCACAATTACTGGTCCAGTGCTGAAGTCCTCCTCCCCTACCTCGATCCCTACTGGCGCGATTTCCTGATCCGCGGCGAAAAGCCGGGCCCGGCGGGCAGCTTCCCGCATGGGCATCGCCCGTGGCTGCATCCCGAGGGGTTTTCACGGCATGACATCAAGCCGCAGACCGAGGAAGACAACTACCTGATCATGAAGGAGAAGCACCTCGATCTCTACGACATCGACGTTGCGATCCTCACGGCTGACGAGCCGCTTGAAGCCTCGACGCTGGCCAACTATCACTACGCCAACGCGCTGGTCAGAGCCTACAACGACTACATGATCGACTGGTGGCTGCCAAAGGACAGACGCTTCAAGGGATCGATCATTATCTCTCCCACCGATCCGCACGGGGCAGCCGCTGAGATCAGGCGTCTCGGCGGACATAAGGACATCGTCCAAGTTCTCGCAAGCCACGGCTCGCAACGCCCCTATGGCGATCCATTCTACCATCCGATTTTCGAGGCCTGCGCGGAGGTCGGCCTGCCCTTCGCGATCCATTTTGGCGGCCAGGGCGGGGTCAATCACAATGCCGTCGCCAGCGGCCCGACCGCCTATTACTGGGAAACTCATGCGCTGCTCAGCCAGCCGGCGATGACCCATGTGGTCAGCATGATCTCCAACGGCGTGTTCGAGAAATATCCCGAGCTGTACTTCGTCGTCATCGAATGCGGCGTTTCGTGGGTGCCTTCTTTGATGTGGCGACTCGATGCCAACTTCAAGGCGCTGCGCAAGGAGACGCCATGGCTGAAGATGCTGCCGTCGGAATATTGCCGCCGCAACATCCGCTTCAGCACCCAGCCGCTCGAGCAGCCGCGGAACGTAAAGCACCTCTGGGAGACGCTCGAGCACATGGACGGCCAGAACACGCTGCTCTTTGCTTCCGACTACCCGCATTGGGACTTCGACGCGCCGACCAATCTCCATATACCACCGGCCTGGCGCGAGAAGGTGATGGGGCTGAACGCGCTCGAAGTCTACAAGCGCATCGAGGCACCGGTCGCAACCGCGAGAGTTGCGTGATGAAGGCAGCGATAGCCCCCTCCTGGACCTATGCCTGCAAGGTCGCCGAGGTAACCGCTGAGCGGCCGAGGATCGTCACTTTCGGCCGCATAGGCGTCGGTATATTCCAGCTTGATGACGGCTACGCCGCCATGCTGAACATATGCCCGCATCGGGCCGGCCAGCTTTGCGAGGGACCGGTCTGCGGAACCACCAAACAAACCGATAGGGCCGAATTCGTTTACGAACGGGCCGGCGAACTCGTTCGCTGTGCGTGGCATGGATGGGAGTTCGAGATCCGGTCCGGAAAGTGCCTCGTCGACGAAAAGCTGAAGGCGCGAACCTTTCCAGTCCATGTGGATGGCGAGGACATCTATGTCGAACTGGGTCGGTAATCGGGCGGCATGTCCGGCCGGGCCGCATGATTCAACACATTGGAGGCAGCGACCATGGAAACCGTGAAATTCACGCAGATGAAGGATGGTGACCGAGAGGACTACGCGTTTCTCACCGAACACGAGACGGAATATGCCGGCAGCACCGCCGACCGGCTGCTTGCGGCCATGGTCGAGCTCGACAAATCGCTGTCAGGCTACAAGGTGACGAGGCTCGGCCACTCCCTGCAGGCAGCAACGAGAGCGTGGAATGCCGGAGCGGACACCGACTGGGTTGTGTCGGCGCTGCTGCACGACATCGGCGACATCTATGCCCCTTACAACCACGACGAATATGCCGCAGCCATCATCCGGCCATTCGTGCGCGAACAGTGCGCCTGGGTCGTTGAGAAGCATGGCGATTTCCAGCTGCTCTACTACGGCGAACATGTCGGGGCCAATCCGAACAAGCGGGAGGCCTTCCGGGGCAGCCCCTACTTCGACGACTGCGCCGAATTCTGCGAGAAATGGGACCAGTCCAGCTTTGACCCGGACTATCCGACCCTGCCGCTGGAGTTCTTCGCCCCGTTGGTGAAAGAAGTGTTCGGCCGCAAGAGCTACGACCCGGCGGTGACGAGGGCCGAGGTCCGCGCGCCTATGTCGGATGAACGAACCTCTGCCGCCCGGTCTGGAATGTAGGTTCCGCTACGACACCGGAGCGGCGCCACCTTCCTCGGTACGCCGCGCGATGAACTCGTCGAGCACACCGGCGGTAGCGGCGGCGGATTGCGGCGGCTGGAAATCGGAAAGGATCCGCTTCCAGATGCCGGTGGCGCGCTCGGTGGCGGTCTTGCCGCCGGACTGGGTCCAGTTGCCGAAATTCGACCAATCGGCGACCAGCGGCTCGTAGAAAGCGGTGCGGTAGCGCGTCATGGTGTGGGCGGCCGAGAAGAAATGGCCGCCGGGCTGCACCTCGGCAATGGCCTCGAAGCCGATCGCATCCTCATCGCCCGGGGTCTTCGCGCAAAGCTCGGCGACCGTCTGCAAGGCCTCGATGTCGGTGATCAGCTTTTCGAAGGAAACGCTCAAGCCCCCTTCCAGCCAGCCGGCGGCGTGGATGCAGACGGTGGCGCCTGCCAGCACCGAGCCCCACAGCGCGAATTGTGTCTCATGCGCGGCCTGAGCATCCGAAATATTGGCGGCGCTGCCGCCGCCGGAGCGCCATGGCAGGCCGGTGAAGCGCGCGAGTTGGCCGGCGCCAAGTGTGGCCTTGACGTGCTCCGGCGTGCCGAAGGCCGGGGCGCCGGACTTCATATCGACATTGGAGGAGAAGGAACCATAGACCACCGGCGCGCCGGGGCGCGCGAGCTGGGCGAGCGTCAAGCCGGCCAGCGCCTCCGCGTGCTGTAGCGTCAGCGCGCCGGCGACCGTGATCGGCGCCATCGCGCCCGCCAGGCAGAAGGGCGTGATGATCGACACCTGGCCGGCACGGGCAAAGTCGATGATCCCTTGCGCCATCGGGATGTCGAGCTGGCGAGGCGAATTGGTGTTGATGACGGTGTAGCAATAGGCGCCGGCGCGGAACTCGTCTTCCGAGATGCCGCGCGCCAGCCGGATCATTTCGAAGCTGTCCTCGACCTGCGGCGTGCCGCGCGCGAAGACGAAAGGCACCTTGTCGGACAGCGTCAGTTGCGCCCGGCCGGTGGCATAGTGGCGAAAGCGGGTATCGACGTCCTGCGGCTCGACGCAGGGGCCCAGCATATGCAGCACATCGAAATGCTGCACCAGCCGGATGAAATCCTCGAAGGCTTGAAGTGTGCCCGGCCGCCGGCCGCGCTCGAGGTCGGTGACGTTGGGGGCACCGCAGCCGGCGAGAAAGGTCATCGTGCCGAGTTCGAGATCGAGATCGCGGGAGTGGTCGCCGGCCCGCGCCGGGATCGAGCGCGGCGCCGAGGCAAGTGCGGCCGTCACGATGTCGCGGCCGATCTTCACCATCTGGCTGTCCTCATCGACCAGCGCGCCGGCGCGGGCAAAGATAGCGCGCGCTTGCGGCAGCAGCACCTTGACGCCGAGTTGCTCCAGCACGCGCAGCGCCGTGTCGTGGATCGCCGCGACCTGGTCGTCGGAAAGGACCGGCTGCGGCAGGAACGGGTTCTTCAAAGAGCGATAGTTCGGGCGGCGGCTCGACTCGCTGCCAGCCTCGCCGGTGCGTCCGCGCCGGCGTTCGCGCCTCAGATCGCGTGCGGCCTCGTCAATCATGCCCAATCCTCCCTATTGCCGCATCGCAATGCCTTCGGGGTCGTATGGCGAGGCGGCGATGACGCGTGCCGGCCGTTCGACGCCGACAATGTGTACGGAAAGTTCTGTTCCCTGCCCGGCGAAATCGTCATCCAGCAACGCCAGGGCGACGCTCTTGCCGACGGTGTAGCCATAGCCACCGGAGGTGACGAAGCCGACGCGCCGGCCCTTGTGCCAGACCGGCTCGAAGCCGCTGGCGTCGGCGTCGACCGCGTCGACTTCCAGCGTCACGATGCGGCGCGCGACACCCGCCTTGTGCTCCTTGAGCGCCGCTTCGCGGCCGATGAAATCGCCCTTGTCGAAGGCGATGAAGCGGTCGAGCCCCGTCTGTCCAGGCGTGTAGCCTTGCGTGAACTCGCGCGACCAGATGCCAAAGCTCTTTTCCAGCCGCAGCGCGCCCAGCGCGTAGTAGCCGATCTCGGCAAGGCCGAGATCCTCGCCGGCGGCAAGCAGCGTCTCGCGCAGAGTCGAATGCAGGGTGGCCAGGCAGTTGATCTCGAAGCCGAGCTCGCCGGCGATCGACAGCCGGGCTACCCGAGCGCGCACCATACCGATGTCGAACGCACCGCAGGCCATGAACGGCAGAGTTTTGACGGAGATGTCCTGATGGGTCGTGCGCTCGACGATCTTGCGTGCGTTGGGTCCGGTGACGAGAAAGCCGGACATAGCGTCCGAGATGTCGGTGACGAAGACGCCTTCGGCCATATGCGCCTCGAACCAGCGCATGTGGAATTCGCGCAGATAATAGGAGCCCATGATCCAGTATTCGCCGCCGCCCCAGTTGAGCACGGTGAGATCGCCCTTCAGCCGCCCGTCAGACCCAAGCATCGGCGCCAGCTTCGCGCGGCCCGGCTTCGGCAGCCTGCAGGCGAGCAGCCGGTCGAGCCAGGCCTCGGCGCTCGGGCCAGATACGGCATAGCGCGAGAAGGCGGTCGTATCGACGAGGCCTGCGGCGCGGCGGACCTGCAGCACCTCGTCGCCAACGATGTCGAAGGCGTTTGAGCGCTTCAATGTCGTCTCCTCGCGAAAACCCATCGGCGCGAAATAGGCCGGGATTTCCAGACCCCAGGACGCCGTCCACTCGGCGCCGGCGGCGCTCATGCCGTCATAAGCGCCGGGGCGCTTCAGCGGCCGGCCGGCAGGCAGCCGCTCGTTGGGGAAGGTCATGACGAAGCGGCGGGCGTAGAACTGGCCCGTCGTCTGCCTGAGATACTCGCGGTTGGCGGCGAAGGCGCCGTAGCGGGCGATGTCCATGCCGAAGATGTCGGTCTGCGGCTCGCCGTAGATCATCCATTCGGCCAGCGACTTGCCGACGCCGCCGCCCTGGCTGAAGCCGGCCATGACGCCGCAGGCGACCCAGTAGTTGCTGAGGCCCCTGACCGGGCCGACCAGCGGATTGCCGTCCGGCGTGAAGGTGAAGGCGCCGTTCACCCATTTGCGGATGCCGGCCTTCGCCAGGCAGGGGAAGCGCTGATAGGCCTTCGAAAGCTCAGGGCTGATGCGGTCGATGTCCTCCGGGATAAGCTCGATGCCGTAATCCCAGGGCGCGCCGTCCATGTTCCAGTGTTTCGGGTTCTGCTCGTAGACGCCGAGCAGCACGCCTTTGCGCTCCTGCCGCAGATAGGAGAAGCCGTCGAGGTCGACCGCAAGGCCGAGTTCCTTGTCGAGGGCGGCAACTTCCGGAATGTCCTCGGTGACGAAATAGTGATGCTCCATCGGCGTCACCGGCAGGTCGACGCCGGCCATCAGCCCGACCTGCTTGGCCCACAAGCCGCCGGCGTTGACGACATGCTCGGCGACGATCGTGCCCTTTTCGGTGACGACATCCCAGCCGCCGTCGGCGCGCTGCTTCAGCTCGATGACGCGGTTGCGCAGGATCACATCGGCGCCGCGCTTCTTCGCGGCCCCCACATAGGCATGCGTCGTGCCGTAGGGGTCGAGATGGCCTTCGTTGGAATCGTAGAGGCCGCCCAGCACGTCGCTGACATCGACGATCGGGCAGATCTCCTTGATCTCTTCGGGCGTCACCAGGCGGGCGGTCTCGATGCCGACCGACTGGAACACCGCCCAGGCCGATTTCAACCATTCCCAGCGCTGCGGGTCGCTCGCCATGTTGACCCCGCCGGTCATGTGCAGCCCGGCGTTCTGGCCGGATTCGGCCTCGATCTCGCGATAGAGCTTGATCGTGTAGTCCTGCAGCGCCGCGACATTGGGGTCGGCGTTGAGCGCATGGAAGCCGGCCGCCGCGTGCCAGGTCGAGCCTGCCGTCAGCTCGGCGCGCTCGATGAGCGCCACATCGCTCCAGCCGAACCGCGTCAGGTGATAGAGCACCGAGGCGCCGACCACGCCTCCCCCGATGACGACTGCCCGATAATGCGATTTCACGAGCCTCTCCCTCTCGTTGGAGGCTCTTACGATACATCTCCTGGACATATGTGTCTAGACACTTCTGTCCAGAGCTTGCGAAGAGTTTCATGCCATGCCTATTGTGCGGCCATGATCATGACCGCTCCCCAGGCCGAACCGACGCCCGGCAACATCAAGGTCACCCGCTCGGACTGGATCAATCTGGCGCTCGAGACGCTGATCTCGGACGGCATCGAGAGCGTGCGCGTGCTTTCGCTCGGCCAGAGGCTCGGCGTGTCGCGCTCGAGCTTCTACTGGTATTTCGAAAGCCGGCAGGATCTGCTCGACCAGTTACTCAAGCATTGGCACGACACCAACACCACGGCGATCGTCGAGCGTGCCCGGCGCCCGTCCGGGACCATCATCATGGGCGTGATGAACGTCTTCGAATGCTGGGCCGACGAACGTCTGTTCGATCCGAGGCTCGATTTCGCCGTGCGCGAATGGGCAAGGCGCTCGGACGGTGTGCGGCGCATGATCGACCAGGCCGACGACGAGCGCCTGACCGCCATCCGCGACATGTACCGCCGGCACGGCTATGACGACGAGGACGCCTTCATCCGCGCCCGCGTCCTCTACTACATGCAGATCGGCTACTACGTGCTCGACCTCAAGGAACCGGTCGAGGCCAGGGTCAGCCACCTCGCCGCCTATCTGCGCTCCTTCACCGGCCAGGAGCCGACCGAGGCGGATGTGGCGCATTTCATGCGCTTCATTGCGGCGCGGTGATGTCGGCCATCCTGTGTTCGCCAAAAAAATTCAGAAGCACTGGCAGGTGAGCCGCGGGTTTCACCATATGGTTCTGCCCCGCTAACGTCAGGTAACGGGCGTTCGGCAAGGCCTCGGCGAGTGCCTTGTTGCCGTGGCGCATCCAGGCCGGGCTTCGGCCGCCATCAGTGACCAGCGCCGGAACCGTGACTGCGGCCCATTGGCCCGGGGCCAGTGGCTTGCCGAGCTGATCGTTGGCGACGATCGCACCGTCATATGGCAAGGTATGCGCGACCGCCTTGAGCTTCGACCAGATCGGCGTCAGCCGCATGAGGAAGATCAGCGGGCGAGGCATGCCGACCGATTTGAGGAAGATGCGTACTGCATCGTCGCGACGCCCGGCAGCCATGGCTGTGCGAATGCCAGCCCAGTCGGCCTGGGTGGTCGCACGGCTTTCATCGACGATCAGCGGCGCCTCATAAAGCGCAATCTTCCTGATACCGGGCAGCCGTGACGCCGCCATCAGCGCCAGCATGGTGCCGGACGAGGTGCCCCAGACGAAGGCCTCTCCGCCGGCTGCATCGAGCACGGCTTCGATGTCGTCCACTTCGCGATCGGTCGTGTAAGGCGCAGTATCTCCGCTTTCGCCGCGACCGCGGCGGTCGTAACTGAAAACAGTGAAATGCGCGGCCAGCGCTTTAGCGAGCGGACGGCTCGGACCCATGCTGCGGGAACAAAGTGCGCCATCGACGAGAATGAGCGGATGGCCTTTTCCCTGGCGTTCATAGGCGATTGGCGTGTCGTCGGCCGAAATGATCTTTTGCGTTCCTGGCGCATCGGCAGACAATGCGCGGCCTTTCGTGGGCGCGTTACGGTTTTGCATCGTTTGTGCAGCCTGTTGCATCGAGCACTCCACAAATTGTTCGGTGGATTTTTTTGCCAGCAGCGCCGGTCGGGGCAGCCTGTCATTCAGGCGGTGGTCTGGCCATGTCTTGCGCCGTGCCGGGCCGGCTGATCTCCTGTTCCAGCCTGTCGAAGCTTTCCATCCAGCCCCGGTGCATACCCAACGCCAGCAACCGCTCTCGGTCGGCAACGCTAGCCAGCGTCACTTCGAAACAGACGTGAGTTCTAGCGCCGTCGGCCGCAAACGTGACTGTGTGGAGGCTCTGTCCCGGCGGGTTGCCAGCCCATTCCCGCAACTCAGGGTCCGGTTCGTCCGTGTAACTGAGCCGCAGGTTCGCGACCACGTCGACATAACGGCCCTGGTTGCGATAGAGCGCGCCGCCAGCGGTGCGCATATCGATGCGCCATCTGCCGCCCACCCGTACGTCGAGCGCGCAGCAAGGGATGGTGCAATCCTTGATACCCCACCATTGCGCGACCAGCAGCGGATCGGTCCATAGCCTGAACACCCGCTCGACCGGCGCGGCGAATGTCCGCTCGATCGTGAAACTGCGTTCGGCTTGCGACGCAACAGGCTGCTGTGCGCTCATTCACCCGTGCCCTCCGCCTGTTCGCGCCGCAGCAAGGCCTCGATGCGATCGAACCGCTCCTCCCAGAGCTTTCGGTAATCAGCGAGCCAGCGGTCTATGTCGCGCAGCGGCTTGATCTCGATCCGGCTCAAGCGTTTCTGCGCCTCCCGGCTGCGGGTGACCAAGCCGGCCTGCTCCAGTACGCCGATGTGCTTGGAAACGGCTCGCACAGTGAGAGCAAAAGGTTGCGCCAACTCGGCGACAGAAGCTTCACCGTCGAGTAGGCGAGCCAGGATCGCCCGCCGTGTCGGATCGGCAAGAGCAGCGAAAGTGTGATCAAGAGAGGGAGAAGCCAATTTTGGAACCACTCAGTTCTGGAACTAATCGGTTCTATAATGGATCGTTTTGGTAGCGTCAACAGCCAATTGGCCCCAAGTCGAGGCTGCCCGGTTGCGCTCCAGTGTATTGATGCCGTCGCAGCCGACCCGAAGTACCTGCGGAGGGCTCCGCCGCCCGTTGCGTCCAACAAAGCTTGTGCTGTGGCTTCGCTGCCCTTGTGAGCGGTGCTAAAATGGTCGATTAGTCTTGCAGGGGTGGCGCCCGAAACTGTCCATGCGGTTTCGGTCGAAAGCGCATTGGGGCGGAAGTCTGGAATGGCAAGTCCTTCGAAACCGCGCAAGAGAAGAGGCCGGATCGCCTCGGCGGCTCTTGCCGTCGACGCGTGGTTCGATTCCTCGCTCTATGAGATTGGCTTCAAGGCGCGCGAATTCTGGGAAGCGGCAACCATCTTTTCCCGCCGCTTCCGCCTGCATGGCTGGCGGCGCGCCATCATCGAGGTGCTCAGCGAAGGCTTCACCATGGGCGCCGGCGGCTTCGTGGTGCTCTTGGCGCTGGCAATGCCCGCCTTCGAGATCACCGCCGGCGACTGGCGCAACCAGGGCGACTTCGCCGTCACCTTCCTCGACCGCTACGGCAACGAGATCGGCCAGCGCGGCATCATCCAGCGCGATTCCGTGCCGGTGGACGAGATGCCGGACATCGTCATCAAGGCGGTGCTGGCGACCGAGGACCGCCGTTTCTTCGACCATTACGGCATCGACGTTCTCGGCCTGTCGCGCGCGATCTTCGAGAATGTGCGCGCCAATTCGGTGGTCCAGGGCGGCTCCAGCATTACGCAGCAGCTCGCCAAGAACCTGTTCCTTTCCAACGAGCGAACCCTCGAGCGCAAGATCAAGGAAGCGTTTCTCTCGCTATGGCTGGAGGCGAACCTCTCCAAGAAGGATATCCTGCAGCTCTACCTCGACCGCGCCTATATGGGCGGCGGCACGTTCGGCATCGAGGCGGCGGCGGATTTCTATTTCGGCAAGAGCGTCAAGGACCTGAACCTCGCCGAGGCGGCGATGCTTGCCGGTCTGTTCAAGGCGCCGACCAAATACGCCCCGCACATCAACCTGCCGGCCGCCCGCGCCCGCGCCAATGTGGTGCTCTCCAACCTCGTCGACGCCGGCTTCATGACCGAGGGTCAGGTGCTGCAGGCCAGGCTGCATCCGGCCGACGTCGTCGACCGCGGCGAGCAGAAGAGCCCCGACTATTTCCTCGACTGGGCCTTCGACGAGGTCAAGAAGATCGCCAAGCCCGGCCAGCATTCGCTGGTCGCCCACACCACTTTCGACGCCAACATCCAGAAGGCGGCGGAGGAGTCGGTCGAGTTCCACCTTCGCCAGTTCGGCAAGGAATACAACGTCACCGAGGGCGCGGTGGTGGTGATCGAGACCAACGGCGCGGTGCGCGCCATCGTCGGCGGCCGCGACTATGGCGCCAGCCAGTTCAACCGCGCCACCAAGGCGCTGCGCCAGACCGGGTCGTCTTTCAAGCCTTACGTCTACGCCACCGCGATGGAGCATGGCTTCACGCCGGACTCAGTGGTTTCCGGCGGCGCGATCAGCTGGGGCAGCTGGTCGCCGCATAACTACAGCGGCGGGTCAGCAGGCAATGTCACGCTGCTCACGGCGATCGCCAAGTCGATCAACACGGTGCCGGTGCGGCTCGCCAAGGACCATCTCGGCATCGGTCCGATCAAGGCGATGGCCGAATCGATGGGCGTCGAGTCGCCGCTGGAATCGCACAAGACCATGGTGCTCGGCACGTCCCTCATGACGGTGATGGACCAGGCCACCGGCTACAGCGTCTTTGCGCAGAACGGCTTCGTCGGCTCCAGGCATGGGATCACCCAGCTCGTCACCCGGACCGGCGACGTGGTCTATGACTGGACCAAGGACGCGCCGGCTCCGCACCGTGTGCTGTCGGAACAGGCGCTGAAATACATGAATACCATGCTGGCGGCGGTGCCGGTGATCGGCACGGCCAGGCGCGCCCAGCTCCCCAACATCGTCGTCGCCGGCAAGACCGGCACCACCCAATCCTACCGCGACGCCTGGTTCGTCGGCTTCACCGGCAACTACACGGCCGCCGTCTGGCTCGGCAATGACGACTTCACGCCGACCAACAAGATGACCGGCGGTTCGCTGCCGGCGATGGTGTGGCAACGGCTGATGGCCTATGCGCACCAGAACATCGACCTGAAACCGATCCCTGGCCTCGATCATCCGTGGGTCGACCCGGAGGTGGCGGCCAAGGCCGAGGAAGCGGCGAAGAAGGAGGCGGCGGATGCCGCGGCGGAGGCGGAGGCCGAACGTCCGCCGGTGCTCTCCAGCCGCACCACACAGACGCTGAGGGACATGACCAAGGCGTTCCAGACCGCGCCGGTTCTCAACGCCCCTACCGCGCCGGAGACGCTATCGGCGCTTTAGGTCTTGTTTTGATGCTCAGTGGAGACTGGGCAATCTGAGACGAGTCCATTCGCCTTGCGGGATCTCAGCGCCGACGCGGAAGTTGAACGACAGGACCCTCGTCGCATCGGCATCGACTTCGCACCGGAAGTTTAGGCGGTACCATGTGGTTGCCGTGCTGAAGGCAGCCTCCGGAGGGCTAAGAACATTGCCCACCTTCAGCGGAATGGATGGCAGCCATTTGGGAGAATAAGAGGCGTCCCGCAATTCCTGGGCCAAGACGCTGCCGCAAAGGTTGGCAACCCGCTGATCGCGAGGCACGCCGCTCATAGAGCTTGCGGCCAGCGCATCGCCGGTGGCGCCCGGCGAGTAGAGTTTTCGAACCCCTGGAAGGCCCGAATAGATCGGCGATCCGGCACCGGCGGCGTTAGCGGATCTTGGCGCCCCGACGCTCTTGCTTCCGGATTTCGAGACCCTCGCAGGCCTGAACTTCAGCGTATCTGCGGGTTTGGGCTTCGGCTTTTCGGCCGCCTCCGGAAGCTCGACCTTACCGTCGCTCTCAGCGCCCAACGGCGTTGGCGCCACGGTTGTTTGCTTTTCGGCGGTTTGCGCTCCTGCCTCTTGTTTGTCCGCCTGCTGTTTATCCGCGTCCTGGCTTGCCTGCTTGTCCTCACTCTGCGCAGGCTTGGCGTCCGTCGCGGCGGTTGCCGGTTTCGCGTCCGGCTTGTTTGGATCTGCCTGCTGATCGGGCGCGGGCGGCTTCGAATCATTGTCCTTGGCCGGCGACGGCGTGTTGTCCCGATCGCCGCCTCCATCCAGGGATTTCCTCGGGCCGGTATCCTTGTCGCCGTACCGGAAAACGGGTTTTAGCACCGCGATTGGCGGTGGCTTCGGCGGCTGCTTTTCCGGCAGGGGCGGCTTTTCAACTTTCTGCTCGGGCGGTTTTTCAATCTTAGGTTCCGGCGGCCTTTCGGCCTTGGGTTCCTTTGGCTGCGGTGCGGGCGGAGGCTTCGGTTTCGGCTGCTCGGGCGGAGGCACAAGCGCCACATTGATCGGCTGTTCCTGATCCGGCTGTTGGGCAGGCCTCGGCTGGCTGTAGATCAGAAACGCCGCGATGAGCGCATGCAGGATCAGCGACGCGGGCAAGGCCCACGCCAAATTCCAGCGTCGTTCTTCCGTCTCGCCCTTCATCCCGATCGATGTGGAACGAAATGGAGGCGGCTTCAAGCACAGGCATCGGATCTGCGCGAACCAGCCCGACAAGTCAGCGGTTTGATGGGCCTACGCGCGGCGCTGCAGAAGGCATCGAAGATCAGTGGGAGTGCGGGACCTCGTCCGCAGGACGCTGCCATTCGCAGGCCGGCATCATCTGAATATCGCCGCGCCTTGGAGCAAGCCGGCTTGCCACGAGGCCCCGCGCCGCGATATCCCGGACAACCTCCTCAGTTCCGGCTCTTCATGCTCAGAAACGCATTCCTCACGCTGCTGTCGCTTGCCATGGCCATCGGGCTGGGCGGCGGCAGCGTCTGGTATGCGCTCAACGCGCAGGACGGCGTCGGCGCGATCCGCATCGGCCGATGGACGGCCTTTCCAGAAATCGGCACCCAGGCAGCCGATCCCTATTCGAAGGCGCGCGTGGCGCGCGAGGGCGTGCTCGCGCTCGGCCGGGCGGAAGGGCTCTCCTTCGTCGCAGAGCGCGACGAAAGCGGCGAGCCGTTGAAACGGGAATGCGCCTACACGATCGAGGGCGGCTATCCGACGGCCCGGTTCTGGACGCTCTATGCCGCCGACCATTCGCTCGGCGTTATCGACACCGGCAAGGCGAGACGGGCGGCGCTGCAATCCTACGAGGTGCTGCGCCAGCCCGACAATTCGGTCGTCATCTCCGTCGGCGACCGCCCTGCCCCCGGCAACTGGCTGCTCACCAATGGCTTCGGCAAGATGTATTTCGTGCTGACCTTCTACGACACGCCGATCGCCTCGAGCACCGGACTTTCCGACGTGACGCTGCCGCGCATCCTGAAGGCCGGCTGCCATGCGTAGGCTGCTGCACGCGCTCATCCTCGGCCTGCTCGGCGCCGGCATCGTGCATATCGTGGTGCTGTTCCTGGTGCCTGACTTTTCCGAGCGCGACGCCTGGTCGCGGCTGGCGATGGCCTCCGACCTCTACAAGATGACGCGGCTGGACGCCGAGGCCGGCGGCGCGCCGGTGGTGAAGTCGGTCGACCCGATGTTCTACGCCGCCGCCTGCCGCTTCGACCTCGCCGACGGGCTGGTGCGGATCCGGGCGCCGGGCGACGTGCCGTTCTGGTCGGCGTCGGTCTATGACCGCAGCGGCCACAACATCTATTCCTTCAACGACCACAACGCGAACAGCGAGAAGCTCGATGCCGTGGTGCTGACACCGGCGCAGATGATCGACGTAAGGCGCGATCTTCCGGAGGAGCTTCAGGGAGCGATCTTCGTCGAGGCGCCGATCGAGGAAGGCATCCTCGTCGTCCGCGCCTTCGTGCCGGACGACAGCTGGAAGCCGATCGTGTCACGCTTTCTCGAGCAAAGCACCTGCGAGCTGCAGGATTATTAGCGCTTTGCCGCAATTCCGGGCGGAAAACCGCTTCACACTTTTCCTGGAATTGCTCTGGTTAGACCGTCAATGATGCGGAACGGGAGGCCGCGGCGAACCCGGCTTGTCCGGGCTGTCGGAGCGCGCTCCGCCGACCCGCGGCGGCTGCTCGTAGCGGACGCCGGGGAAGATGATGACCGCCGCCGTATCGGTAGCGTGATTTACTCGATTGACCGGTGCCGTTCTCGGCACAAAAGACAGGACCATGCCCATGGTTCGCGCATTCCTCTCGGTTTGACCGGAGCACAACGCAACGCCTCCAAAGTTGATTAAGGCGGGCAGAGGGTTAACGGAGCGCTAACGGATCGCGGCTAATTTGACCTTTGTTGCCTGGAGATGCGAAACCGGCCCGGCCGGATTGCGCAGGGCCGGGTCTGTGTCGAGTATCGGGCGTATCCTCCGTGTCATCTTCGGATTTCAGGCAAATCGCTATCCGGACCGAAGCTGGAAAAGCCGAAAGGCTGTTCCGCGCCGCCGTATCGGCCTTCTGCTCGCTGACGCGTCCCTCACGCCGCGAGATCGCCCAGCTCGAGGATCTGACGCTGCCGCTGTTTGACGAGGTGTCGGTCGAGTCGCGCCGCTATGTCGCCGCCGCCCTTTCCGAATGCGAATATGCGCCGGCCGCGCTGGTACGGCGGCTGGCCGAGGAGCCGGTGGAGATCGCGGCGCCGCTGCTCACCCGCTCGAACGCGCTGAGCGACATCGACCTCATCGCGCTGATCGGCCGCCACGGCCTGCCGCACGCGCGCGCGATCGCCCGCCGCAAGGCGCTCAATGCGACCATCGCCCAGCTGATCCGCGCGCTGGAGAGGCCGACGCTGGTCAAGACGCGGCCGCCGGAGACGGTCACCAAGCTCGCGCCGGTGAAACCGGCGCCCGCCGACACCGCGGAAGACAAACAACCGGTTCCCGGCGAGGCCGAGGAAGATGCGCGGCGCCGCTTGCGCTCGATGATGCGGCCCACCGGCGAAGGCGTCGCCGTCAACCTGTTCCTCGGCCAGCCAACCTATGTGAAGCTGCGCGAGACGGCGCTGACCGGCAATGCCGCTTTCTTCCAGACAGCGCTCGCCGATGCGCTCGACGTCGATTTCACCACGGCCCGCACGGTGACCGAGCAGTCGAGCTACGCCGCGCTGCTGGCGGCGCTCAAGGCGCTCGACCTCAGCGAGGACAGGGCCTTCCTGATCGCGGTCGCCGTCTATCCTGGAGAGTTCCCGCATCCACAGGCGATCCGCCTGTTCCTCGACCGCTACCGGCTGCTGCATCGCGAAGCAGCGCTCGACAAGGTGCGGGCCTGGAAAGCCGAGACGCTGTCGCGGGCGATCCGCGGCAACACGGCCGAGACAACAGGCGCCGAGCGCCAGGCTTCGAACAGCGACGGCGCGGCTGCCAGCCTCAAAGCGTCCTGAAGCAAATTTCAGGAAAAGCGTGCACCGGTTTGTCGTCCGGACCTGCGTGGAATGGTGCCGGGCGGCCAGCGTTATTCCGTCTTCATGGAGACAAGTTCCTCGACCGGGACGGCGCCTGCCTCGATCTCGACCACCCAGATATCCGGATCGAATCTTTTTTCCTTTTCCAGCCGCGCGTCGAATGCCGAGGTATCGTCGCTGGAATCGAGCAAGGTGAAGAAGCGCTCGTCGGGCTTGGCCGAATCGTAGCTGGTCTGCGGCGCCGGTCCGTAGAGAGCCACCTCTCCCAGCCGGTCGCGTGACAGCACGAACACGGCACCTGCGTCGGTCGCGCCGCGCTTGACCACGGCCGCAAAGCCGCCGGCGGTGAAGACGCGGCGGAGCAAGGCCGACACCCAAAGATCGGTGGTCACGCGCATGGAAAGGTTCCTGACGGCATGAAGAGTGTTTAGCGAGATTCCGGCGCGGCCGCGAGCGCCGACGAGCTTTGTTAAGCACACCGGAAATGCTATCTGATTAGGCATGAAAGCCATGAGCCGCACCCTAACCAAACCTGAGCTGGAGCGGCTTAAACGCGCCTATGATGAAGGTATGGCAAGCGGGGACGGCCAAGACGTGGACCGGACTGCCTTTCTTCGTGCTCTCCGGTCTGAGCGTGAAGCTGAGACCAGATAGGCTTTCGGACCGCCCCTCAGTTCGTCAGGCCGATCTCGCGCATCTTGACGTAGACCGCTTCGTCCGGCTCGCCGGTCTCGGGCAGCCCGAACAGCGCCTGGAACTCCTTGATCGCGGCCTTGGTGCGGGCGCCGACCTTGCCATCAAGTTGCATGTCGTCATTGCCGAAGGCCTTGAGGCCAGCCTGGATCTTGACGATGCGGGCGTCGGGCGTCTGCGTTGCGCCATTGGCTGGCGCGGAGACTGGAATTGGAGTCGGCACCGGCGCGGCCGCCGGGGACGCAGTTGCCGGCCGCGGCGCCGGATGCGGAATGGCCGCGGTCGTCTGCCTGGCGCCGAGCTGGTCGAGCAGCGCGCTGTCGATCTCGCCCGATCCCGGCAGCCCGACCTTGAGCTGATAGGCCTGGATGGCCTTGCGCGTGGCGGGTCCCGTGAGGCCGTCGACCGTGCCGTCGTAGAAATTGAGGTCCTTCAAGATGCCCTGCACCTGCTGGACGACCGGATCGGGCTTGACGGCCGGCTGCGCTGGCGCCTGGCGCACGATGTTGATGGTGGTCTCCGGCTCGTCGGAGACGGCGTGCGGGAAATTCTCGATGCTCCTGGTGGCGAAGAAGGCGCCGGTGTGCGGGAAAGGCTGGTACCAGAGCGCGTTGGCCGAAACGTAGAAGAGCGTCACCAGGAAGGCGGTCGAACCCCCGACCAGAACCGGATTGCGCGAGATCATCTGGCCAACCGCCACGGCGCCCTCGGCAAGGACGCCGCGCTCGGGTTCGACCACCTTAGGCCGTCTTGCGGAGCGAGCCATTGCTGTCCCCATCTGCATCCCCCTTCGGCTTTGCAACCGGCATCGGCAGCACGCCGATCGGCGCGCCCGAGCGCCGCTTCGGCCCGCTCACCGGCAGGCTGACCGTCACCGTCGTGCCTTCGCCCGGGGCGCTCTCGATCGACATCGTGCCCTCGTGCAGCGCCACAAGGCCCTTGACCAGCGATAGGCCGAGCCCGGTTCCCTCGAAACGGCGCGTATAGTCGTTCTGGATTTGCATGAACGGCTTGCCGAGATTGGCCATATCCTCCTCGGCGATGCCGATGCCGGTATCGCTCACCCAGAAATGCAGCCGCGAGCCGACGCGCTTGGCGCCGATCACCACATTGCCGCCGTCGGGCGTGAACTTCACGGCGTTCGAAACGAGATTGATCAGGATTTGCTGCACGGCGCGGCGGTCGGCATTGATCTCGCCGGCGTCCGGCGCGACCTGCGCGGTGAGCGCAATGCTCTTGGCGTCGGCCAGCGGCCGCAGCATCGACCGGCACATATCAACCGCCTCGACGAAGCGGAACGGTTCCAGCTCGGTCGCATAGGCGCCGGCCTCGATGCGCGAGACATCGAGGATCGAGGTGACGACGGACAGGAGATGCTGGCCGGACTCCCTGACCAGGCCGACATATTCCTTCTGGCGCGGATCGCGGAAAGCGCCGAACATCTCGTGCAGCAGCATGTCGGAGAAGCCGATGATGGCGTTGAGCGGCGTGCGCAACTCGTGGCTGACCACCGCCAGGAAACGGCCCTTGGCCACTTCGGCGGCCGCGGCGGCTTCCTTCGCCGAGGCAAGCTCTTCACGCAGAGCAGCGACGTCGCCGTTCTCGCGCAGCATGAGGGTGAATATCTCCGGCTCAAGTTCGCTACGCATCAATTCCAGGCGGAACGGGCGGAAATTGTCGGCCGAGCCGCCACCGTCGCGCGGCAGCCGGATGCGCAGGTCGAGCCGGCGCTTCGGCGCGCCCTCGCGCATATCCGCGAGCGCGGTGAGATAGGCGACGCGGTCGGAAAGATGGACACGCTCGAACAGACCCGTGCCGAGCAAGAGCTCCGGCGCCAGCTTCAGAATGGAACGCGCCTTAGCCGAAGCGTCGAGCACCTCGCCCTGGCGGCCGATGCGCAGCACGACGGCGTCGATGATCTCCTCGAGACGGTCGGCCGCAGGCTCAGCCTGGCGCGCGCCGGCCGGATTGGCGAAGGCCGCCGCGCGGGGCAGCAGCGTCAGCGCCCAGCCAAGCGGCAGCAGCCAATGCCAGGTGGCGATCCCAGTCGCGCCGAGCAGAGGGAACTGGTTCGCGAAAGGCTGCAGCAAAATGGCGGCGAGCGCCGCCAGCGCGCCCGACAACGCCGCGCGCCGCGATCCGGCGATCCACCAGGCCTCGACCGGCAAAGCAACGGCAAGCAGCGCGACCGGCGAGGCCAAGCCGCCCGCCGTGGCGATTGCCGCAGCAAGAGCGAGGCCACCCATGACAACCGCCGCACGGCCGGCGAGCGCCATGCGGCCGATGGCGGCAACCAGAAGCGCTGCGAACCAGCATAGGCCGAAAGCGGCAAAGATCGCGCCGACGGTAACGGCCGCACCGAGACTTGAGGTGACCAGCGTCACCGCCGCGCCCGCGGCGAGAAAGGGGGCGGCGAGCATGACGCCGATGAAGCGGCGCTGACGCAGGCGCTCGGCCTCACCCGTGACGGTCGGATGAACCATGCGTTCGCAGCCGGCGGCCACCGCACCGGGCAACTGAACGTATCTGGCCGTAATCGAACTCACCGCACGCGTACCCGGTCGTGAAACTGCCCTGCTTTGCAGGTGACTCTTAATTGGCTTGAAACTGGCATCCAGCGTTTAAGGAATGGATAAGGCAGACGAGGCGAGCGCCCTGCCCACGGCAAATATTGGGACGCCGGGATCGGAAAGCCCGTCGATCTGCCGCCATGGTAAATGGAGCGTTAGCTACAGCCGGCGCGCCGGGCCGCCTGAAAACCTCGTGCCGATGTCGCCTCTTTCTAGAATTTCCCTTTTAAAACAGCCGTATAGATGGTTATCGTAAAGTTAATGCAATCGATGAGATTTGAATGAAATCAATCTCGAAAACCAATCCTTTCGAATTTGCCTAAAATTTGAAGAAAATTCGCGGCTTCGGCGCAAGCCGTCCTTTGCGCGCCTGTGCCATTATCGTGGCATAAAAGAGGTCATGCCGACGGATGCATGATCCGGTCACGGACGAGAGGCATTGAGATGGGTTTTCTGATCAGGATGGCTTTCTGGTTTTCGCTGGTGCTTCTGGCGCTGCCGCTCAGCGTCGGCTCCGACGAGGATGGCCGCGAGGCAGTCGGGCCGATCCAGGCGCTGTTTGCGGCGCGCGAGGCGGTCGGCGACATTGCCGGCATCTGCGAGCGCAAGCCGGACGTCTGCGAGACCGGCAAATCGGCCATGCACACCATCACCGTCCGCGCCCAGGAAACCGTCAAGATCGCCGCCGCCATGCTTGACGACCAACAGTCGGAAAAGCCAGCCGTGCCCGAGGCGAAGGTTGCGGAGACTTCCGTCGAGACCACCGGCAGCGTCGCCGAAGACGTCGTGCTGCCCGCCAAGGTCAACATCCCGGTGATGCTGACGGCGAAGAACTGAGATTTTTTCAGCCGTTCGCTCGGCTCTTTAGTTTTGGCGCAATTCCGGACGGAAAACCGTTTTCACACTTTTCCTGGAATTGCTCCCTCTTTAGTTTTGGCGCAATTCCGGACGGAAAACCGCTACGCACTTTTCCTGGAATTGCTCTAACGCCGCGGGCCCGTCCGACCTCTCGACGCCCGCGGCGTCTTTCTTTTTCCGTGACGTGGGGGCGCCGGGTCACTATATGCGGGCAATGACGACCTCGATCGAAACGATCCGCGACGATTTCTCCCTGCTCGACGAGTGGGAAGACCGCTATCGCTATGTGATCGAGCTCGGCGAGGCGCTGCCGCCTTTTCCCGAGGCCGAACGCACCCCGGCCAACAAGGTGCCGGGCTGCGTCAGCCAGGTATGGCTGACGACCGAGCAAGGACCGGGCGTCGACCCGATGATCAGCTTCCAGGGGGATTCGGACGCCCACATCGTACGCGGCCTCGTCGCCATCATGCTGGCGCTGTTCTCGGGCCGGCCGGCCAGCCAGATTCAGCGTACCGACGCGGAAGTGACGCTGAAAGAGCTCGGCCTCGACGAGCATTTGTCGCCGCAGCGCGCCAACGGCCTGCGCTCGATGGTCAAGCGCATTAAGCGCGACGCGGATGCGGCGCTGAAGCAGACCGCCTAGAGCGCGACGCGCCGAAACGGATTCAGACGACGTGCTTTAAGTTTCTTGTTCTGATGCTGTCGTTGTCCCAGAACCGCCGCACACTTCTGGGCGACATGCATTGACCTTTCCAACAGCCACGCCGGAAAGCAAAACGGCGCCCCGAAGGGCGCCGTCAAATTGCTTGGTCCGATATCCGTTATCTGCGGCTCTTGGGCTTGCGGCCAAGGCCCATCTTCTTGGCAAGCTGCGAACGGGCGGCGGCGTAGTTGGGAGCGACCATCGGATAGTTGGCATCCAGACCCCACTTCTCGCGGTATTCTTCCGGGGTGAGGTTGTAGTGGGTCATCAGGTGGCGCTTCAGCGACTTGAACTTCTTGCCGTCTTCGAGACAGACGATGTAGTCGTCATGCACGGAGCGCTTCGGGTTGACGGCCGGTTTCTGCTTCTCGGCCGACGGCTGCTCGCTCGTGCCGCCGACGCGGCCGAGCGCGGCATGGACATCGGCGATCAGGTTCGGCAGTTCGCCGACCGGCACCGGGTTGTTGCTGACATAGGCCGCGACGACATCGGCGGTCAGCTCGATCAGCGCGTCACTATTCCTTGAAGGTGTTTCGACGATATCCATTGTGTTCAGGCCCCAACGAGAGTTTGTTTCTAGACTGTGCCCTTTTTCTGGGATTGGGCATCGCGCGAATTTCATATAGGCAAGCCTCTACGATTCGCGTCGCGTTATCTTAATGACGCTATGCTGCAAGTAAGTCAATTCGCCTATTGAATTATATTCGGCGATATTCATCAAATATTGCCGATTCAGCTTCAAAAATTCGTGCGCCGTGTAACTTAGCGAGATTTTTCTGGCCGGACCAGATCGGCCTGACGCAACGTCAAATACGCTTTACACCTCGGGCAGCGCCAAAGAAGGTCGCTAATGCTTGACAAATGCTTGGCCGCCAGCACGAAGAATCCTGCAGGCCACAGGCTGCAAGAACACTGATCCTCGCGGGGAGCGGGCAACGCTGATGGCCGCGACGGACCTCTCAATAGGGCGCGATGTATTTGCCGTAGACCCAGCCGGTGACGAAATGACCGTTCTGCGCCGGATCGTGCCAGACCTCGCACCAGCGGTAGCGGATCGCCTGCCGCTGCTTCCAGCGCGGCTGGCCGGCAATGTCGAGCAGATCTATCCCGCCCGTGCAGCGGCCGGTCATCTGCAAGACGGCGCCATTCGGATAGGCCGCCTGCTTTTGCGATGTGTTTGACGGATATTTGCGCGCGTTGAGCGTGTCGCCGAACGGCACGCCCGCCACTTGCCAGGCGGCGAATACGGTTGCATGAGACTGACCGGAAAAGGCCAGCACTGTCGAAGCGACGGCAAAAGCCGCGGCCGTGCGAACATAGGATTTCATCTTTCCCCCCTTCAACTTAGTTTCTGTAGATACCTTGAACCCCGCCCCTTGAACCGCTGCTGAGCGGCGTGTTCATTTGCCATTCAAGCAAATTCCACAGCGAGACGTAATGACCAGACCTTCCACCTTCCTGGCCGCCTTCCCGACCGCCAACCCGCCGCGGCCCGAGAAACGCCCTGTCTTCGATGTGCATCACGGCATCAGCCGCACCGACGACTATGCCTGGATGCGCGCCGACAACTGGCAGGCGATGTTCAGGAACCCATCGCTCCTCGCCGGCGCGATCCGCGCCCATCTCGAAGCCGAGAATGCCTACCAGGCGGCGCTGATGGCCGACACGGCCGAACTGCGGGCCAAGCTGTTCGCCGAGATGAAGGGGCGCATCAAGGAAGACGACTCCACCGTGCCGATGAAGGACGGTCCCTATGCCTATGGCTCGTCCTTCCGGCAGGGCGGCGAGCAGCCGCGCTACTTCCGCACGCCGCGCGACGGCGGCACTGAGGAGATCCTGCTCGACGGCGACGCGGAAGCCGAAGGCAAGTCCTATTTCCGTCTCGGCGGCGTCGACCATTCGGCCGACCACAGGAAGCTGCTCTGGGCCTTCGACGACAAGGGCTCGGAATTCTTCACGCTGCGCGTGCGCGATGTCGCCAGCGGCAAGGAACTGGCCGACCAGATCCCCGATACGGGTGGCGGCGGTGTGTGGAACGCCGGCGACGACGGCTTCTTCTACACCCGCCTAGACGACAACCACCGCCCGTCAAAAGTGTTCTTCCATGCACTTGGCGACAGGCTTGAAAACGACCGGCTGATCTATGAGGAGACCGACCCGGGTTTCTTCATGGACGTCAGCGGCACGCGCTCCAACGACTGGATCATGATCGGCATCAACGACCATGAGACATCGGAATACCGGCTACTGCGCGCCGACGAACCGTTCGCCGAGCCAACGCTGGTGGCGGTCCGCGAGGCCGGCCTGCAATATGATCTGGAGGAAGGCGGCGACGTCTTCTTCGTCCTCACCAATGCCGACGGCGCCAAGGACTTCAAGATCATGACCGCGCCGGTCGAAGATCCGGTGCGCGCCAACTGGAAGGAACTGGTGCCGCACGAACCCGGCCGGCTGATCCTGTCGGTGCTCGGCTTCAAGCACCACATGGTCAGGCTGGAGCGCAAGGAAGGCCTGCCGCGCATCGTCGTGCGCGATCGCTCGAACGGCGAGGAGCATTTCATTTCCTTCGACGAGGAGGCCTTTTCGCTCGGTCTCTCCGGCTCCTACGAATACGACACCGAGGTGATGCGCTTCACCTATTCGTCGATGACGACGCCGGCGCAGGTGTTCGACTACAACATGCGCACCCGCGAGCGCGTGCTTTTGAAGACGCAGGAAGTGCCTTCGGGCCACGATCCGGAGCACTATGTCACACGCCGGCTGATGGCGCCCGCCGCCGACGGCGAACTGGTGCCGATCTCGCTTCTGCACCACCGCGACACGCCCCTCGACGGCTCGGCCCCCTGCCTGCTCTACGGCTACGGCTCTTACGGCATCGCGGTGCCGGCGGCGTTCAACACCAACTGGTTCTCGCTCGTCGATCGCGGCTTCGTCTTCGCCATCGCACATATACGCGGCGGCAAGGACAAGGGCTATGGCTGGTACGACGACGGCAAGCGGGCGCACAAGATGAACACCTTCACAGATTTCATCGCCTGCGCGCGCCATCTGGTGGCCGAGCGTTACACGCAACACGACCGCATCGTCGCCCAAGGCGGCTCGGCCGGCGGCATGCTGATGGGCGCGGTCGCCAACATGGCGCCCGAGAGTTTCGGAGGCATCGTCGCCGAAGTGCCGTTCGTCGACGTGCTCACCACCATGCTCGACGCCAGCCTGCCGCTGACGCCGCCGGAATGGCCGGAATGGGGCAACCCAATCGCTTCCGCCGACGACTACAACACGATCGCGGCCTATTCGCCCTACGACAATGTCGCGGCGCTCGACTACCCGCCGATCCTGGCGCTGGCCGGGCTCACCGATCCGCGCGTCACCTATTGGGAGCCTGCCAAATGGGTGGCGCGGCTGCGCGAGCGCAAGGCGGGCAACAATCCGGTGCTGTTCAAGATCAACATGGAGTCCGGCCACGCCGGCGCGTCGGGCCGGTTCTCGCGGCTGGAGGAGATTGCATACATCTACGCCTATGCCTTGAAAGTGACCGGCAAGGTTTGATTTTTACTCGCAATTGCGACGGCCTCGCGTTACGCAATGCGCCGTCGTTTTTGGTCGCGGTCTTTCGGGCCGCGCGCACAATACATTCGCAAGGTTCGTCATGCTGCTCGTCGACGTCTATCTCGACAAATCGTCCATCCAGGGCATTGGTGTCTTCGCCAAACACCGCATTCCGCGCGGCACGTTGATCTGGAAGCTCGATCCGAGGTTCGACCGGCGCATTCCCATGGAAACCTATGAAGGCGAATCCGGCCCGGTTAAGTCCTATCTCGACCGGTATTCCTATCCGGACCGGCGCGATCCCAACTTCATCGTCTTCGAGGCGGATGACGCCCGCTACATGAACCACGCCGACGAGCCGAATTGCGACGTCTCCTCGCCCGAGGAAACCTACGCGCTGCGCGACATCGCGCCCGGCGAAGAACTGACCTGCGACTACAATCACTTTTTCGAAAACGGCTTCGATTTCCTGGGCGACCGCCACCCGTAGGAAGCCGTTTTGACGCAATTCCGAACGGAAAAACCGCTACACACTTTTCCTGGAATTGCTCTGGTCAGCTCGCCGGCTTGCGCGCCGGATAGCCGTTGGGGTGCGGCGGGACGGCCTTGAGATAGGCGGCGATCGCGGCGCGGTCGTCGGCCGTCAACTGGGCGATGTTGCGTTGCACCTCGACCATGGCGCCGCCGACGGAATCGAAATCGGGCGTGAAGCCGGTTTCGAGGTAGTTGGCGATGTCGCTCTCCGACCAGCTTTTGATGCTGTTCCCTTCGGGGGTGAGGTTGGGCACGACGCCCTTGCCTTCCGCCGCCACGGCGCCGGCCAGCCATTCGGCTTTCTTGACGCCGCCGGCGAAGTCTCGCGGGGTGTGGCATTCGCCGCAATGGCCGGGTCCCTCGACCAGATAGCGGCCGGCCAGCACCTTGTCCGGCGCGCCGTCGGGCAAGGCGATCACCGGGTCGGGGCTGAGATAGAGTCGCTTCCACAGGCCAATGCCGCGACGGATGTTGAAGGGGAAAGAGAGCTTGTGGCCGGGCGCCTTGCCTGCGACCGTCGGCAGCGTCTTCATGAAGGCATAGAGGTCGGCGACATCGGCCGGCTTCATGCGCGCGTAGGAGGCATAGGGAAAGGCCGGATAGAAATGCTCGCCGGAGGGCGAAACGCCTTTGAGCATCGCATTGGCGAAGTCCTCCTCGCTCCAGGCGCCGATCCCGTCCTTTTGATCCTGCGAGATGTTGGGCGGCACGAAGGTGCCGAACGGCGTCTTCAGCTCCAGCCCGCCGGCAAGCTCCAGCCGGGCGTCACCCTTCGACCCCGGCTTGGCATGGCAGGACGTGCAGCCGCCGGCATTGAAGATGCGCTTGCCTCTGGCGGCGTCGCCGGGCCCGAACTGCGCGACGGTCGCGGCATCAAGCCGGACCGGAGCCGACAGCGCCCAGCCGGCAACGGCGCCGGCGCCGCCCAGCACGATGACGGCGCCGACGAGCTTCTTCAGCCAGGCCATGGCAGGCGATCAGCCCTTCTTGATCCTGTAGCTCTGATGGCAGGTGCCGCAGTCGCCGCCGATCGTGTTGAGCTGCGCCTTCAGCGCATCGACATCGGCCGGCGGCGAGGCGACCGCGGCCTTAACGTCGACCACGAGCTTGTCTCCGGCCGCCTTGAAGCCCGCCACATCCTCCCAGATCTTCGGCGCAGCCGTGGTGTCGCCCTTGTCGCTGCCGGCCGGGAACAGCGTGTCGGCATCGAATTTCTCGGCATTGGCCTGCAAGGCCTTGAGTGTGGTCAGCACCGCGGCGGCATCGAAATCGTCTTCGCCCTTGACGACTTTCGACAATTGGCCGGCGAGCTTGCCGCGCTCCTTCATCAGGGCCCGGCGATCCTTGATCGGATCGGCGTATGCAACCGAACCGGCAAGAGCGAGCATAGAGATGGCGAGGACAAGCTTTCTCATTCAATTGGCTCCGTGTGAAGAAAGTTCGCGACTGGACGTTAACGGACCTGACGGCGGGAATATTCCCCCCGTGCCGTCACGATTTTCCCGATGGTGATCAATCTCCTATGTTGGCCGAAAAAGAAAAGCCCCGGCATGCCGGGGCTTTTCTTTAAAACAGTCAGCCTTTCGCCTTTTCGTAGAGCTCCAGGACATAGTCCCAGTTGATGAGGCTATCGACGAAGGCTTCGAGATATTTCGGCCGCGCGTTGCGGTAGTCGATGTAATAGGAGTGCTCCCACACGTCGACGCCGAGGATCGGCGACGCGCCGTGGACCAGCGGGTTCTCGCCATTGGGAGTCTTCGAGATCGCGAGCTTGCCGTCCTTGACCGAGAGCCAGGCCCAGCCGGAGCCGAACTGGGTGGTGCCGGCGGCGATGAAGTCCGCCTTGAATTTGTCGTAGCCGCCGAGATCGGCATCGACAGCCTTCTGCAAAGCGCCCGGCAGCTTGTTGCCGCCGCCGCCCTTCTTCATCCATTTCCAGAAATGGATGTGGTTGTAGTGCTGGGCGGCATTGTTGAAGAGCCCGGCATTCTTGCCGAAGGACTGCTTCACGACCTCTTCGACCGAAAGATCGCCCATTCCAGCCTCGGCGGCCAGCTTGTTGCCGTTGTCGACATAGGCCTTGTGGTGCTTGTCGTGGTGATACTCCAGCGTCTCCTTCGACATGTAAGGCTGCAGGGCCTCGTAGTCGTAAGGCAAAGCGGGCAACTCAAAAGCCATGGATGGTACTCCCTCGTGGAAAAAATCCGGTGAAACTACCGAACTAAGATAGGTCTGGAATGGGTTGGGGCAACTCCAGAACGAAGCGCCGATCGCCTTTTTATCCGCTCAGGCGGCGGAAGTCGAATGCGCCCAATCCCAGTAGAGCTCGCGCGCCTTCTTGGCCACCGGTCCGGGCTGAAGACTGCGGTCCTCGATGCGGGTGACCGGCACCACTTTCGAATGGTTGCCGGTCGAGAAGATCTCATCCGCTTCGAGGAAGTCGCGGATCGAGAGCGCCTTTTCAGTGGTCCTGAAGCCGTAATCGCCGAGCAGGTTGATCGTGCGCGAGCGGGTGATGCCGGAGAGGAAGGTGCCGTTGGCCGCCGGCGTCATCACATGGCCGTCCTTGACCAGGAAGATGTTGGAGGTGCCGGTTTCGGCGACATTGCCCAGCATGTCCAGCACCAGGGCGTTGTCGAAGCCGCGCATCTTGGCCTCGAGGATGGCGCGGCCGTTGTTGGGATAGAGGCAGCCGGCCTTGGCATTGGTCGGCATCGTCTCGATGGTCGGCCGCCGGAACGGCGAGACGCCGATCGAAAAGCCGGAAGGCGGAATCATCGGCGATTCGTAGAGGCAAAGACAGAAGCGTGTCGAGGACGGGTCGGCCGGCACGCCCATATAGCCGCCATGCTCGGCCCAGTACATCGGCCTGATATAGACGGCGGTCTTGCCGTCGAACTTCTTCAGACCGTCCCAGGTCAGCCCGACGATCTTTTCCGTCGTCATGGAAGGCTTCAGGCCGAGCGCGATCGCCGAGGCGTTGACGCGCGCGGCATGGCGGTCGAGGTCGGGCGCCACGCCCTCGAACCAGCGGGCGCCGTCGAAGACGCTGGTGCCCAGCCACATGGCATGACTGCGCGGTCCGAGAATGGCGACGTTGCCCTCGTACCAGTCGCCGTCCACATAGGTCCATGTCGCGGACTGCGCCGCCGCCGCCAGTGTCATGTTCGCCGTCCAAATGAGTGATTTCAGGGCGCCATAGGACGATGCTTTGACAGCCTGCGTCAACCGACATTGGCAAAAATCGTTGAGGCCAGAGGCACTTGACCGCAATCAGCGCTTGCGCCCCGCCCCGGCGCGCCGCAAAACTTCTCTCCATGCACCATGCGGCCTATGTCTTCGACGCCTACGGCACGTTGTTCGACGTGCACGCGGCCGTGCGCCGCCATGCCGGCGAGATCGGACCGGACGGCCAGCTTCTCTCCGAAATCTGGCGCGCCAAGCAGCTCGAATATTCATGGGTCCGGACGTTGATGGGCGCCTATGCCGATTTCTGGCAGCTCACCGAGCAGGCGCTGGACTTTGCGCTGCGCAAGGTGCCTTCGGCCGACCCGGCCTTGAGAGCCAGGCTGCTGGAAGCCTATTGGCGGCTCGACTGCTATCCGGAAGTGCCGGCGGTGCTGAAGGCGCTCAAGGCATCCGGCGCGAAGCTCGCGATCCTATCCAACGGCTCGCCGGAAATGCTGCGGGCTGCGGTGAAATCCGCGGCCCTCGACCAGATCCTCGACCACGTGTTTTCGGTCGACGAGATCAAGCGCTTCAAGACCGACCCGTCGGTCTACGACATGGTGGTCACCGGCTGGCGGCTCTATCCGGAGGCGGTGTCGTTCCAGTCCTCCAACCGCTGGGACGTCGCCGGCGCCGCCAAATTCGGCTTCCGCACCGTCTGGATCAACCGCACCAACCAGCCGGACGAATACCGGGACTTTCCGCCAGGGCTGATCCTGCCCTCGCTCGAAGGTCTTTTGGCAGGCGCCTGATCTTGCTGTTGCTGCAGCGCAACAGATGTGTCGCGGTCACAGCTTCGCCTTTGTTTGTCCACCCTGAGGCCAGAATTGGAACCGCCTATCGCCGCCGACTGTTATCGGAGCTGCCGGCGGCCAGCCTGCGGGATTCATGCTTTCTTGCGAATTGAGACCTAGAAAAGGCAACCATGTCAGACGCTTCCTTCCGTATCAGCCGCCGAGGCTTCCTCAATCTCACGGCCCTTGGCGCTGCTTCGGCCGCGGTTTCTGCCTGCTCGACCACCGGCCCGGGCCCCGAACCGGTCCAGCCGCCACCGCCGGCCTATGTCGAACCGCCGCTCGGCGACTATGAGACGATGTATGGGGCCACGTCGGACAACGGCTTCGACCTGCCGGCCATCCCAGTGAACAAGATCGATCACAAATTCTTGCGCCAGATCGTCCCCGATCCGACTGGACAGCGGCCGGGCACCATCGTGGTCGATACCACCAACCACTTCCTCTATCTGGTGCGCGAGGGCGGCCAGGCGATCCGCTACGGCGTCGGTCTCGGCCGCGCGGGCTTCGAGTGGTCGGGCGATGCCGTTGTGCAGTGGAAGCAAAAGTGGCCGAAATGGACGCCGCCGGACGAGATGGTCGCCCGCCAGCCGGAACTGACGCAATTCAGCGCCAAGAACGGCGGCATGCAAGGCGGACTGAAGAACCCGCTCGGCGCCCGCGCGCTTTATCTGTTCCAGGGCAACCAAGACACGCTCTACCGCCTGCACGGCTCGCCCGAATGGTGGTCGATCGGCAAGTCTGTCTCTTCGGGTTGCGTTCGCCTGATCAACCAGGACATCATCGACCTCTACGACCGCGTGCCGAACAAGAGCCCGGTCGTCGTGACGGCCGATATCGGCGAGCCGGTGGCCGACATGCCGGAGCGCAGAGCCATCCCGATCGACAATGGCGTGCCGACAGGGTCAATCCTGCTCGGACCGGTAAAGCGGCTCGGCGACGAGATATTCTGATCTGCTGTTCGCTTTACGCAATTCCGGACGGAAAACCGCTACACGCTTTTCCTGGAATTGCTCGTCAGCGGTGCTCGGCCAGTACAGTCGCCAGCACCGCAACACCACGTCGCAACGCCACTGTGTCGAGCCCGGCATAACCCAGAATGAAGCCAACCGTTGCAGGTCGCGGCGCGGTCGGGTCATAGAGCGGCGATACCGGATAGAGGCCGATCCCGACAGCCCGCGCGGCCGCGATGATCTCCGGCTCGCGTTCGGCGGCGATGCCGTTCACCCAGGCAACGACATGCAATCCGGTGTCGGCCCCTGCGACCGCGACCTTCGGACCCAGATGATCGGCCAACGCCTGCAGCAGGACTTCCCTGCGCTCGGCGTTCTTCCTGCGGATGCTGCGGACATGACGCTCGTAAGCGCCGCTCGCCAAAAGGTCGGCCAACACGTCCTGTTCCAGCGTCGGAGCATGCCGGTCGGTCAGGCGCTTCGCCTCGCTGAACGCTCGGCGCAGGCTGGCGGGGACGACGAGGTAGCCCAGCCGCAAGGTGGGCGAGAGCGTCTTGGACAGCGTGCCGACATAGATGACGGAGTTTGCGTCGAGGGTCTGCAGAGGCGGTATGGGGCTAATGTCGTGACGGTATTCACCGTCATAGTCGTCCTCCACAATATAGGCCCCCGTGCCGGTGGCCCAGGCCAGAAGCGAACGCCGCCGCGTCGCCGACAGGACGCCGCCGAGCGGGAACTGGTGCGACGGCGTGACATATGCCAGACGGGCCGGCGGCAGCGCATCCGTCCTCAGCCCGTCCGCGTCGACTGCCACCGGCACAGCGATGCCTCCGGCCGCCACGAAGGCATTGCGAGCCAGCAGATACCCCGGATTCTCGATCACGAACGGATCGCCGGGATCGAGCAGCAGCCGCGCGCAGAGGTCGAGCCCTTGCTGCGAGCCGTTGACGATGACGATCTGGTCAGGCGTGCAGCTGATGCCGCGGGCGCGCCAGAGATAGGTTTGAAGGGCGCTCCGGAGAGCAAAGGATCCCTGCGGGTCGCCATAACGCAGCCGGGCGCCGCGCCGGAGAACGGCCTTGTTCGACGCCCGCCGCCAGGCCAGCACCGGGAAGTCCGCCCCAGACAGGTCGCCATAGCGGAAATCCGCGACCCTGGCCGGCTGCTGTTGCGCCGGCGGGGGCAGGGTGAGCAGACGTTGGGCGAACGCGGAAAGGTTCCGGGCCGAAGCAGTCGTCACGGGCGTCTCCACCGACGCTGTCTCCAGTCCCGGAGCCACGATCGCACGTGCCCCCTGCCGGATGATCAGATAGCCTTCGGCGTCGAGCTGGTTGTAGGCCGCCGTTACCGTGGTTCGTGACGCCCCCCATTCGGCTGCGAAGGCCCGCGACGACGGCAAACGGTCGCCGGGCCGGTAGGCGCCGCTGTGGATCTGTGCCTTGATCGCCGCGATGATCCGGCGCGCCACACCATCTTGTTCCAACTGGACCACTGAAACCCTTCAAAACTGGACGTTCCAAGCAAGCCAGCTTTCGGGCATCTTTTCCTGCAACGCAAGGAGTTTCGCCATGTACATCCCGCCCGCCTTCCGCGATGACGATCAGGAGAGCCTGAGCGCAACGATCCGCGCGGCGCGGCTGGCGACGCTGGTCACCGCCACGGCGGAAGGACCGCTGGCGACGCCATTGCCGCTTTTCCTCGACGAGACAGAGGGCGAGCATGGCGTGATCTATGGCCATGTCGCGAAGGCAAATCCGCAGTGGCGAGTACCGCCGCTGGGCGACGGCCTGGCGATCTTCATGGGGCCGGACGCCTATGTGACGCCGGCCTGGTACCAGACCAAGCAGGAAACCGGAAAGGTGGTGCCGACCTGGAACTATGTCGCCGTCCACGCCTATGGACCGGTCGAGTTCTTCGAGGACGCCGACAGGCTGCTCGATGTGGTCACGCGTCTGACCAATCTGCATGAAGGCGGGCGCGCCTCGTCCTGGGCGGTATCGGATGCGCCAATGGATTTCATCCAGGCGCAACTAAAGGGGATAGTCGGCCTGCGCATGCCGATCACGAGGCTCGAAGGCAAGCGCAAGATGAGCCAGAACCGCAACGCGGCCGACCGCGCCGGTGTCGCATCTGGTCTCGCGGCGAGCGATCGGCCTTCCGACCGTGAGGTCGCCCCTCTCATCCCGTCGTGAACCCGTCCGCTCCAACTCTGTAGCCCTGAGTCCATCATGCCGGATTTGACCCAGTTCGCCTTGTACTTCGCCGCGGCGTTGCTGCTCGCCATCACGCCTGGTCCAGGCATCTTCTACGTCGCCGCGCGCACGCTCGCCGGCGGGCGCGCGGAAGGCATCGCCTCCAGTTTCGGGACGGGCCTGGGCGGCATGGTCCACGTGCTTGCCGGCAGCCTGGGTGTCTCGGCAATCGTGCTCGCAAGCGCCGAGCTTTTCACGGCGTTGAAGCTTATCGGCGCCGTCTACCTCGTCTGGCTCGGCTTTCGTACCTTCCAGTCAGCCCGCCGCGAGGCAAAGGCAATGCTGGACGGCGGCACTCCGGCGCCCGCGGTCGGCGCCCGGCGAGCGTTTCGCGAAGGGGTGCTGGTCGAGGCGTTGAACCCGAAGACGGCGGCCTTCTTCCTGGCCTTCATTCCGCAGTTCGTGAACCTCGGCGCCGGCCACGTCGCCCTGCAGTTCATGGTCCTTGGCTTCGTATCGGTGACGCTCAACACGCTCGCCGACGTCGTCGTCGCTTTCGCGGCGAGCCGCATCAGGGAAGGCGCGGCCGGGCGCAGCAGTGTGATACGCCGCCTGCGAGAGGCCTCAGGCGGGGCGATGATCGCGCTCGGCATCGGCCTCGCCATAGCCAAGCGCCCTGCCCCCTGATTTTGCCCGAGCTGGACTAGCGATCATTCCACGCGCGAATACGCGGCCGGGCGGACAAGCCGATCGAGCCTCACCCGCGTCAGGTGCAGACCCATTCGCGGATCTTGCACTCCTTCCCCTCGCCTCCGCATTGCGCCGTGGCCTTGTCCTCCGCTTCCCGGCGGGTCGTGGCCGACGCGGCGCCCCAGAACGGGGTTGCCGCGCCACGGCTCTTGCCGACCGACAGGGCCGCGCAATGCTCGTAGGGAAAGCCGGTGCCGTCATCATCGTCCCAATGGCGATGGTTTCGGAACACCTCGACCACTCTGCAGCCGGCGCCATCGGCATTCTCGCAATGCTTGAGCGCGATGTCCTCGGCTTCCTGTCGCTTGTCCGCGCCCCAGAAGAAGCCGTGCCGACCGTCGCCTGGCGAATAAGCGATCGCGCCCCAGATGCCCTTTTCCTCGCCTGTCGGCGCCGGCGGCGGCGCCACCAGGTCCGCCGCATGGCCCGCAATCGTAAGCCCAACCAAGGCCGCAAGCAGCGGAAACGAAAGGCGGCGATTGATCAGCATTTTCGTGCTCCAGGTTGTAGCTATTCGACAATCCACCGCGGCTCTCTAGCCGCCCATGCGGGCGACCGAAACGACGATGCAGGTGTTGCCGGTGGGGACCAAAAGGGCCTGGCCACCATTGTTGGCCAGGTTGAAAAGCATCGTGTTCGAAAGATTGTCCGTCGCAACGCTGCCCTTCGGCAGGGTCTGCGCGACTTCCTGGCAGGACTTCTGGAAAGGCGCCACCCGCACGAAGCCGCCTTCGCAGGTCTGGCCGACAGGCGAGGCAAAGACGACGCCGGCGGCTTGCGTCTTGTAGTCCGGCAGGTCGTAGCTCATCCCGGCGACCGCCTGCACGGCGTGGGTATCGGGCGAGGTGTTGTCCCATTGCGTCTGCACCGCATAGGTCGACCCCGCGGTCAGAGCCTGTCCGAGCGTGGCAAAGAGATTGGCGCAGGTACGGACGCCTGCCTGGCTCACATGCGCCTGGAACGGGTTCTTGCTCGCCGCGGCATCCGCGGGCGCGGATCCGGCTTCCGCCGGCTTGGCTCCTGCGGGCTTGCCCTGGGCGGCGGGCGCCTGCGCTTGCGCCGAGGCCGTGCCCGCGACAAGCGTCCCGAGCGCGGGTGAGAAGCGGAACGACAGGACGACCGCCGCCGCGACCAGCACGGCGAACGCGCCGAGCAACGCCGTGTTTCGCATGAGCCGCCAGACGGACGAACGCTTCGGCGGCGGGTTTGCCGGCGGCTCCGGCAGTGCAATGGGCTGGGAGCGCGTCAGGATTCTGTCCTCGATGGATTGGCGTGTCATCTCTCAAGTCTTTCTAGTTGATGGCCGACAGCGCGGTCTTGAGCCCCTTGAACGGAGCATCGAGACTGACGGTCGCCCCCGACGGCAGGGAATAGGAAACCTGGACGGTGGTCTCTTTGCCGATCTGCTCGCGAAGCACGGGACCCACGGGCACATAACCGACGCAGACCGACGCGTCGCAGCCCTGCAGCTGAACGTCCACCGGCTGTTTGCGGCCGGCAAATTTCAGCGAAAGCTTGCTGCCCGCGCCAGTCTGGCTCGGGGTTCGCAATATCATGAAGGGCTTGCCCTTCTCGTCGGCCGCAAGCGACCAGCTGAAGACCAGGGCCTGGCTCTGGTCGATGAAGGATTGGCTGATGTTGCACACTTTCTTCCTGGCCTGCAGGTTCTCGTCGCAGATCAGCGTCCAGTTCTCGAACGGACGCGTGGTTCGTTGATATTGGCCAAGCTTTACATTCGGGGGCACCGCGACTTCCGAAGGCTTTATCCGATAGGCGGTCTGGACCGCCTCCTGTCCGACCGCGACCGGGCCGGACAGGAGCAGGCAAGTCATGCACATCGCGACGGCAGAGACTGCTTGCCTGGTCATGGAGTGACTCAGTTGAGAGTAAAGCTGACGCCTGCGCCAACGCCCCAGTGTCCGCCCGCCGTCGTGCCGGATACGTTTGCCCGGGCTCTACCGTCCTCGCTGGTGTAACCGGCGCCAAACGCGACGGCCCCCTCGCCGCGCCAATAGCCGCCGCCGGCCGCGACGCTGAGCTTGCCCGGACGGTCGTCGTAGCGCAGCGAAGCGGCGGCAAGGCCGATCGCGGCCGCCTGGCGCGCCTCGCCCCGAGCCTCGCCCAGGTCCATATTGAGCTGGCTCAGCTTGGAGTCGGTATAGGCATTGGCCTGCTGCAGCGTCGTGGCCGCCACCTGGTTGGTGTAGGTCTTGGAGTCCGTCAGGTTGAGCGCCAGCCCGTCGGTGAGCTGCTTGACGTTGACCGCGTCGGTGTCGGCGGTGCCGGCGCCGACATTATGGATGACGACAGGCGCATTCACGTCGCCGCCGACGAGCGTCAGCGAGTTGGACTTGGTGCCGTCCGGGTTCTTGTCATACTGGACGGCGAACTCGTTCAGATTGCCGACGCTCCCCTGCACAGCTTCGACAGCCTGGTTGGTCGCATAGAGCTGGCTGCCGTTAATGGCGTCCGTGGAGGAGGCGCTGATCCGGCCCGCCGCCACATTGGTGACGGTGCGCTCGTTGCCGACGGTGCCCACGCTCACCGTGCTCGTCGGTGCGGTTCCGGCGAAGGTGTAGGCGACGCCGTTGATCGTGGTGCCGGTGGTGGCGACCGCCGCGGCCGTCGTCGAACCCGCGCCGAGCGCGACGCTGCCCGGCTCGTTGGCGGTAGCGCCGGCGCCGAGCGCCATCGACTGGGCGCCATTGGCCGTCGAGTTCGTGCCGAAAGCGATGCTATCGGCCTGGTTGACGGTGGCGTTCTGGCCGATGGCGATGCCGCCTGGCGCCGTCTGCTGGACGATGGCGCCGTTGCCCATGCCGATGCCGTTGTCGCCGTTGACGGTGGTGCGCGGGCCGATCGCAACCGAATCGGTGCCGACCGCGACCGAATCCGAGGCCGTCGAATTGGCGTGGAAGTACATGGTCGGCGTTACCGCGAAGGAGCTCAGCGCGCCCTTCAACTGGCGAAGCGTGACGGCGTCCTGGTCCTGCGTGCCGTCGGCCACGTTGATGATCTGGCGATAGGAGGTGGAGGTGCCCACCGAGACGGCGCCGAGCAGGGTCATGTCCGTGGTGTTGTAGGGAATGAGGCCGGTGCCGGAGAGGATCGATCCCGATGCCGGCGCTACCACGCGATCCGAGACGGAGCCGGCGCCAAGCGCCACACCGCCGATGATGCTGGCCTGGCTGCCGCGGCCGAGCGCCAGCGAATCGCCGGCGGAGGCGGTCGCCTGGTAGCCGACGGCGGAGGAGCCGACCCCTTGCGCGAAGGAATCGGTCTGCGCCAATCCGGCCTCGTTGGTACGGGCGTAGCGGATGCCCACGCCATTGGCGTCCGTATAGGCGGTCGAGGTGTCGCCGGCGATGTTGGTCAAGGAACCGCCGATGTTGTTGAGCGTGGTGCCGATGGCGTCGACCGCCTGGTTAGTGGCGAAGAGCTGCGAGCCGTTGACCGCATCCGTCGAGGACCCGCTGATCCGACCCGCCGCGAGGTTGGTAAGGGTCCGCTCCGCGCCCGGCGCGCCGATGCTGACCGTCGAGGTCGGGGTGGTGCCCTGGAAGGTGTAGGTCGTGCCATTGATCACCGCATTGGGCGTGCCGACCGCCACCGCGGTCACCGAGCCCGAACCCAGCGCGACGGCGCCTGCGTTGCCCGCGGTGGCGTTGGCGCCCAGCGCGAGCGCATCCGCGGCGCTGGCATTCGCTTGTTTGCCGAGAGCGGTCGCTTGAACGTCGGTTGCAAACGCGTTCTGGCCGATCGCCGTGCTGGACAGGGCTGTGGCATTGGCATTGGCGCCGACGGCGGTGCTGTATTGCCCAGAGGCTTTGGATATGTATCCCATCGCCGTTGCGTCGAGGGCCGATGCTACCGCGCCGCTGCCGATGGCCGAGGCGTTGACGTCGGAGGCGGTAGCATTGGCACCGGCCGCGATGGCGCTCGCTCCCGTCGCAGTCGAAACGGGTCCGATCGCGACGGAGTCCGTACCCGTCGCCGACGAGTCCGCCAGCGTCGAGTTGGCATGGAAATACTTGATGCCGCCGCCGACATTGATGTTGTTGACGACGGCGCCGATGGCGTCGACCGCCTGGTTGGTGGCGAAGAGCTGCGAGCCGTTGACCGCATCCGTCGAGGACCCGCTGATCCGACCCGCCGCGAGGTTGGTAAGGGTCCGCTCCGCGCCCGGCGCGCCGATGCTGACCGTCGAGGTCGGGGTGGTGCCCTGGAAGGTGTAGGTCGTGCCATTGATCACCGCATTGGGCGTGCCGACCGCCACCGCGGTCACCGAGCCCGAACCCAGCGCGACGGCGCCTGCGTTGCCCGCGGTGGCGTTGGCGCCCAGCGCGAGCGCATCCGCGGCGCTGGCATTCGCTTGTTTGCCGAGAGCGGTCGCTTGAACGTCGGTTGCAAACGCGTTCTGGCCGATCGCCGTGCTGGACAGGGCTGTGGCATTGGCATTGGCGCCGACGGCGGTGCTGTATTGCCCAGAGGCTTTGGATATGTATCCCATCGCCGTTGCGTCGAGGGCCGATGCTACCGCGCCGCTGCCGATGGCCGAGGCGTTGACGTCGGAGGCGGTAGCATTGGCACCGGCCGCGATGGCGCTCGCTCCCGTCGCAGTCGAAACGGGTCCGATCGCGACGGAGTCCGTACCCGTCGCCGACGAGTCCGCCAGCGTCGAGTTGGCATGGAAATACTTGATGCCGCCGCCGACATTGATGTTGTTGACGACGGCGCCGATGGCGTCGACCGCCTGATTGGTGGCGAAGAGCTGCGAGCCGTTGACCGCATCCGTCGAGGACCCGCTGATGCGACCCGCCGCCAGATTGGTGAGCGTGCGTTCCGCGCCGGGCGCGCCGATGCTGACCGTCGAGGTGGGCGTGGTGCCCTGGAAGGCATAGGTCGTGCCATTGATGACGGCGCTGGGCGTGCCGACCGCTGTCGCGGTCACCGAGCCGGAGCCAAGCGCCACGTCGCCAGAGCTTGCCGCTGCGGTAGCGCCATTGCCCAGCGCGACATTGCCGGCGAGGCCGGCCGCGCCCGCCGTCGAGCCGTTGCCCAGCGCCACGGAGCCTTGCCCGATCGCCTTGTTGTTGTTGCCGATGGCGACGGCGCCGGCGGCCTGATTGGCGGCGGTGGCGCTCGCCGTGCCGTCGCTGTTGGCGATGTTGTTGGCGCCACCGGTGAAGGCGCCGGTACCGCTGGCATAGCTCGGATCGCCGATGGCCACCGCGCCGTCGCCATACGCTTCGTTGCCGGCGCCGATGGCCACGGCCTTGCCGCCATCGGCAGTCGCGCCCGTGCCGATGGCGACGGAGTCGGCGGAGAGCGCGGCGGACTGTAGACCGACCGCGACGGCGTTGGTTGCAGTCGCCTGGCTGTCGCGTCCCATCGCAAGGGCGTCGTCCGCAGATGCCGTCACGTCCGTGCCGATGCCGATAGCGTTGTCTCCACTGGCGCTCGTTGCAAAAGTGCTCGACCCGACATAGACGGAGTTTATCCCGGACGCCCTCGTCCCAGCGCCGAGAGAGATGGAGTTCAGGGCGCTGCTTTGGGCGCCGCGGCCGAGCGCGGTACTGTTGAGTCCGGTGGCGCGGGATTCACGTCCGACGGCAGTGGAATTGTCGGCGCTGGCTACGGTGCCGATGCCGAGAGCGGTGCCGTCTACACCGCTAGCCGTGGCGCCCAATCCGAGCGCGCTTGCATTGGCGGCGGTTGCCGTGGCGTTATTGCCGAGCGCCGTGGCGGACACACCCGTGGCCTGGGCTCCCGAGCCCGCCGAGACCGAGCCTACCCCGCTCGACACGGCCTGATTGCCGAGGGCCAGGGCGAAGTTACCCGAAGCATTGGCGACGTTGCCGAGCGCTTGAGAGTTCAACCCGGCCGCGCTGGACTGAGTGCCGATCGAAACGGCATTGGTCCCTGAGGCCTTGGCGAGGTAACCCATGGCTGTGGTCCCGACACCGGAAGCAGTTGCCCCGTTGCCGACCGCCGTGGACTGGTTCGCCGACGCTGTGGCGGAGGTTCCGAACGCGCTGGCCCCGGTCCCGGTCGCAGAAGAGCTCGAACCTACGGCGGCCGACCATGCCCCGGTTGCGGTTGAGGCTGTGCCCATCGCAACAGCCTCGAACGTGAAGCCGGCAGGAGCGGTGCCGCTTGCATTGGCATTCGTGCCAATGGCAACGGGAGAACCGCCGCCCGTTCCGGCGTTGGCCTTGGCGCCGACCCCCATCGCTATGGCGGCACCATTTGAAGATGAGGCGTTGGAGGACAATCCAATCGCCACCGAGGCACCACCCGAAGCGCTGGCCGTCGAGCCGAGGGCGACGGCGTTCGCCCCGTTTGCTGTGGTGTTGACACCAAAGGCCGATGCTCCGTCCGCGAGTGCGCGGGCATTCCCGCCGACGGCAAGAGCGTTGACGCCGGTGGCGTTCGCGAAGACACCCATGCCTATGGCGTTTAGGCCATTGACACCCATCGAATAGCCGATCGCGATCGAAGCATCGCCCGTTGCGGTGATAGCGGTGCCCAACGCCACGCCGTTGTTGCCATTCACGTGGGCGTTATTGCCAACGGCGGTTGAGGCGGCGCCGGGGGCGGTGTTACCACAACCGATAGCTATACTTTGCCCTCCTGCAGAGGGGCTGGTGCAGTTTGCGGCGTTGGTCAAAACCCCATTACCAATGACAACCTGCGCGAAAGCCGCCTGCGGGATCATAATCCCGATCACGGCGAGCAGCGCGCCGGCCGCCCCACCGATGCCGAGCGCCCCATGCCCCAGCCGCTTGCGCTTCAGGCCGAGCACCCGATATGCGTTGCGCAGCGCCGCCATCAGCCGGCGACGGAGCGAGCGGCTGTCGGCCGCGCCGGAAACCCAGTTTCCAGCGAAGCGGGCCGATCCACGCTGAATGATACGTCCTTGCCTGAAGTTCATTGCGAGAATGCCTCCTTTGGTGGGTCGCGCTCGATGACAGGTTCCGCCGACCCTGCCACTGATGCGTTTCTGCTCGAAAATGGAATGACGTCGGCGCCGCGCGCGAGCAGCGCATGGCCCTGTTTTTCACCGATCGCCTCGACGCGCTGAAGCGTGTTCTCAAGCCAGGCGTCGCCCTCCTCGGGCACAGCCTGGAGTGCCGCCGCGACCCGTTCCACGGGGATCAGTCGTTCGAGATAGGATCGCACAGCCGCCAGATGGGCGGCAGGCGCATCGCCTGCGTGAACCACGGCGGTGAGGCCATAGAGATAGTGAGCGAGCAGAACATCCTGCTTGGCAAGCGGCACGCCATTTCCGTAGCGCTTCTCGAGCGTCCTCGATGCCGACTCCAGCCAATAGCCGATCTCCTCGGAAAGGCTCCGACCGATGGCCGTATCGTCGCTCATGTGCCCCCCGCAGCCGGCTCAGAATCCGGATTAGCCGGATTTACCGCAGAAAGACATGTTTTCGGAGTCGCGTATTTCAACAAATTGCTGTTTATCTGAAAATATACAGCAGTCTATCCATGGGTTAACGCGAAATTACTTTAGATACGACTTTTATAAGCCGGCCCATAAATAACCCCGCCGATAAATTAGCGTAACCTTACTTACTCACCTGCGATCGAACCTGCCTCGCCCGTACCTGCTGCGGGGTCACGTTGCGATATTTCTTCATCGTGGTGGTGAAGTGGCTCTGGCTCGAGAATCCGCTCAGATCGGCAATGTCCGTGATCGACATGCGCCTGTCGGCAAGCAGCTTTTCGGCAAAGTCCAGCCGAAGCATGAGGACGTATTGATGCGGCGATACCCCGAACGTCTTGGAGAAGGCGCGGGCGAAATGGTAAGGCGACAGCTCGCATGCAGCCGCCATCTCCGCGAGCGAAAGCTTCCGCGAAAAATTCGTGCTCAAGAATTGCTGCACCAGCCGGGTGCTACTGGTCGACAGCCCGCCTTTGGCGTTCAGCAGCGGCCGTCTCTCAGCAGGGATTTCCGATAACCAGGCCGACAGATCATCATCGCGCCGCAATTCGGACTCCTGATGCCCCCGCGGCCTTGGCTCAACCTGAGAGGGTGCTTTCGGTTCCCTAGCCATCATAATTCGTGATCGCATGCGGTGTCGGCGTTATCGAAATTGCCCCCCGGCAACAGTACGTCAAAGGCCATGATTTGAGGCGGCCGGTATTTCACGAAATTGCGGTTCCGCAGGGAAAAAGTTCCCTCGCGAAAAGTTCGGCTGCCAAGGAAAGCTTCCACAGCGCACCGAAGGATTTTCGCGCCCGAGCGTGGGCAAATTTGCGATGGGCGTATCTTGGGAAACACCGGATTCTTTGTAGGAAACTCCGGTCTCCGATCCCCCTGAGGGCAAGAGTAGCCGCTTTGCCACACCTAAAGCGCGTCGCGATCTTTCAGATTCGCTCCATGCGCTTTAGGTCTTTGATTTTACGCATGTCTTTGTCCCGAAAACCGGTTCCCACTTTCGGGAGACATGCTTTTAGAGCTTTCAGCTTTTGAAGGAAGCGTATCCGGCCTTGGTTGGCGTTCTGCCCCGGTACTTCTTCATGGTGGCGGCCAGGTGGCTTTGGTCCGAAAATCCGGCCACGAAGGCGACTTCGGCAATCGTCATCTTGCCATCGCCGAGCAGCTTTTCGGCTAAGTCCAGGCGCAGATTGATCAAGTACCGGTGCGGAGGCATTCCAAATGTCTTGGCGAACCTCAATATGAAATGATTCGGTGAAACCCCCGCCACCGAGGCGAGTTCGGCGATGAGTACTTTTCGCGTGAAACGTTCATCGAGATACTCTCGTACGCGTCGGGCACTGTTCGAAGAGAGACCACCTTTGGGCGACACAGGCTGTTTCCCGCGGCTTGTGTAGGTGCGAAGCAGATGAACGCCGAACACCGTCATCAATGAATCCAGATAAAGCTCGTTCGGAGTTGTTTGCGCAGTCAGCTCGGCTGCGATCCTTTGCGCTATACTGAGGGCCCAGAGGTCGACCGTGCCGAACGCAGGCGGCTGGAGCTCGGCACTGCCAAGATCGAACTCATGAGCAGCCAAGTCCGAAAGCGCATCGGGGGATATGGAGACAATGGCGTTTTCCCTGGTCGCCGACCAAGCGAGGGTGCTGTCCACGCCTGCCGGATTGACGGCAATGCACCCCACCGGCGCATCGTATTCTATGATCCTGTCGCTGCCGAGCGAAGCTCTCAATTTGCGTGAGGGCGCCAGCACGATCCCTACGGAGTGCTCCTTGGCCAGGAACCTCTGCGACCCGGGACCGCCACGGACGGAGTGTATGACGCTGCCCCGCGGGGTGGCTCTTCTCGGACCCGCATTTTCAGGAATTATGTCCAGGACATGCCGAGCCGTCCGATCCCGATGGGCGCCCCGGTAGTCGCCGCCGTCCCGAGCCCCGCCCGCATCTGCCATCGCGCCTTGCCCCAGTCGCCTGCCTGCCGATTCAGTCCCGCGTCCTGCGAGCAGGCAAACTGGGATCCAGATCGCAATCTTCCTTAGCCCGAAGCTTCCCTAAAGTCAGCGGGCCGCGCACGCTGCGCACAGAGAAACAACTGCATGTGAAGGAAAAATTATACGTGAGTTAAGGACAGAGAAATACCGCGATGAAGGAGGTCGGCACAATTCTTCGGTTCGGCCAGCGTGGCCTTCTCCATAGGGCGGTCGAGCCGAATCCTCGGCCACCTGGCGTCATGCTCTAAAGCGCGTCGCGATCTTTCAGATTCGCTCCATGCGCTTTAGGTTTTTGATTTTATGCATGTCTTTGTCCCGAAACCGGTTCCCACTTTCGGGAGACATGCTCCATGGCAATCGGACTTCCGGCAGGTCTTGGCCGCCGCGGGGCTATCTGGTTCGCGGCTGGCTGCTACTGATCAGCGCGACGTCTCTCGTGGAGATCCCATGCAAGTTCCACCAGAGCCAGAAGAACATCGTCCCGGTTCCATCCGGCCGCGACCGCTGCCTCGACGATTTCATTGACTAGAGGCAGCAGTCTGTACTGGCACTCAGCCGAGATGTCGGCGGCGCTACCCACGGGCGGCCCATCGAAGCCGAATTTCTCCATTTGGCTTCCCCTCCCGCTGTCAGCCAATAGATTGTATCGTTAAGTTTACTCCCGCTGAAATACAATAAAGCCAGAAATGCGGCGGAAGAACAGGTGGCTCGAATCGAACCACCGAGCGCTTCCGATCGACTCCGGCGTGGCGGACGTCTCGATCCCGCTCGCCCCGGTGAGACAGATCGCCAACGCGATCTTCTGAACGGGGTGGCGCGGGTGGCTTCCGCCCCTATCGCCCTCTGGCCAAGCTGCCCAAAATACCGCGCACGATGGCGCGGCCGACGGACGAGCCGACCGAGCGCACCACCGACTTGATCGCGGCTTCGGCCACCGTCTGGCGGTTGGAAGACCGCCGACCCGACGTTCCCAAGACATCGTCGAAGCCTGGAATGGTCCAGCGCGAGCCGCCGCTGCCCGCCTGTTGCGCCTGCGCTTCGGCGTCCTGCGCTTCCTTGGCCTTCTTCTGCAGCATCTCGAATGCCGACTCGCGATCGACCGCCTGGTCGTACTGGCCGGCGACGGGGCTCTCGGCGATGATCTTGCGGCGCTCGTCCGGGGTGATCGGGCCGAGCCGCGAGGATGGCGGCCGGATCAAGGTGCGCTGGACCATGGCCGGCACGCCCTTGTCCTCCAGCATCGAGACCAGAGCCTCGCCGGTGGCGAGCTGGGTGATGGCGGTTGCGCAATCGAAATCGGGATTGGGCCGGAAAGTTTCGGCCGCGGTCCGCACCGCCTGCTGCTCGCGCGGCGTATAGGCGCGCAGCGCGTGCTGGACGCGGTTGCCAAGCTGGGCCAGCACCTTCTCCGGAATGTCGAGCGGGTTCTGGGTGACGAAATAGACGCCGACGCCCTTGGAGCGGATCAACCGCACCACCTGCTCGACGCGGTCGACCAGCACCTTCGGTGCGTCCTCGAACAGAAGATGCGCCTCGTCGAAGAAGAAGACCAGCTTCGGCCGCTCGAGATCGCCGACTTCCGGCAGTTCCTCGAACAGCTCCGACATCAGCCAGAGCAGGAAAGTGGCGTAAAGCCTGGGATTCATCATCAGCTTGTCGGCGGCCAAAACGCTGACCGCGCCGCGGCCGTCGCGGGTGGTGCGCATCAGATCGGCGATGCGCAGCGCCGGCTCGCCGAAGAAATTCGCGGCGCCCTGCTGCTCCAGCACCAAGAGCGTGCGCTGGATGGCGCCGACGGACGGTTTGGTGACATTGCCGTAGCGGGCGCTTAGCTCGTCGGCGCGCTCGGCGATGTTGGCAAGCAGCGCCTGCAGGTCCTTGAGATCAAGCAGCAGCAGGCCCTCCTCGTCGGCGATGCGGAAGGCGATGTTCATCACGCCTTCCTGCGCTTCCGTGAGGTTCATCAGTCGCGACATGAGCAGCGGCCCCATTTCCGAGATGGTGGCGCGGATCGGGTGGCCCTGCTCGCCGAACAGGTCCCAGAAGATGACCGGGAATTCCTGGAACTGGTAGGGATCGAGCTTCACCTCCCCGGCGCGCTTGACCAGGAAATCCTTGGCCTCGCCCATCATGGCGATGCCGGAAAGGTCGCCCTTGATGTCGGCGCAGAAAACCGGCACGCCGGCGTTGGAAAAGCCCTCGGCCAGGACCTGGAGGCTGACTGTCTTGCCGGTGCCGGTGGCGCCGGTGATCAGGCCGTGGCGATTGCCGTAGCGCAGCAGCAGTTCCTCCGCGCGCTGATAGGAATCGTCGGGCTTGCGGCTGGCGCCGATGAAGATGCTGGTGTCGTCAGCCATATGTCCGGTCTCCGCGATCTGTTGCGTCAAAAACGCGCCCGAGCCTCATGTCGAGGTATAGTAACGCTATCGACGAGCGACAATGCCCACTATCGAATTTGGGCCCACTATCGAATTTGGGCCCATTATCGAACTTGGGGCTGCCATCGAAATCGAGCTTTCGAAGCTTGCGGATTTTAAGCATGTTTGGCAATCGGTTGGCGGTCGCCAAGGCGACCGCGACGGATGCTGCATTGTGATATCCGGCCGGGGACCTTAGACTGGCGACCGATGCGGCTAAGAGACGAGGAGTGCGATGGGCGCCGGCGCCTTGACCAGGGATGTCGACCTTCCGAACCCGGATGCCAAGCGCTGGCTGGCGCTGGTGGAAAAGGCGCTTGCCGGCGGCTCCTTCGAGGAGAAGCTCGTTTCGCACACCGATGACGGCATCCGCATCGAGCCGCTCAGCGAACGCTCGGCTGGCGCCGAGCCGCTGGTGCGCACCAACCCGAAGTCGCCGTGGATCGTCAGCCAGCGCGTCGACGATCCCGACATCGGTCGCGCCAGCGCCCAGGCGCTGGAGGACATCGCGCAGGGCGCGACCGGCCTGTCGCTGGTCTTCGAGGGCGCGCCGAACGCCTTCGGCTACGGCCTGCCCAGAACGGCCGAGGCGCTGGAAACGGTGCTCGACGGCGTGCCGCTCAACCGCGTGCAGGTGCGCATCGACGCCCATCCCTGGAGCCGCGCGGTGGCCGACTGGCTGCTCGCCTTCCTGACCCGGCGCCGCTCCGATCCGACGAAGCTCAATCTCTCCTTCGGCATCGATCCGGCGGCGATCTTCGCCGGCACCGGCCGGCTGCGCACCTCGATCGAGGCGCTGCAGGAATCGATGCCACAGTCACTGGCGCATTTCTTCTCGATGGGCGTGCCGGGCGCGCTGCTCGAAGCCGACGGCCGCGTGTTCCACAATGCCGGCGCCACCGAAGCGCAGGAGCTCGGCACGATGATGGCGTCCGCCGTCTCCTATCTCAGGATGTTCGAGAAGGCGCGTCAGCCGCTGATCTATGCCGCGCCCTATATCGGCTTCGCGCTCAGCGTCGACCAGGACCAGTTCCTGTCGATCGCCAAGGTGCGGGCATTGCGCAAACTCTGGGCGCGGATCCAGGAAGCCTGCTCGATCCCGGCCTCGACGGCAAACGTCCACGCCGAGACTTCCTATCGCATGATGACGATCGCGGACCCGGAAACCAACATCCTGCGCACCGCGATCGCCGCCTTCGCCGCGGCCGCCGGCGGCGCCGATTCGGTCTCGATCCTGCCGCACACCATCGCGCATGGATTGCCCGCCGGTTTCGCGCGCCGCGTTGCCCGCAATGCGCAGCTGATCATGGCGCATGAAAGCCATCTCCACCATGTCGCCGATCCGGCCAGCGGCTCCGGCGCGGTCGAGGCGCTGACCGACGATCTTTGCGCCGCGGCCTGGGAAGAGTTCCAGCGCATCGAGGCCGAGGGCGGCGTCCTCAACAGCCTGCAGCAGGGCTACATCCAGAACCGGGTGCAGACCGCCGCCGCGAAACGCAATGCGGCCTACAGGGCAGGCGGACGCGGCATCATCGGCACGACCCTTTACCGCACCACCAGCGAACGCCCGGTCGAGACATTGAAGGCCGAGCGCCGGCCGGCGCTGACGGAAGGCGTTGCCGTGTGCGAACCGCTTTTTCCGGTGCGCATCGACCAGCCGATCGGAGCCGGATCATGATCCCGGATTTCAGTCAGATCGGCTGGTCGGCGCCGCGCCGCGCGCCGGTCGAGCTCAAGGGCCAGCGGATGACGCCGGAAGGCATCGCGGTCAGGCATCTCTATACGCAGGGCGACCTCAAGGGCCTTGCCGATCTCGACACCTATCCCGGCCTGCCGCCCTTCGTGCGCGGCCCTTACCCGACCATGTATGTCCAGCAGCCCTGGACGATCCGGCAATATGCCGGCTTCTCGACGGCCGAGGAATCCAACGCTTTCTACCGGCGCAACCTCGCCGCCGGCCAGAAGGGCCTTTCGGTCGCCTTCGACCTCGCCACCCATCGCGGCTATGACAGCGACCATCCGCGCGTCGCCGGCGATGTCGGCATGGCGGGGGTGGCGATCGATTCCATCCTCGACATGCGCCAGCTCTTCGACGGCATCCCGCTCAACGAAATGACGGTGTCGATGACCATGAACGGCGCCGTGCTGCCGATCATGGCTTTATACATCGTGGCTGCCGAGGAACAGGGCGTTGCCGAGAAGGATCTTGCCGGAACCATTCAGAACGACATTCTGAAGGAGTTCATGGTCCGCAACACCTACATCTATCCGCCGAAGCCATCGATGCGGATCGTGTCGGACATTTTTGCCTACACCTCGCGGCACATGCCGAAGTTCAACTCGATCTCGATCTCCGGCTATCATATGCAGGAAGCCGGGGCGACGGCCGACCTCGAGCTCGCCTACACGATCGCCGACGGCATCGAATATGCGCGCGCCGGCGTTGCCGCCGGCCTCGACATCGATCGCTTTGCGCCGCGCCTCTCCTTCTTCTGGGCGATCGGCATGAACTTCTTCATGGAGGTCGCCAAGCTCAGAGCCGCGCGGCTTTTGTGGTCGAGCCTGATGAAGAAGAATTTTGCGCCGAAGGACGAGCGCTCGCTGTCGCTGCGCACCCATTGCCAGACGTCCGGCTGGTCGCTGACGGCGCAGGACCCCTACAACAACATCACCCGCACGATGATCGAGGCGATGGCGGCGACGCAGGGGCATACACAGTCGCTGCACACCAATTCCTTCGACGAGGCGATGGCGCTGCCGACCGACCATTCGGCGCGCATTGCCCGCAACACGCAGCTCATCCTGCAGAAGGAATCCGGCACCACCCGCATGATCGATCCGTGGGGCGGCTCGGCCTATGTCGAGCGCCTGACGCACGATCTGGCGGCCCGCGCGCTCGCCCATATCGAGGAGGTCGAGAACCTCGGCGGCATGGCGGCCGCAATCGAGAAAGGCATTCCGAAGCTGCGCATCGAGGAAGCGGCCGCGCGTACCCAGGCGCGCATCGATTCCGGCGAGCAGGTGCTGGTCGGCGTCAATGCGCATCGCCCGGAAGCCGATATCGAGGTCGATGTGCTGAAGATCGACAATGCCGAGGTCAAGGCCAGGCAGTTGGCGAAGCTGCAGCGGCTGAAGGGCACGCGCGACGTTGCGGCACTCGAGGATGCGCTCGCCGCCCTCTCGGGCGCTGCCGAGAGCGGCGAGAACCTGCTCGAATTCGCGATCCGCGCCGCGCGTGCCAATGCGACCGTCGGCGAGATCTCGCTGGCGCTGGAGAAGGTTTTCGGGCGGCATGCGGCCACGGTGCAGACGATCTCCGGTGTCTATCGCGATGCGCTCGGCGACAACCCGGCGGTCGACCGGCTCAAGGAAAAGATCGAAGCGTTCGAGAAGAAGTCCGGCGCCAAGCCGCGCATCCTGGTCGCCAAGATGGGACAGGACGGCCACGATCGCGGCCAGAAGGTGATCGCCAGCGCCTTTGCCGACCTCGGCTTCGATGTCACCGTCGGTCCGATGTTCCAGACGCCGGACGAGATCGCCAAGCTGGCGGTCCAGCACGACGTCGACATCATTGGCGCCTCCTCGCTCGCCGCCGGGCATCTGACGCTGATCCCCGAACTCAAGGAAGCGCTGAGGAAGCTCGGCCATGGCGACATGCTGATCGTCGCCGGCGGCGTCATCCCGCCGCAGGACTATGATGCGGTGCTGAAAGCGGGAGCGGCGGAGATATTCCCGCCGGGCACGGTCATCCCGCAGGCGGCGGACCGGCTGATGGATCGGCTGCTAGCCGAAGCGTGAAGGCTTGCTGAATCGATCGAAAGGTTGTTCTATAACGATAGACACAACCACGGCGCGATGATGGTGAAGACGGTCATCCACAGGCTTGAGGACGGATCAGGAACCGTATTCTTGCCACGCGAAATGCTTGAGAGCCTTGACCTTCAAGTCGGCGACCAGCTTCAGGTGATCTAAACCGACGACGGCATCATTCTAAGGCCAGTCTGCGACGACAACCACGAACGGCAAATGAACGCCGCACACGATGTCATGGACAAATACGAAGCTGCACTGCGCAAGCTGGCAAAGTAGGCCGGCAGTGGTCGACGGGCACGATTTTCACGGCGCGTTTCGGTGAAAATCAGTGCAACCGCTGGGGATTGGCTAAAGCCTCCCAACCTCGTCATCCCTGGGCGGAGCAGCCGCGAAGCGGCGTCGCGGAGACCCTGGGATCCATTCCGTGACCCTGATTGAAGAGTGCAGCGGAGCAGAATTCTGCACCGCAGCAGCGCTCATACGTCACGGAATGGATCCTTGGGTCTACGCGGTACGCTTCGCTTCCCGCTCCGCCCAAGAATGACGATCGCGATGGGCGTTTCGGCCAATCGCCAAGGCATGCGACCCTGCCAACGCAAGCGTAGCTGACCGGGTCAAAATCTCTGCGCTCGAGAACTAATTCTCGGCCTTGTCCGAGAGCTTGGTGATTTCCCATTCCTTGCCGTTGACCTTGACGACCTCGCCGACCTTCTTGCCGAAGAGAGCTACGGCCATCGGCGAGACATGGGAAATGCTGCCCTTCGACGGGTTGGCCTCGTCCTCGCCGACGATGCGCCAATGCACCTTCTTGCCGTCATCGCCTTCCAGCGTGACCCCCATGCCGAAGCGGACAACGTCGCTGCCCGGCTCCGGCGAGGAAAGCTCGGCACTCTCGCGCCGCGCGGTCCAGTAGCGAAGGTCGCGCGACACGACCGCGAGGCGTTCGCGATCGCCCTTCCTCTCGGCCTTGGCCATCAGGTCGCGCAGCTCGGCGAGATTTTCCTCGATCATCGCCAGGCCCCGCTCCGTCACCAGATTGCGGTGCGAACTGATCGGCCGTTCGCCGACGCCGGCGATGGCGTTTTCGCTGTCTTCTTCGCGCGTGAAAGCTCTGCTCATTCAATGACCTTAGGCCCGGCGCGACAACTGCACAAGCGATTTGCCTGCGAGCCTCCCTGGCACGAATCCTGCGACGGGCCGGGCAAAGCGCCAGGACCTGTGCCGATGTTGAACAGACGAACGCTGCTTACGCAGACCGCCGGCTTTGCCGTCGCCGGGCTCCTTGCCGGCAAGGCATCGGCGAAAATGCTGCCCGGCATCGAGAAGGCCGCGATGCGCGGCTCGATCAACGCCATCGAGATCGGCGTGCAGCCCGGCGCATTGGACGACCAGAGCAAGACCTTCGCCAAGATGCTCAGCGAGGCCAGCGACCGCGACGCGCCGGTGTTCCTGCCGCCCGGCACCTACCTCGTTTCCAACCTGAAGCTGCCCCCACGCGTGCGCCTGTCGGGCGTGCCCGGAGCAACCCGCATCGTCTATGGCGGCAACGGCCATCTGATGATGGCGGAGCAGGCCGAACATATCGAGCTCAACGGACTGGTACTCGATGGCAGCAACCGCTGGCTGGCCGACTATACGCAGGGGCTGCTCGATCTTCGCCGCGTCGCTCATCTCACCATCGACAATTGCCAGGTGACGGGCAGCGGCAAGAACGGGCTGGCGCTGGAACATGTCGCCGGCCGCGTCGGCCGCTCCGACATTTCCGGTGCCGCGGACGCCGGCGTCTATTCGGTCGAGGCCGGCGGGCTGGAAATCTCGGGCAACACGGTGTCCGACTGCGCCAATGGCGGCATTCTCGTGCATCGCTGGCAGGCAGCGGAGGACGGCACCATCGTCAGCGGCAACCGCGTGCAACGCATCGGCGCGAGGAGCGGCGGCACCGGCCAGAACGGCAACGGCATCAACGCCTTCCGCGCCGGCAATGTCATCATCTCCGGCAACGTCGTCTCGGACTGCGCCTTCTCGGCGATCCGCGCCAACAGCTCCAGCAACCTGCAGATCACCGGCAACACCTGCTCACGCTCGGGCGAGACGGGGATCTATTCGGAGTTCTTCTTCGAAGGCGCGATCCTCAGCAACAATCTGGTCGACGGCGCCGCCAACGGCATTTCGATCGTCAACTTCAACGAAGGCGGCCGCATGGCCGTGTGCTCGAACAACATCGTGCGCAACCTTTCGACGGTCGGCCCCTACACCGCCGATCCGCCCGGCTTCGGCGTCGGCATCAGCGCGGAGGCCGACACCACGGTTTCGGGCAATGTGGTCGAGAATGCGCCGCTCTACGGCATACAGCTCGGCTGGGGACCCTATCTGCGCAACGTCGTGGCGACGGGAAACATCATCCGCAAGGCAGGCACCGGCATCGTCGTCTCGGTCGTCGAGGGTTCCGGCACCGCCGTCATCTCGGACAATGTCATCGACGGCGCGCAGAACGGCGCCATCATCGGCCAGCGCTGGGCCGATCCGGCGACCGGCGACCTGGCCAAATCAAGTGACAGCGGCTACGCGCATCTGACCGTCGAGCGGAACAGAGTCAGCTAGCTCAGCGCCACCGTCGGCCGCAGCGAGCCGACCTTGGCGCCGATGCGGCTTTCGATTGACGGATGGGCCAGTTCCGTTAGCTTCGCCGCGAGCGCTTCGTCGCCGAGCAGCAGTTTCGCCAGCACAGCGGCGATCATCACCTCGGAGGCGCGGCCGGCGCCGTCATCGCATTTCAATGCAATGCCGAGGCCGAGCTCGGGCAACGCCGCGCAATAGACGCCCTCGGCGCCGGTCTTGACGAAGATGCGGCCGGGCGCGGCCTGCATCAGCGCGAGGTCGGCCTTGCCGGTGCCGGCCACCAGGAACGGCTCGGCCATGCAGGCCGACAGCAGCCGCTTCGCCGCCTTGGCGCGTTCCGGCGAAAAGCCCCTGCCCGTCGCCATGCGGGCAAAGCCTTGAGCAAAACTCTTCAGCGGCACGGCGTAAGTCGGGATCGAGCAGCCGTCGATGGCACTATTGTCGGCGTCGTGTCGGGCACCCGTCACGGATTGCATGGCGTCGCGGACCATTTCCTGTTGCGCGTGACCCGCCTTGACGTAGCCAGCATGCGCGATGCCGGCATGCACACAGGTGCAGAGGAAGCCGGCATGCTTGCCGGAGCAGTTGTTGTGCAGCGCATTCGGCGCGCCGCCCGTGCGTGCCAGCGCGATCGTCGCTCCGTGGTTCGAGGGCCAATGCGCGCCGCATTCCAGCGCAGTCCTGTCCAGGCCGGCCTTGGCGAGCATGGCTTGCGCCAGTTCGACATGCTCCGGCTCGCCGGAATGCGAGGCGCAGGCCAGCGCCAATTCGCGGTCACCGAAGCCATAGGCATCGGCCGCACCGCTCTCGACCAGCGGCAGCGCCTGGATCGCCTTCACGGCCGAGCGCGGGAATACAGGGCGTTCCGTTTCACCGATCTCTAAAACGGCTTTGCCGCCGGCATCGAAGACAGCGACCGCGCCGCGATGGGCGCTTTCGACCACCGCGCCACGCAGAACCTCGACCAGAACCGGATTTGCCATGTTGTCTCCCGCACGCGCGCCCAAGAGGGCGTGCTTTAATGCGGGCCGCTTCTACCTGATCCGGTCGAGGATGGAAACGTAGTTGGCGACGGCCGCACCGCCCATGTTGAAGATGCCGCCGAGTTTTGCGCCTGGCACCTGGATGCCGCCGGCCTCGCCGGTCAACTGCATGGCGGTGAGCACATGCATCGACACGCCGGTGGCGCCGATCGGATGACCCTTGGCCTTCAGGCCGCCGGATGGATTGACCGGTAGGCGGCCGTCCTTGGCCGTCGTGCCGTCGAGCGCAAGCTTGGCGCCCTCGCCGGGCTTGGCGAGGCCCATCGCCTCATATTCGATCAGCTCGGCGATGGTGAAGCAGTCATGCGTCTCGACGAAGGAGAGATCATCGAGGGTGACGCCGGCCTTCTTCAACGCCTGCTCCCAGGCACGCTCGCAGCCTTCGAAGGCAAGGATGTCGCGCTTCGACATCGGCAGGAAATCCTGGACATGCTCGTTGGCGCGGAAGGTGACCGCGCGGCGCATCTTCAGCGCCGTCGCGGTGTCGGTGAGCACAAGCGCCGCCGCGCCGTCCGAGACCAGCGAGCAGTCGGTGCGCTTCAGCGGACCGGCGACGAACGGGTTCTTCTCGCTCTCCTGGCGGCAGAATTCGAAGCCGAAATCCTTGCGCATTTGCGCGTAAGGATTGTCGACGCCGTTTTTGTGGTTCTTGGCCGCGATCATGGCGAGCGCATCGGACTGGTCGCCATAGCGCTGGAAATAAGCCTGCGCGATCTTGCCGAAGACGCCGGCGAAGCCTGCCGGCGTATCGCCGTCCTCCGGCAGATAAGAAGCCTTGAGCAGGTTCTTGCCGATCTCCGGGCCGGGCGTGGTGGTCATCTGCTCGGCGCCGACCACCAGCACGATGCGGGCGGCGTTGGCGTCGATGGCGCGGATGCCTTGTCTGACGGCGGCGGAACCGGTCGCGCAGGCATTCTCGACGCGCGTCGCCGGTTTGAAGCGCAGCCGGTCGTCGGCCTGCAGGACAAGGCTCGCGGTGAAATCCTGCGGCGAGAAGCCGGCGTTGAAATGGCCGAGCACGATTTCATCGACGTCGTCCGGACCGATGCCGGCATGGTCGAGCGCCTCGGCGGCGACCTTGGTGATCAGGCCCTCCAGCGTCTCGCCTTCGAGCTTGCCGAAACGCGAATGCGCCCAGCCGACTATGCATGCGGTCATGACAGCCTCCATTTGCCGCGCAGCCTAGCACGTCCTGCCGCGGCATGAGATTCAATATTGTTCAATAGTGAACCGTTTTCCAGTCCGAGGGATGGGCCAGAATCACACGATCGGTTGATCTGCGGGGTAGGATTTTTGTTGATTGATCCGTCAATAAAAAATAATCTCACCTCAAACCGGATCCCCAAATGCCGAAAATCGGAATGGAACCGCTGCGCCGCAGGGCGCTCATCGACGCGACGATCTCGGCGATCGGCGAGCGCGGCTCTCTCGACGTGACCATGTCAGAGATCGCCGGGCGCGCCGGCGTGTCGTCGGCGCTGGCGCACCACTATTTCGGCGCCAAGGACGAATTGCTGTTCGCGACGATGCGGCACATCCTTGCCGAGCTCAACGCCGACACGCGGCGCGCGCTGCGCCTCGCCGCCACGCCGCGCCAGCGCGTTTCGGCCGTTGTCGCGGTCAGTTTCTCCGACGACCAGTTCCAGCCCGAAATCATCGCCGCCTGGCTCGCCTTCTATGTCGAGGCGCAGAAATCGACCGAGCTGCGGCGGCTGCTGCGCGTCTATGCGCGGCGGCTCAATTCCAACCTGATGAGCGGGCTGACCGGCATCCTGCCCAGGGCCGAGGCTGACCGTGTGGCGGAGGCGACAGCGGCGCTGATCGACGGGCTCTACATCCGGCGGGCGCTGAAGGACGGCGTGCCGCATGCGCAGACGGCAATCGTGCTCATCGAGGATTATCTCGAAACCAAGCTCAACGGACGGAGCCTGCCTTGACGACCCGACGACCCAATTTCCTGATCGTCATGGTCGATCAGCTCAACGGCACGTTCTTCCCGGACGGCCCGGCGGATTTCCTGCACGTGCCGCATCTCAAGGCGCTTGCGGCTCGCTCGGCGCGCTTTGCCAACAACTACACCGCCTCGCCGCTCTGCGCGCCCGGCCGCGCCTCGTTCATGAGCGGCCAATTGCCGTCGCGCACCGGGGTCTATGACAACGCGGCCGAATTCGCCTCCTCGATCCCGACCTTCGCGCATCATTTGCGCGCCGCCGGCTATTACACCTGCCTGTCCGGCAAGATGCATTTCGTCGGGCCGGACCAGTTGCATGGTTTCGAGGAGCGGCTGACCACCGACATCTATCCCGCCGATTTCGGCTGGACGCCGGACTACCGCAAGCCCGGCGAGCGCATCGACTGGTGGTACCACAATCTGGGATCGGTCACCGGCGCAGGCGTCGCCGAGACCACCAACCAGATGGAGTATGACGACGAGGTCGTGTTCCTGGCTTCGCAAAAGCTCTACCAGCTGTCGCGCGAACAGGACGATCCCAGCCGCCGGCCATGGTGCCTTACCGTATCGCTATCCCACCCGCACGACCCCTATGTCGCGCGCAAGCAGTATTGGGATCTCTACGAGAACTGCCAGGCGCTCGATCCCGAGACAGGGTTCATCCCGCATGACGAGCAGGACACCCATTCGCAGCGCCTTTATCGCGCCAGCGACTATCAGTCCTTCGAGATCACGCCCGAGCAGGTGCGGCACTCGCGACGCGGCTATTTCGCCAATATTTCCTATGTCGACGACAAGCTCGGCGAGCTTCTGGACGTTCTCAAGCGCACCCGCATGCTCGACGACACCACCATCCTGTTCTGCTCGGATCACGGCGACATGCTGGGCGAGCGCGGCCTGTGGTTCAAGATGAGCTTCTTCGAGGGCTCCGCGCGCGTGCCCCTGATGATCGCGGGCGAAGGCGTGCCGGCCGGCCTGATCGCGGCGCCGGTCTCCAATCTCGACGTGACGCCGACGCTCTGCGACCTCGCCGGCATCGACATCGCGGCGATCGCGCCATGGACCGACGGCCAGTCGCTGCTGCCGCTGCTCACCGGCGAGGCGCGCACCGCGCCTGTCTTGATCGAGTATGCGGCCGAAGGTTCCTACGCGCCGCTGGTCGCCATCCGCGACGGCAAATACAAGTTCGTCCATTGCGAGCTCGACGCGCCGCAACTGTTCGATCTCGAAGCCGATCCGCTCGAGCGCGACAACCTCGCCGACGATCCGGCGAATGCTGCCCTGGTCGCCGCGTTCATGGACAAGGTCCGGGCGCGCTGGGACATGGCCGGCTTCGACGCCGCGGTCCGCGAAAGCCAGGCGCGCCGCTGGGTCGTCTATCCCGCGCTGCGTAACGGCTCCTACTACCCTTGGGACTTCCAGCCGCTGCAGAAGGCCTCGGAGCGCTACATGCGCAATCACATGAACCTCGACAACCTCGAAGAAAGCAAAAGGTATCCGCGAGGCGAATGATGGCAGACGTTCTCGTTCCCACACTCGACCATCTGAAGCAGGCCTATGCCGTGACCTCGACGGCGACGCAGGCGACACCGCTGCTGGAGTTGACGGCACTTGCCAGGGAAACCGGCGCCGCGCGCGTTTTCGTCAAGCCGGAATCGCTGCAATGGGCTGGCTCCTTCAAGGTGCGCGGCGCCTATTGGCGGCTGAAGCGGCTGTCGCCCGATGAGGCGAAGACAGGCGTCGTCGCCTATTCGTCCGGCAATTTCGCGCAGGGGCTCGCGGCCGCGGGCCAGGCGCTCGGCATTCCCGTCACCATCGTCATGCCGATCGACGCACCGGCCGCCAAGCGCGATGCCACCGCCGGCTATGGCGCGCGCGTCGTGCTGACCGACCATGGCGATCGCGCCCGCGAGGAAGTGGCTGCCGCCAAGGCGCGCGAGATCGCCGAGACCGAGCACCTCAGCCTGCTCCATCCCTTCGACGATCCCGAGATCGTCGCAGGCCAGGCCGGCGCTGGGTTGGAGGCGCTCGACCAACTGGCGGCGAAGAAGGCTCACGCCGATCTCGTCTTCTGCTCGGTGGGCGGCGGCGGGCTGATCGGCGGCGTCTCGCTCGCCTTCCACTACCTGTCGCCCAAGACCGAGATCATCGCCGTCGAGCCTGAAGGTTTTAACGGCATGGGCTCGTCACTGGCGCATGGCGCGATCGAAACCATGCCGATCGGGCCGAAGTCGATCTGCGACGGGTTGATGGCGCGCAAGCCCGGCGATGCGCCCTTCGCGGCTGTCAGCACGGCAGGCGTTCGCGGCATCACCGTCGACGACGCCGCGGTGCGGCGGGCGATGAAGATCGCCTTCGAGCGGATGAAGCTGGTGCTGGAGCCTTCGGGCGCGGCGTCGCTGGCGGCACTGCTGGGGGGCAAAATCGATGTGGCGGGCAAGACCGTCCTTGTTGTGGCTACCGGCGGCAATGTCTCGCTCGCCGATTTTATGGCGCATATGAACAATGCTTGAAGCGGATTTCGTCATCATCGGCTCCGGCTCCGCCGGCTCGGCCATGGCCTACCGGCTTTCGGAAGACGGCAAGCACTCGGTGATCGTCATCGAGTTCGGCGGCACCGACATCGGACCGCTGATCCAGATGCCGTCGGCGCTATCGATCCCGCTCAACATGAGCCTCTATGACTGGGGTTTTGCCAGCGAGCCGGAACCGCATCTCGGCGGCCGGGTGCTCGCCACGCCGCGCGGCAAGGTGATCGGCGGCTCGTCCTCGATCAACGGCATGGTCTATGTGCGCGGCCATGCGCGCGACTTCGACCATTGGGCCGAACAGGGCGCTGCCGGCTGGGGTTTTGCAGACGTGCTTCCCTATTTCAAGCGCATGGAGGATTCCCACGGCGGCGAGGACGGCTGGCGGGGCAAAAGCGGCCCGCTGCATGTGCAGCGCGGCACGCGCAAGAACCCGCTCTACGGCGCCTTCATGGAGGCCGGCCGCCAAGCCGGCTTCGAGCTCACCGACGACTATAACGGATCGAAGCAGGAAGGCTTCGGCCCCATGGAGCAGACCATTTTGGGCGGCCGCCGCTGGTCGGCTGCGAACGCCTATCTGAAGCCGGCGCTCAGGCGAAAGAATGTGAGTCTGGTCAAGGGCTTCGCCCGACGTGTGGTGATCGAGAATCAACGCGCGATCGGTGTCGAGATCGAAGCTGACAAACAGATTCAGGTCGTTAAGGCGCGACGTGAGGTGATCGTTGCGGCATCGTCGATCAATTCGCCGAAGATCCTGATGTTGTCCGGCATCGGCCCGGGCGCGCACCTGCAGGAAAACGGCATCAAGGTCGCCGCTGACCGGCCGGGCGTCGGTGGCAATTTGCAGGACCATCTGGAGCTCTACATCCAGCAGGAAGCGACCAAGCCGATCACGCTGAATTCGGTGCTCAACCCCTTCTCCAAGGCGATGATCGGCGCGCAGTGGCTGTTCTTCAAGACCGGCCTTGGCGCGACCAACCATTTCGAGGCGGCCGCCTTCGTGCGCTCGCAGGCCGGCGTCGACTATCCCGATATCCAGTATCACTTCATCCCGGCTGCGGTGCGTTACGACGGCAAGAAGGCGGCGAAGTCGCATGGCTTCCAGGCGCATGTCGGGCCGATGCGCTCCAAGTCGCGAGGCTCGGTGAGCCTGCGCTCGCCCGACCCGAAGGCCAAGCCGGTGATCCGCTTCAACTACATGTCGCATCCGGATGACTGGAGCGAGTTCCGCCACTGCATCCGGCTGACGCGCGAGATCTTTGGCCAGCAGGCGTTCGACGGTTTCCGCGGCAAGGAGATTTCGCCGGGCAGCCATGTGCAATCCGACGACGAGCTCGACGCCTTCATCCGCGAGCATGCCGAGAGCGCCTACCACCCTTGCGGCACCTGCAGGATGGGCCGCGCCGACGACCTCACCAGCGTCGTCGATCCGGAATGCCGGGTCATCGGCATCGAGGGCCTGCGCGTCGCCGACTCCTCTATCTTCCCGCGCGTGACCAACGGCAATCTCAACGCGCCGTCGATCATGACCGGCGAGAAGGCGTCCGACCACATTCTTGGCCGCACGCCGCTTGCGCCGTCCAACCAGGAACCCTGGATCAATCCGCGCTGGCAGGTGGCCGACAGATAGGCCATCATCCGGTGGACGCCCTCCCCGCCCAGCGGCCAGGGCGGCTCAGCTTTCGGCAGACCAGCCGATCCGCCCTAAGTACTTTTTTGCGCAATTCCGGACGGAAAACCGCTACGCACTTTTCCCGGAATTGCTTCAGAACGGAGAAGACCATGCGCGCCCAGCCCACGGCATCGCATTATGTCAACGGCCGCTACATCGAGGACGAAGGCGGCGCGTCCCTGCCGGTGATCTATCCGGCGACCGGCGAGACCATCGCGACACTGCATTCGGCCACGCCGAATGTGCTGGAACTGGCGATCGAGGCGGCGCGCGCGGCGCAGCCGGCCTGGGCGCGGCTGAAGCCTGTTGAGCGCGGCCGCATCCTGCGCCGTGCCGCCGACATTCTGCGCGCCCGCAATGCCGACCTCGCCCGTATCGAGACGCTCGACACCGGCAAGGCGATCCAGGAGACGCTCGTGGCGGACGCGCCATCGGCCGCGGATTGCCTCGAATATTTCGCCGGCGCGGTCGGCGCCTTCAACGGCGAGATGATCGATCTCGGCGGCCCCTTTGCCTATACGCGGCGCGAACCGCTTGGTGTTTGCGTCGGCATCGGCGCCTGGAACTATCCAATCCAGATCGCCGGCTGGAAGTCGGCGCCGGCTTTAGCCATGGGCAACGCCATGGTGTTCAAGCCGTCGGAGAACACGCCGCTTTCGGCGCTGGCGCTGGCCGAGATCTACAGCGAGGCGGGCCTGCCCGATGGGCTGTTCAATGTCGTGCAAGGTTATGGCGATGTCGGCGCCGGCCTCGTCGGCCACGATGTCGTGGCAAAGGTTTCAGTCACCGGCTCGGTGCCGACCGGCCGCAAGGTGCTGTCGCTCGCAGGCTCGAAGATGAAGCACGCGACAATGGAGCTCGGCGGCAAGTCGCCGCTGATCGTCTTCGACGACGCCAATCTCGAAAACGCCATCGGCGGCGCCATGCTCGGCAATTTCTACTCGACCGGCCAGATCTGCTCCAACGGCACGCGCGTCTTCGTGCAGAAGGGCCTGCATGACCGCTTCGTCGAGCGGCTGGTCGAGCGGACGAAGAAAATCCGCATCGGCGATCCGCTCGATCCGGAAACGCAGATGGGCCCGCTGGTCAACAAGGCGCAGCAGGACAAGGTCATCTCCTACATCGCGGCCGGCAAACAGGAAGGTGCTGTGCTCGCCTGCGGAGGCAATTTGCCGTCGCTGCAAGGTTTCGAGGGCGGCTTCTTCATCGAGCCGACGGTGTTCACCGGTGTCACCGACGGTATGCGCATCGCGCGCGAGGAAATCTTCGGGCCGGTGATGAGCGTCTTGAAATTCGACAGCGAGGACGAGGTGATCGAGCGCGCCAACGACACCGAATTCGGCCTGGCGGCGGGCGTGTTCACGCGCGACCTGCCGCGTGCCCACCGGGTGATCGCCGAATTGCAGGCCGGCACCTGCTGGATCAACGCCTACAATCTGACGCCGGTGGAAATGCCCTTCGGTGGCGTCAAGCAGTCCGGCATCGGCCGCGAGAATTCGCTTGCCGCGCTGGCGCACTATTCGCAGCTGAAGGCGGTTTATGTCGAGACGGGGGACGTGACGGCGCCTTATTGATTTCTGAGGACCACGACGAAGCGTCGGCGGGACAGCGCCCCCCTCTGTCCTGCCGGACATCTCCCCCACTTGGGGGGAGATCAGATGCCGCGATCGCTTTCGCCAATCGCCGACGTTGCAGAACTGACGTGTTCGGCGAAGCTGCCAATCTCCCCCACGTGGGGGAGATGTCCGGCAGGAATGAGACGTGTGCGGTCTCTCCTGCTTCTCCTTCACCCCTCCCCCGCCGTCCCGTCCAGATACTGCGTCAGCGCATAGACCAGATGGTAGAAGATGCTGGCGGGCACGTCGGTCGCCAGTGAGCGGCCGCGCTCGTCGATGCGGTCGATCCAGAGGCCGAGTGGCGCCGGGTCGATATGCCAGCGGAACAGCCGGCCGACGCGCGCTTCGATCTCGGGCTTGAGATCCGGCCCGCCCGAACCGTCGAGCGCGATCGCCGCCTTGACCGCTTCCGCCTGCGGCCAGCTGCGCGAGACCGTGTCGAGCGGCAGGCCCTGGCGCGAGACGGCGCCGTAGGAAAGGCCGGTGGCGCGATTGAGACCGTTGGCGACGGCCGAGGCATAGAGCTTGCGGGCGAAGGCGGGGAGGTCGGTCTGGCCGCTTCGATCGGCGAAATCGATAAGCAGCGAGGCCCACTCGAAATGGTGGCCGGGTTCGGTCCAGGCGCCATTGTCGCCCGCCACAGGCTTCCAGCCGTCGTCGAAATATTCGCCCAGCGTCCAGCTGTCGGCATCGAAGAAATGGCTGCGGAACAGATCGATGATGCGCGCGGCGCGGCGCAGATAGGCGCGCTCGCCGGTGGCCTGATGCCAGGCGAGGAAAGCCTCGAGCAGATGCATGTGGGGATTGGAGCGGCGCTCGCCCGCGCCGTCCGACGTCTCGAGGAAGCCGGTCATGCGGCTGTCCTCGAGATGGGCGTCGAGGAACGCAAAGGTCTCCTCCCCTAGCCGCAAAGCATCGGGATGGCCGGACATATGGGCGTGCGCCAGCGCCAGCAGCACGCAGGAATGATCGTAGGCGTCCTCCACAGGATCGGCGACGGAGCCATCGACATTGAGCGCGCGCACCCAGCCGCCTCTGGCGGTGCGGCCCCGGCCCGCCATGAAGTCGATGCCATGCGCGATCAGCCGGTCGGCCGGGCCGGTCCAGCCACGTTCCTTGGCGACCGCGAAGGCATAGACCTGGCGGGCCTGCGTGCGCATGCGCTTGGGCTTCATCAGCGGTGAGGCGTCGAAGCCCAGCGCCTCGTGAAAGCCGCCATGGCGCTCGTCGACGCCTGATGTCGACCATAGCGGCAGCGTCTCGTCGAAAAGCCAATGATGCACCCGCCGCCGCCAGGCGCCGCTCTCGATAACCCGGTCGTGCGCCGGCGTGAACCTGGTCTCCAGGCGGCCGGATTTCTCCAGCTGCTCGACGATCTTCTTGACGTGCTGGCTGTGGCTGACCGGGGCGACGAAAGTGGCGTCGGCGGTGGAGACGATCGCCACATCCTTCATGCCGATCGCCGAAAGCAGACGGCCGTCGCCGCGAATGTAGGAGTTCTCGCAATCGATGGCGACGACATCGCCGAGGATGACGTTGCCTTGCCTGTCGGACGGGCCGACATCGAGCAGCGACTGCCAGGAGCCGAGATCGTTCCAGCGGAAGCTTGCCGGTACCATGGCAATGTCGTTCGCGCGCTCCATGATGGCGTAGTCGATCGAGATGGACGGGATCGCCGAATAAAGCTCCAGCGGCATATAGAGGCCGGAAAGGTCGCTGATCGCCGCGTGATAGGCGGCCTCCGTCGCTTGCCAGATCTTCGGCTCGAAGGCGGCGAAGGCATCTCGCATGGCGCCGGCGCGAAATAGGAAGATGCCGGTGTTCCAGTAGAAACTGCCGGCGTCGAGATAGGTCTGCGCGGTGGCGGGATCGGGCTTCTCGACAAAGCGCGAGACGTCGAACACATCGTCCCGCTCGGCCGCGACCTCGATATAGCCATAGCCGGTCTCGGGCTGCGTCGGCTTGATGCCGAACACCACCAGCCGGCCAGCGAGAGCCGCATCGGCACCTGCTTCGATGCTCTGCCAAAACTGGCGCGCGGTGGAGATCTCATGGTCGGACGGCACCACGAGCACCAGCTCGTCGCCAAATTCGGAGAGCGTGCGCAGGCTGGCCAGCGCCACGGCCGCGGCCGTATTGCGGCCGATCGGCTCGAACAGCGGTCCGCCACCGCCGAGGTCAAGGCCCGCCAAGTCGGCATGGACACGCTCGGCATGGCGTTCCGACGCGATGAGAAAGATCGGCGTCTCGCCTTCCGGCCTGGATGCCAGCCGGCGCAAGGTCTTGGCCAGCATCGAGCCGTCGCCGGAAAAATCGTGGAACTGCTTGGGATTGTCCTCGCGCGACAGCGGCCAGAGCCGCGAGCCGACGCCGCCGCTCATGACGAAACTGACGATGCGCTGGCTCATTGCGGTCTCGCTGGGGAGTTGATCGATATACCTAGCATACCTGCTTTTCGGTGGTGTTTATCCGATTCGAAAAGCGCGAAGACAAGGACACGGAGTGCAGCCGTTGGGCCAAATGCCGAGCACGGGTTGGACCGAGCCGACCGTGCAAAGCTTTGGACCTCTGGTGTCGGGCTGCGAAATTCGAAACTTTCTAACAGCGTTTTGCGAAAGCCGACGAAATGCGACACAAGTGCAGCCATTGCCGCTTGCAGGATCGGAAAGTGGCGGCTATAAGCCCGCGGTCTGGTCACGGAGTGTAGCGCAGTCTGGTAGCGCACATCGTTCGGGACGATGGGGTCGCAGGTTCAAATCCTGCCACTCCGACCAGAAAAACAATGGGTTAGCTTCCCGAAGCTCACATCCCCTTCAAATGCCGCTTATGTTGGAACGTGAGAGCAAGAGTGCCGTCAATCGTCGCCATAGTTGGTCGGAAGATGGCGTTCAAGTTCCATCGCGTCGTGAAGAACACGGCCAACGCCGATGAGGTTTGGGCCTATCCGGTAGAGAAGCAGGTGGCGCGGACGCTGAACAATGCCGCGCTCGGTTCGTGCACGCTCGCGACTGTACCGCAGATGGTAGCTTCGAACCTGGCTGCCAATTTCGGCGCGGGCAATGCTGCCCAGTCGCTCCGGATCAACCGCGATATCGCGCAAGGCAGTGGCCAACAGCCGTTCGTATCGCAGACGTGCGATCTCTCCGAAATTCGCTTCCGTGTAAGCGAGCAGTTGAACGATGTCTGTTTCAGCGGCCCCGGACAGCCGATAGAGGGCCATGCGCTTATTGACCGGCTTTCTTGACTAGCTTGCTGGCTTGCCGACCCAGACCGCTAATGAATTCATCCAGACTGTCGTCGTCGACATCCCTAAATCGGCCTTCCTCGATATCCCGGAACCCGATGCTTGCCGCTTCCTTGAGTGCAGCGAGCTTTGCCTCTTCTCGTGCCTCGCGCTGCTCAACCAGACGCAAGCCATCACGCAGCACCTCGCTGGCGTTCTGATAGCGCCCGGTCTTCACCAGGTGATCGATCACCTCTTCGTGGTGTTGCGTCAGAACGACATTGCGAGTTGGCATTGTGATGTCCGCGTTGCTTTTTGCGCCATCATATAGGGAAAATGGCATATTATGCCAATGATGATTTGCAGTGTGGCGTAGCGCACATCGTTCGGGACGATGGGTTCGCAGGTTCCATCCTCTATAAGGTCGACAACACGCCCTCAATTTGGCCTAATGGTCGCCCCTGCTCCAGTTCGAGGGGATTGCAGAGGCATTGAAGCGGCGACACCGAGTAAGAGTATGAAATTCACCCCGACGGTCCTCTTGCCGTTCACCTTGACCGCTATGCTCCTCGCCGCCGCCAGTTGCTCGTCGACCGTCTCATCGATCAGCCCGGCGAACTACGACAGGATGACTTGCGCCGAGCTCAACAGCGCGCTCGGCGACACCGCGACCGATATTTCACGGACCGCCATCAGCCGCGGCAAGGTCGCCAACACCAGCGTGCCGAGTTGGCTGCTGGGCGGCGAGCGCGTGAAGACGGTGGTGGCCAATCGCGACACGGCGAAGATCGAAAGGCTGCAGCAACAGCAGCAGGCGATTGTCGCGACGAGGAACAGCCGCTGCCCGCCCTCGCAGTGAGCAGCGCGTCGCCGGCGGCGGGTAAGTCTTAGACTATTTGTTTTGCGCAATTCCGGACGGAAAACCGTTACACACTTTTCCTGGAATTGCTTCAAGCGCTCACCCGGAACCTGGTCGAATCGATCGCCGCGTTCATCAGCGTCTGCGTGTAGGCTTCGCGCGGATTGCCGAAGATCTCCTCGGTCGGGCCTTCCTCGACGATCTTTCCCTGCTTCATGACAATGATGTAGTCGGCCATCGCGCGCACCACCGCGAGGTCGTGGCTGATGAAAAGGTAGGATAGCTGGTAGTCGGCCTGCAGCTTGCGCAAAAGCTCGACGATCTGCTTCTGCACGGAGCGGTCGAGGGCAGAGGTCGGCTCGTCGAGCACCACCACTTTCGGCTTCAGGATCATGGCGCGGGCAATGGCGATGCGCTGGCGCTGCCCGCCGGAAAATTCATGGGGATAGCGGTTACGCGCATTGGGGTCGAGGCCGACCTCGCGCAGCGCCTCGACGGCGCGCTGGTCGCGCTGCTTGCCGGTCAGCGACGGCTCGTGCACCAAAAGTCCTTCGGTGATGACCTGGCCGACCGTCATGCGCGGCGACAGCGAGCCGAACGGATCCTGGAAGACGAGCTGCAATTCGCGCCTGAGCGGTCGCATCGCATGGCGATCCGCTTCCGAGATGTCGCGGTCGCCGAAGCGGATCACACCGTCGCTGGGCAAGAGCCTCAGCAGCGCGCGGCCGAGCGTCGACTTGCCGGAGCCCGACTCGCCGACGATGCCGATGGTCTGGTTGCGCTTCAGCCGGATCGAGATCTTGTCGACGGCGCGCAGCATCAGCGGCTCGCCGCCAAGGAAGCCGCCGCCGATCCTGAAGACCACTTCGACATTCCTGCCTTCGAGCAGCACCGGCGAACTGGCGGGCGGCGCCCCCTTGGTGCCGGTCGGCTCGGCTGCAAGCAGCATCTTGGTATAGGCGTGCTGTGGATTGGCGAAGAGCGCCTCCGCATCGCCCTCCTCCACCACCTCGCCCTGGCGCATGACATAGACGCGGTCGGCGAAGCGCCTGACGATGCCGAGATCATGGGTGATGAAGACGATGGCCATGCCAAGCTTGCGCTGCAGTTCGGCGAGTAGCATCAGGATCTGCGCCTGGATGGTGACGTCGAGCGCCGTCGTCGGCTCGTCGGCGATCAGGATATCGGGATCGTTGGCCAAAGCCATGGCGATCATGACGCGCTGGCGCTGGCCGCCCGACATTTCGTGCGGATAGGATTTCATCCGCCGCTCGGGATCTGGGATGTGCACCAGCTTCAGCAGCTTCAGCGCCTCCTCGCGCGCCGCCTGGGCGTTCAGGCCGCGATGCCGGCGGATCGGCTCGATCAGCTGGTTGCCGATGGTGTAGAGCGGATCGAGCGAGGTCATCGGCTCCTGAAAGATCATGCTGATCTTGCGGCCGCGAACCTTGTTGAGCTCGCTCTTGGTCATCTCCAAAAGATTGCGGCCGCGATAGTCGACCTGGCCGGTGGCCTCGCCATTGGAGGAGAGCAGGCTCATCGCCGCCATCATCGTCTGGCTCTTGCCGGAACCGGATTCGCCGACGACGGCGACCGTTTCGCCGGCATTGACCTTGATGTTGATGCCTTTGACCGCCTCGACCGTGCCGTCGAGGGTCTGGAAGCGGACGCGCAGGTCCTTGACGCTGAGGATCGTTTCGGAAGCGGTCATTTCAGCGATCCTTCGGGTCGAGCGCGTCGCGCAGGCCGTCGCCGACGAAGTTCAACGCGAACAGCGTCGAGACGAGGAAGAAGGCCGGGAACAGAAGCAGCCAGTTGGCATAACCGATGTTCTTGGCGCCGACCGAGATCAGCACGCCCCAGCTGGTCATCGGCTCCTGCACACCAAGGCCGAGGAAGGACAGGAAACTCTCCAGGATGATCACCTGCGGCACCAGCAGCGTCATGTAGATGACGACCGGGCCGAGCAAATTGGGAATGACGTGGCGCACGAGGATGCCGCGCTGGCCGACGCCCATCGCTTCGGCAGCCTGGACATATTCCTGGCGCCGGATCGACAGCGCCTGGCCTCGCACGATGCGCGCCATGTCGAGCCACAGCACCGCGCCGACCGCCAAAAACATCAGCACGAAATTGCGACCGAAAAACACCACCAGCATGATGACGAAGAAGATGAAGGGCAGCGAATAGAGCACGTCGACGATGCGCATCATCACCTCGTCGACCTTGCCGCCGGCAAAGCCGGACGTCGCGCCGTAGATCACCCCGATGACGCCGGCGACGACACCGGCAAGCAGGCCGATGGCGAGCGAGATGCGCCCGGCCATCAGCGTACGGGACAAGAGATCGCGTCCTGTATTATCGGTGCCGAAGAAGAAATATTGCTGCTTGATGGCGGAGCTCATCGTCAATTCGAGCCCGTCGGTCGACTTGCTTTCGATCCTGGTGTCGTCGAAGGCGTCGGAGCGGTCGAGATAGCGGATGTTGCGGTCGTCGACCGGCTTCTTGGACGTGACGGTCACGATCACGCGGCTGCCGTCCTGATGCCATTCCTTGATGTCGACGCGCATGCGCTTAATGGCGTCGGTCAGCGCGGTTTGGATCATGTCGGGCTTCGGGTAGGCCGAGAAGCTCGGCGGCGTGCGCACATAGTCGCCGTAGATGGTGGTGTATTCATGCGGCACGACCATCGGGCCGAACACGCTGATGACGGCAATGAACGCCAGGTAATAGAGGCTGAACATGGCGGCGCGGTTACGCTTCAGCCGCGCCCATGCATTGCCCCAGAGCGAGCGGCCGACGATCGGTTCGGGAGCGGCTACGGCGAGCTCAGTCATAGCGCACCCTCGGGTCGACGACCGCGTAAAGGAGATCGACGATCAGGTTGAAGACGATGGTGAAGAGCGCGATCACCACCACGGTTCCCATGACCAGCGTGTAGTCGCGGTTGAGGGCGGCATCGACGAAATAGCGGCCGACGCCCGGAACGGAGAAAATGGTCTCGACGATGACGGAGCCGGTCAGCAGCGCCGCCGCCGCCGGACCGGTGAAGGAGACGATCGGCAGAACGGCGCCGCGCAAAGCGTGCTTGACCACCACCGACCAGTCGGAGAGGCCGAGCGCGCGGGCGGTGCGGATATGGTGCGAGCGCAGGCTTTCGATCATCGAACCGCGCATCAGGCGGGCGACGATGGCAATCTGCGGCAAGGCGAGCGTCAGCACCGGCCCGACTTTGTTGATTAAGGCGCCGTCACCCCAGCCGCCGATCGGCAACAGCTTCCAGGACAGCCCGAAGAGGAGCTGGATCACCGGCGCGATGACGAAGGTCGGGATGGTGCTGCCGGCGGTGGCCAAAGCAATCACCGAATAGTCGGCTATTTTGTTCTGGTTGAGCGCCGCGATCGTGCCGAGGATCGAGCCGAGCAGCAGCGCCAGCACCAGTGCCGAGGTACCGATCTGCACCGAGATCGGCAGGCCCTTGGCGAAGAGTTCGGTGACGGTGAAATCCGGCAGGTTGTAGCTCGGACCGAAACTGCCGCGCAAAAGATTGCCGAGATAGTGGACATATTGCAGCCAGAGCGGATCGTCGAGGCCGAACTGGGCTTCGAGATTGGCCCTGATCTCGGGGCTCAAGCCCCGCTCCTGGTTGAACGGGCCGCCCGGCGCGACGCGGATCAGGAAGAACGCCACCGTCACGATGACGAATAGCGTCGGGATGGCGGTCAACAGCCGCCGGAAGACATAACGCAGCATCGGCGCCCCGCTTCAGCCAGGGCGACAGCTCTCCAGACGAGACCGTGGCGCGCTGGCATCTCTGATCTTCGCACCGGCATTGCCGAAAATCCAACCCGACTTTCGGCCCGGCACGACGACAGACCGCGGCCGCCGCTCCCAAAAAGAGAGCGGCGGCACGGCCAAGGTTACTTGTCAGTCCTTGGAGATGAAGCGGGACGGGTGGATGTCCATGACGTTGTCGTCGAAGCCATGCAGCTTCGAGGAAACGATGTCGTGGTAGCTGTAATAGAGCAGCGGGATCTCGCCGACGTCGTCGACGAGGATGCGCTCGGCCTCGGCGAGGTCCTTCATGCGCTCCTCAGGCTTGCCGCCGGCGGCTGCCGCCTTGTCCATCGCGGCCTCGTAGGCCTTGCTGTCGTAGTTCGAGTAGTTGTTGCCGCTCGCCTTGCGCGAGATGCCGAGGAAGGTCTCCGGATCCTTGTAGTCGGCGATCCAGGCGGCGCGGGCAACGTCGTAATTACCCTTCTGCTCGAGGAAGCCGTAGTGGGTCTTGGTGTCGGTGTTGAGCAGCGTCACCTCGATGCCGAGCGGCTTCAGCTGTTCCTGGATGGCGACCGCCGTGTTCTTATGGTTCTCCGAGGTGTTGTAGCGGATCTCCATCTTCAACGGATGCTCAGGTGTATAGCCGAGTTTCTCGAGGATCTTCTTGGCAGCATCCTCGCGGTCGATCTGCGACATGTCGGCGTATTTGGCCAGTGCCGGCGTGTAGCCCTCGATGCCCGGAGGCACCATCGAATAGCCGGGCAGCATAGAATTCTGCCAGACCTTCTCGGCGAGGAAGTCGCGATCGATCGCCATCGAGATGGCGTTGCGCAGCTCGACATTGTCCCAAGGCGCCTTGTCGGTCTTGATCGCATAATAATAGGTGCCGAGATATGGCCCGACACGGACCTGGTCACCGAATTTGGTTTTGAGATCGGCGAGCTGTTCGGTCGGCAGGTCACCATAGCTGTCGAGTTCGCCGGCCTCGAAGCGCTTCATTGCCGACGAGCGATCCTCGGTAGGGATGTAATTGACCACGTCGAGCTTGACGCTCGCGACGTCCCAGAACTTCGGGTTCTTGGCCAATTTCATATGGTCGTTGGGAACCCACTCCGCCAGCGTATAGGCGCCGTTGGAGACCAGCTTGCCTGGTTTGATCCAGTCGGCGCCGAGCTTGTCGATGGAAGCCTTGTTGACCGGATAGGTCGCCTGGTGGGTCAGCATCTCCAGGAAGTAGGGCGTCGGAGCCTTGAGCGTGACTTGCAGCGTGTTGGCGTCGACCGCCTTGACGCCCATGTCCTCGGCCTTGCCTTTCTTGGTGTTGAAGTCCTCGGCGCCCTTCACCGGATAGAGCATGGATGCATATTCGGCAGCAGTGGCCGGATCTTCCAGCCGATGGAACGAATAGACGAAGTCGTCCGCCGTCACCGGGCTGCCATCCGACCAGAGGCCGTCCTTGCGCAGCTTGAAGGTGTAGACGGTGCCGTCGTCGGACACCGTCCAGCTTTCGGCGGCGCCCGGAATGAGGTTCGTCTTCTGGTCATGCATGACGAGGCCCTGGAACAGGTCGCGTATAATATCGGCCTCGTAGACCGTCGACGTCTTGTGCGGATCGACCGTCTCCGCCTCGGCGGCGGCTCCGCGGTTGTAGACGGTCTCGGCGAAGGCCGGCGTGTAGAAGGCGCCGGTGGCCAAGGCCATGGTGGTGGCGAACACAGTCGCCTTCAGCAGGTTTTTCAGCATGAAGTCTCTCCCTTTGGACGCGGCCCCTCAACCACGTCTTTTGAGTGTTGACGCCCCGAAGCCGTTCAACGGCTCCTTTTGAGCGTGCCGCCGGTCCCTTCCGGCAGCTTGGTGGCGGGAGACTAGACAGAGCGAAATCTTATTTCAACTACCCACTGCTTGACGTTGAGTGAGCAGCGTCTCGCTAAAACAGCTAAATCTAAAGCTTATTCGCGTCGTTCAACTTGGTGCACCTTTCGGTTGTTCCAGTCGTTTTCAGTTTTTGCAGGCAGGTCTTGGCATTCTCCGGACCATGCTGAAGAACCGCAAATTCCTCGCTCCTTGGTCTCGTTTCCGGGCTGATGCCGCAGGCACGTCGGCGGTCGAATTCGCCATGCTGGCGCCGATTTTCATCCTGCTTTTGCTCGGCATGGTTGCATACGGAATCTATTTCGGCGCCAGCCATTCGGTCCAGCAGATCGCAGCCGACGCGGCGCGAACGGCGATTGCCGGCCTCAACCAGACTGAACGTCAGGCGCTGGTCACCGATTTCATCAACCACGACGTCTCGGGCTATGCCTTTGTCGACCCGAAGAAGCTGACGGTCGACGCCAAGGACAGTGCCGTCGACGGCAGCCAGTTCGTCGTCTCGGTCAGCTATGACGCGCGCAACCTGCCGATCTGGAGCCTGTTCCGGACGCTGCCGTTGCCGGGCACCACGATCCAGCGTCAGTCGACGATACGGGTCGGAGGCATATGATGCGCAATTCCGCGGGGGGACTGATGGGCGCGACCCGACGGCTGATTGCCGACCGGCGCGCCAATTTCGCGGTCATGACCGCGCTCTGCACGCCGGTGGCGCTGGCGTTGACCGCGTTCGCGGTCGACGAGGGCTCCCTCTACAACGAACGCCGCGCGGCGCAGTCGATCGTCGACCTCGCCGCGATCACCGCCGCCGCCCACATCAACAATGCCGAACAAGCGGTGCTGACGACGCTGAAGGACAACGGAATCACGTCCGTGGCCGTGCAGCAGGAAGGCACGACCGTTGCGCCAACCGCCAGCAAAGCCGTCGTGCAGGTGGTGCCCGGGCGCTATTCCGGGGTCAGTTCGATTTCGGCAGGCAGCCGTTTCGAAGCAGGCAAGCTGCCCTACAATGCCGTCCAGGTGTCGCTGAAGAAGCAGGGAACGCTCTATTTCGCCGCCTCGATGATGGCGCCGCCGGTGATCGGCACGACAGCCACCGCCAGCGCCCAGCCCGAAGCCGCATTCTCGGTCGGGTCGCGGCTTGCCAGCGTCAATGGCGGCATTCTCAACGCGCTGCTCGGCGGCCTTCTCGGCGGCAATATCTCGCTCAGCGTGATGGATTACAATTCGCTGATCTCGGCCGATGTCGACGTGCTCTCCTTCACCGATGCGCTGGCGACGCAGCTGCACCTGACCGGCGTGACCTATTCGGACGTGCTGGCCTCGAAGGCGACCGTCGGCCAGATCGCCACCGCCATGGCCAATGTGCCCGGGCTCGACCACACCGCCAAGCTCGCGCTGCAGACCATGGCCTCGAGCGCCACCAACTCGGTCAAGATCCCGCTCAGCCATCTGATCGACCTCGGCACGGTGGGCAGCCTCGGCCTCGGACAGAAGCCCGCCGGGCTTTCGGTCAACGCCAGCGCCATGAGCATGCTGTCGGCGGCCGCAGCTTTAGCCAACGGCACGAACCAGGTCTCGGTCAATCTCGGCGCCACCATCCCGGGGCTGACATCGACGACCCTTCAGGTCGCCATCGGCGAGCCCATGCAATCCTCGCCCTGGCTGGCGGTCGGCGAGATGGGCACGGTGGTGCGTACCGCTCAGACGCGCATCAAGCTCAATGCCAGCGTCACCGTCGGCACTCCCAATCTTGCCGGCGGCATCAAGCTGCTTGCCGTCAACCTGCCACTGAATGTCGAAGTGGCCTATGCCGAAGCCAAGCTGACCGACATAAGCTGCCCGACCGGCCCATCCAGCATCAAGGTCACCATCGCCGCGCAACCCGGCGTCGTCGCCGCGCATCTCGCCGACAGCAACGCAAGCGGCTTCGCAGACTTCACCAAGCCGCAATCCTTCAGCGACGCCGAAATCGCCGATGTCAGCATCAAGCTGCTCCTGATCAACATCAACCTGTTGCAGATCAAAGGATCGTCGGCCTTTTCGGTCACCAATATGGCGCCGACCAACCTGACCTTCAGCGCCACCGATATCGCCAGCAAGGCAACCAAGACGGTGTCGACGAAGAACCTGACGCAGTCGCTCACCACCTCGCTGGTGAACAACCTGTCGCTGACGGCCAACGCGCTCGGCCTCGGGATCGACGTGACGTCCCTGCTCGGCACGGTGAAGCCGGCAGTGACGACGCTGCTCAACAGCGTGACCGCACCGGTCGACGACCTCGTCTACAACGTGCTTGCAGCCCTCGGCGTCCACGTCGGCGAAGCCGATGTGCGGGTCACTGGCGCGACCTGCGGACGCTCAGTTCTCGTCCAATAGCCGACCGTCAGCCAATTCTGGCGACGAAGCAACCCACAGGCGGCAGTGCCAGCGCAATCTCTTCGAGAACACCGCCAAGAACGCCGGCGACGTCAACGGCAAGAGCCGTTATCTCGACATCCCTGATCTCCGCCGGCAGCGTCCAGTTCGCCGGCTCACCGGCGAAGTTGAAGACGCATAATAATTTCTCGTCTTCGTGCTGGCGGACAAAGGCCAGCACGTCGCCCTCCGCGTCGAGAAAGCGGATCGAGCCGCCGATCAACGCCGGATGGCGCTTGCGCAGGGCCAGGATCGAGCGATAGGCGGCAAGCACCGAACCATCTTCGCTATTCTGCACATCCACCGCGCGAGCGCGCTGGCTTGGCGGCACCGGCAGCCAGGGTTTTCCGCTGGAGAACCCGCCATTCTCGGCGCCTGCCTCCCAGACCATCGGCGTGCGGCAGCCGTCCCTGCCCTTCACGCCCGGCCAGAAGCGGATGCCCAGTGGATCGCGCAGGTCCTCATAGGCAAGCTCCGCCTCCTCCAGCCCAAGCTCCTCACCCTGATAGAGGCAGATCGAGCCGCGCAGGCACGAAAGCAGCGCGATCGAAAATTTCGCCACCGTGTCCGGATTCTCGCCCGGCCGCGTCCAGCGGCTGACATGGCGCACGACGTCGTGGTTGGAGAAAGCCCAGCAGACCCAGCCATCGGCAACCGCATTCTCAAACGCCTCGACGCAGCCGCGCACATGGGCTGCCGAGAATTGTGGTCCGAGCAGGTCGAAGGTGTAGCACATCTGCAGCGTGTCGCCGCCGGATGTATAGGCCGCGAGCGTCTGCAAAGAGCGTTCCTCGTCGCCCACCTCGCCGACCGCGGCACGGTCAGGGTACTCATCGAGCAGCGCGCGGAAACGTTTTAGGAAATCGAGGTTTTCCGGCCGCGTCTTGTCGAAGAGATGTTCCTGAAAGGCGTAGGTGGTGGTCGCGCCATTGGTGCCGGCGACGCTTGAGGCCAGCGGCGGGTTGTCGCGCAGCCAGCGGTCGTGGACATAGTAGTTGACGGTATCCAGCCGAAAACCGTCGACGCCGCGCTCCAGCCAGAAGCGCACGGTGTCGAGGACCGCGTCCTGAACATCCGGATTGTGGAAATTCAAGTCCGGCTGCGCGGCCAGGAAATTGTGCATGTAGTACTGCCGGCGGGTGGCGTCCCACTCCCAGGCGGGGCCCCCGAACAGCGATTGCCAATTGTTGGGCGCGCTGCCGTCCGGCTTGGCGTCTGCCCAGACATACCAGTCGGCCTTGGCATTGTCGCGGCTGGCACGGCTTTCGACGAACCATTCATGCCTGTCCGAAGAATGCGAAATCACCTGGTCGATGATGAGCTTCAGGCCGAGCCCGTGCGCCTCGGCGACCAGCGCGTCGAAATCCTCCAACGTGCCGAACATCGGATCGATGTCGCGATAGTCCGACACGTCATAACCCATGTCGGCCATCGGCGACTTGAAGAAGGGCGAAAGCCAGACGGCATCGACGCCGAGCGAAGCGACGTGGGCGAGGCGCGACGTGATGCCCTTGAGATCGCCGCTGCCGTCGCCGGTCGTGTCCTGGAAGGAGCGCGGATAGATCTGGTAGATCACGCAGCCGCGCCACCATTCCGAATTGCGATCAGCCATCACGAACCCTTTCCGGCGCGCATCCGTGCGGAACGCTGCTCGATCATAACTGTCACGCTGCGGCCGGGCAGTGGCCGTGCAAGGTCGACCGCCATCGCCTCGATAGCGGGATGCCACCCAAAGCCGTCCCGCGCGGGCAAGGTGAAGACGCATTGGCGGCGGTCGCCATTGATCATGACGGCAAGGCGACCACGCCCGCTATCGCCGAGCATCATGATAAGGCGATGTCGCGCGGGATCGTTCCAGTCGGACTCGCCGAGCGGCGCGCCGGTTTCGGTCAGCCAAGCGACATCGGGGATTTCCGACCCGTCGGCAGGCTCGCCGGTCAGGAAATGGATGTCTGACAATGCGGGGAAGGCGCGGCGCAGCGCGGCGAAAGCCGAGACGTATCGCTCCAGCGCCTCATCGCGGCCGGTCCAGTCGAGCCAGGTGATGGCGTTGTCCTGCGCGTAGGCGTTGTTGTTGCCTTGCTGCGTGCGGCCGAATTCGTCGCCCGCGGTCAGCATGATTGTGCCGCGCGAGGCAAAGAGCGTCGCAAGCAGCGCGCGTTGGTCATTGAAGCGGGCTTCGGTTATTGCTGCATCATCCGTCTCGCCCTCGACGCCGTTGTTCCACGACAGATTGTCGTTGTGGCCGTCGCGGTTCTGCTCGCCATTTGCCGTGTTGTGCTTGCGCTCGTACGTGACGAGATCGGCCAGCGTCATGCCATCATGCGCGGCGATGAAATTGACGCTGCGGCTCGCCGGATGGCCTTCCCTGCCGAACACATCGGAGGACCCGGCAAGCCGGGTGGCCAAAGCGCCAATCGCGCCGGCGTCGCCGCGCCAGAAGCGCCTGACATCGTCGCGGTAGCGGTCGTTCCATTCCAGGTATCGCGGCCGGAAATTGCCGAGCTGGTATCCGCTCGGACCGATGTCCCACGGCTCGGCGATCAACACCCGGTCGGCAAGCACGGGATCGCCGGCGATGGCCTGGAGCAGCGGCGCATTCGGATCGAACGCGCCGTCGACGCGACCGAGCACCGGAGCCAGATCGAAGCGGAAACCGTCGACGCCGGCGTAGCGGACGAAATGGCGAAGCGTGTCGAGCACCATCTGCCGCACGACCGGATGATCGCAGGCGACCGTATTGCCGGTGCCGGTGTCGTTGGCCTGCCGGCCGTCCGGCAGGTGCCGATAATAGGCCTGCGCGTCGAGGCCGCGCAGCGACAGTGTCGGCCCGAGCCGGTCGCTTTCGCCGGTATGGTTGAAGACGAGATCGAGGATGGTGCCGATGCCGGCCTTGCGCAGCGCTGTGACTGCGTCGCGCAATTCGGTCAGGCCGCCGGGCGCGAGGCGCGGATCGAGCGCCATGAAGGTCACCGGGTTGTAGCCCCAGGCGTTGCTCAGCCCCAGCGGCGGCAGATGCCGCTCGTCGATCGAGGCGGTCACCGGCATCAGCTCGACGGCGGAGACGCCGAGGCGCTTCAGATGCTCGATGACGGCCGGATGGGCGAGCGCCGCGATGGTGCCGCGCTGCGCTTCGGGTACGTCCGGATGCAGCTTGGTGAAGGAGCGGACATTGAGCTCGTAGATGAGGCCGCCGGGCTGGAACAATGGCGGTTTGACTGCCGGGGGTTTAGGCAGCGGACGCGCTATCGCCTTCGGCATCAACGGGGCGGTGTCAGCGCCTTCGTTGCGTTTGGCGGCAAGCCGCCAGTGGTATTGATACGGCCGGTCGATCTCGATGGCGTAGGGATCGGTCAGCAGCTTGTCCGGGTCGAACCAGAAGCCACGTTCCGGGGCATAGTCGCCGTCGGCGCGAAATCCGTAGCGCGTGCCGTCGGTAAGGCCGGGAACGAAGAGGGCATGGACGCCCTCGCCTTCCGACTTCAGCTCCAGCCGGTCGAGTTCGCGCGTGCCATCGCCGTCGAAGATCGAGACCCACAGGCGTCTTGCCGATGAGGACCATGCGGCGAAGCGGATGCCATCATCGGTGATGGTTGCACCGAGCTGTGTCATGGGAGCGCCTCCCCTTCTCCCCTTGTGGGAGAAGGTGGATCGGCGCGCAGCGCCGAGACGGATGAGGGGTGTTGGAAGGAATGAGGCGTGAGCGATTTGGGCAAAGGTCTGCGCCAAGCTGGAGCACCCCTCATCCGACCGAGCTTCGCTCGGCCACCTTCTCCCACAAGGGGAGAAGGGGGAGCCCGTCCCACCCCCCTCAAGTAATCACGCTCGGCTTGTTGCGGCCGGTGTGGCGCTTGATGCCGGCGATGTCGTCGGCGGCGGCGATGAGGTCGGCGAGCGCCCCCTGCGTGTCGAGATCGTGCCTCGCCTTGTCCGGCTCATAGCGCTCGATATAGACGCGCAGCGTCGCGCCGGACGTGCCGGTGCCGGAGAGGCGGAAGACGACGCGCGAGCCGCCCTCGAACAGGATCCGGATGCCCTGGTTCTTGCTCACCGAGCCGTCGACCGGGTCGTGATAAGCAAAATCGTCGGCCTTGGCGATCTTCAAACCGCGCACGCTCGTGCCAGGCAGCGAGGCGAGCTTGGCGCGCAATTCATCGACCAGCGCGTTCGCGCGGTCGGTCTCGACCTCCTCGTAGTCGTGGCGCGAGTAGTAATTGCGGCCGTAGGTTTCCCAATGCTTGGTGACGATGTCCTTGCAGCTTTCGCCGCGCACGGCGAGGATGTTGAGCCACAGAAGCACCGCCCACAGGCCGTCCTTCTCGCGCACATGGTTGGAGCCGGTGCCGGCGCTTTCCTCGCCGCAGATCGTCGCCATGCCGGCGTCGAGCAGATTGCCGAAGAACTTCCAGCCGGTCGGCGTCTCGTAGATGCCGATGCCGAGCTTCTCGGCGACGCGATCGGCCGCGCCGCTGGTCGGCATCGACCGCGCGATGCCCTTCAGGCCTTCCTTGTAGCCGGGCGCCAGATGCGCGTTGGCGGCAAGCATCGCCACCGAATCCGACGGGGTGACAAAAATGCCCTTGCCGATGATCAAATTGCGGTCGCCGTCGCCGTCGGAGGCAGCGCCGAAATCCGGCGCGTCCGGTCCCATCATCTCGTCATAGAGATGTTTTGCATGCACCAGGTTCGGATCGGGGTGATGGCCGCCGAAATCCGGCAGCGGCTTGAAGTTGCGGCAGGTGCCGTTCGGTGCGCCGAGCCGGCGCTCGAGGATTTCCTTGGCGTAGGGACCGGTCACCGCATGCATGGCGTCGAAGCGCATGCGGAAGCCATATTTGAAATTGGCGCGGATGGCGTCGAAGTCGAACAGGCTCTCCATCAGCTCGGCATAGTCCTTGACCGGATCGATGATCTCCACCGTCATGCCGCCGGCCTCGACGGTGCCTATCGTGTCGATGTCGATCGCACCGATATCGGCGATCTTGAAGCTCGAAATCGTCTTGGTCTTCTCGAAGATCGCGTCGGTGATCTTCTCCGGCGCCGGGCCGCCATTGCCGGCATTGTATTTGATGCCGAAATCCTCGTGCGGGCCGCCCGGATTGTGGCTGGCCGACAGGATGATGCCGCCGAAAGTCTTGTATTTGCGGATGATGTTGGAGGCGGCCGGCGTCGACAGAATGCCGCCCTGCCCGACCATCACCTTGCCGAAGCCGTTGGCGGCGGCCATCGCGATGGCCTTCTGGATGACCTCACGATTGTAGAAGCGGCCGTCGCCGCCGATCACCAGCGTCTTGCCCTCGAAACCTTCCAGCGCATCGAAGATCGACTGGATGAAATTTTCCGCATAGTGCTCCTGCTGGAAGACGGGCACTTTCTTGCGTAGGCCGGACGTGCCGGGCTTCTGGTCGGTATAGGGTTTGGTGGGGACGGTTTTGATCATGCCTCAGGCAGCCCTTTTCGAAAGCAGCAAGCGATAGAGTTCGACGTATTTCTCGGCGCTCTTGTCCCAGGAGACATCGGCCTTCATGCCCTGGCGCTGGATCGAGGCCCAGGCCGCGGGCCTGGCATGCGCCTCGACCAACCGGCGAATGGCGTGCAGCAGCGCGCCGCCATTGTTGGGCGCGAACTGGAAGCCGGTGGCCACGCCCGCCGAAAGCGCCGCCTCGTTGGCGTCGATGATGGTGTCGGCGAGGCCACCGGTGCGAGCGACGACCGGCACGCAGCCATAGCGCAGGCCGTAGAGCTGCGTCAGCCCGCAAGGCTCGAAGCGCGACGGGATGACGATGGCGTCGCAGCCGCCCTGCATGATGTGGGAAAGGGCTTCGTCATAACCGATGACGACGCCGACGCGGCCGCGGTGCCGCGCGGCGGCGGCAAGCAGCGAGCCTTCGAGGCCGGCATCGCCCGAACCCAGGATCGCCAGCCGTGCCCCGCGCTGAACGATGCCGTCGACGACCGCGGCCAGAATGTCCATGCCCTTCTGCCAGGTCAGCCGGCTGACGACGCAGACGATCGGGCTGTCGTCATTCTCGAGATTGAAGCGATCCTCGACGGCGTTGCGGTTGAGGCCGCGGGCTTCCAATGTCTCGGCAGAATAGTTGGCCACCAGATGCTTGTCGGTCGCCGGGTTCCAGATATCGACGTCGATGCCGTTGACGATGCCGTAGAGGTCGGTGGCGCGCATGTTGATCAGGCCGTCGAGGCCCATCCCGAATTCCGGCGAACGGATCTCCTGCGCATAGGTCGGGCTCACCGTGGTGATCGCCCAGGCGGCCTGCAGGCCGGCCTTGAGAAAGCCGACGCCGCCATAATATTCGACACCGTCGAGCTGCATCGCCACGCCCGGCAGGCCGAGTTCGCCGAAGATGCCGGCGCCGAACTGGCCCTGGAAGGCAAGGTTGTGCACGGTGATCAGCGACGGCACGCCGACCGCCTTGCCGTAGCGCATATAGGCGAGCGTCATCGCCGACTGCCAGTCATGGGCATGCACGATGTCGGGCTGGTAGCCGGAGATCGCGCCGCCCGCGATGTCGCCGCCGACCTGGCTGAGCGCCGCGAAGCGCCGCCAGTTGTCCGGCCAGTCGGAGCCGGAGATGGTGCCATAAGGCCCGCCCTGGCGGTCGAAGAGATGCGGCGCGTCGAGCACGAAGAGGTCGAGCTCGCCGATCTTGACGGCATGGACCGAAGCCTTGCCGCCCTGCAGCAGCGTATACTGGTAGACGGCCTTCTTTTTCTTGAAGGCCTCCATCACCACCGGGTAGCCCGGAACCAGCGTGCGCATCGCCACGCCCTTGCAGGCGAGCGCGATCGGCAGCGCGCCGGTCACGTCGGCAAGCCCGCCGGTCTTGATCAGCGGGAAGATTTCGGGCGTGACCGACAGAACCTGCATGCGCTCCACATTCCGAACTTAAAGTGACAGCTTGTTGATCAGAGCGACAATTCGTTGATCAAAGCGACGACTTGTCGATCAAATTGATCAGACTGACAGCTTGTTGATCGACCTTGTCAGGTCGACAACTTGTTGATCATGTCCTGGGTGATCAGGCAGATGCCCTTTTCCGAAACGCGGAAGCGCTTGGCGTCGAGCGCCGGATCCTCGCCGACCACCAGTCCTTCGGGAATATGGACGCCATGGTCGATGACGACGCGCTTGAGGCGCGCGTTGCGGCCGACCTGGACGTCGGGCAGCATCACCACCTCCTCGAGCTTCGAATAGGAATTGATGCGCGCGCCGGTGAAGATCAGGCTGCGGCGCAGCGATGCGCCGGAAACGATGCAGTCGCCCGACACCAGCGAGGAGATCGCTTCGCCGCGGCGGCCATCCTCGTCATGCACGAACTTGGCCGGCGGCTTCAATTCGGCATAGGTCCAGATCGGCCAGTCGCGGTCATAGAGATCGAGCTCAGGCGTGACGTCGGTGAGATCGATGTTGGCTTCCCAATAGGCGTCCACCGTACCGACGTCGCGCCAGTAGGGCTCGGCCTCATGCGAGGAGCGCACGCAAGACTTGGCGAAACGGTGCGCGATCGCCTTACCGTGCTCAACGATGTAGGGGATGATGTCCTTGCCGAAGTCGCGGCTGGAGCCAGGCTCGGCCGCGTCTCGACGCAGCTGCTCCATCAGGAACTTCGTCTTGAAGACGTAGATGCCCATCGAGGCCAGCGCAAACTCCGGCTTGTCCGGAATGCCGGGCGGATCGGCGGGCTTTTCGACGAAGGCGATGATGTTGTCCTTGCCATCGACATGCATGACGCCGAAGCCAGTCGCCTCCATGCGCGGCACTTCGAGACAGCCGACGGTGACGTCGGCATTGGCGTCGACGTGCTGGCGCAGCATCAGCTCGTAGTCCATCTTGTAGATGTGGTCGCCAGCGAGGATGACCATGTATTCAGGCCCGTAGGCCTCGATGATGTCGATGTTCTGGTAGACCGCGTCCGCCGTGCCCTCATACCACTGCGTTTCCGAGACACGCTGCGAGGCAGGCAATATGTCGAAGCTCTCGTTTCGCTCGGGCCGAAGGAAGTTCCAGCCGCGCTGCAGGTGGCGGATCAGCGAATGCGCCTTGTATTGGGTGGCGACGCCAAGACGGCGGATGCCGGAGTTCAACGCGTTGGACAGCGCAAAATCGATGATGCGCGTCTTGCCGCCGAAATAGACCGCGGGCTTGGCGCGCCGGTCGGTCAGCTCCTTGAGGCGGCTGCCGCGGCCGCCGGCCAGCACATAGGCCATGGCATCGCGCGCCAGCGGCTGGGTTCTCTTGATCTCTGCCATTGTTTGCCTCCCTCCTAAGCTGTCCGGAACTTTGCTTCGGCAAGATGAGATATCATCTGCTTCAGTCCGCGACGAATTCCAGCATGATCGTCGAGAGCGGCGGCAACAGCATCGTCGCCGACGTGCTGCCCCCTTCCCCATTCGCCACGACCATGCCGCCATTGCCCATGCCGGAGCCGCCATAAGCGGCGGCGTCAGTGTTGATGATCTCGCGCCATTCGCCCGCCTTCGGCAGCGGCACGCGATAGTTCTCGCGCGGCACCGGCGTGAAATTGGAGATGACGGCGATCGAATTGCCGTCCGGCGCGCTGCGCAGCCAGGCAAAGACCGAGTTGTCGCGGTCGTCGACGATCAGCCAGGAGAAGCCGTCCGGCTCGCAGTCGCGCGCATGCAGCGCCGGTCGCGAGCGGTAGAGGTAGTTCAAGTCCCGCACCACCTGCCAGACGCCGCGATGCGGTGCGAATTCGAGCAGGTTCCAATCGAGCGCGCGTTCCTCGCTCCACTCGCGGCGCTGGGCGAATTCCTGCCCCATGAACAGAAGCTTCTTGCCGGGATAGCCCCACATGAAGGCGTAATAGGCGCGCAGCGTGGCGAATTTCTGCCAGTCGTCGCCGGCCATCTTGTGAAGCAGCGTGCCCTTGCCGTGCACGACCTCGTCGTGTGAGAGCGGCAACACGAAATTCTCGGAGAAGGCGTAGACAAGGCCGAAGGTGATGTCGTTGTGGTGGTGCTTGCGGTAGATCGGCTCCTTGGAGAGATACTCCAGCGTGTCGTGCATGAAGCCCATGTTCCACTTGAAGCCGAAGCCGAGCCCGCCTTCATGCACCGGCCGCGAGACCTTCGGCCATGAGGTGGATTCTTCCGCGATCGTCATGACGCCGGGGTGGTGGCCGTAAAGCTCCTTGTTCATCTTCTGCAGGAAGCTGACGGCCTGCAGGTTCTCGCGTCCGCCCTTCTCGTTGGGGATCCATTCGCCCGCCTTGCGCGAATAGTCGAGGTAGAGCATCGAGGCGACCGCGTCGACGCGCAGACCGTCGACATGGTATTTTTCGGCCCAGAACAGCGCGTTGTTGACGAGGAACGATACCACCTCGCGGCGGCCGAAATTGTAGATCGCGGTGTTCCAGTCGGGATGAAAACCCTGGCGCGGATCGGCATGCTCGTAGAGCGCGGTGCCGTCGAATTGCACCAGCCCGTGCTCGTCGACCGGGAAATGCGCCGGCACCCAGTCGAGGATGACGCCGACGCCGGCGCGATGGGCGCCGTCGACGAAGCGGGCGAAGCCGTCGGGATCGCCGAAACGGGCGGTCGGCGCGTAGAGGCCGGTCGTCTGGTAGCCCCAGGACGGGTCGTATGGATGCTCGGAGATCGGCAGGAACTCGATATGGGTGAAGCCGGTGTCGACCACGTAAGGGATCAGCCGCGCGGCGAGCTCGTCCCAGGTAAGGAACGTGCCGTCGTCGCGGCGCTGCCACGAGCCGGCATGGACCTCGTAGATCGAGATCGCCTCGCGCCGCGGATCTGCTTTTTGCCAGAAAGTGCGGTGCGCCTCGTCGCCCCATTGATGCGCCATCGGCGGCGCCGTCACCGAAGCAGTCGCAGGTCGCAGCTCGGATTCGAAGGCGAACGGGTCGGCCTTGAGCGGCAGCCTGACGCCGTCGGGGCCGATGATCTCGAACTTGTAAGGCTGGCCGGCGCGGAGGTCCGGAATGAACAGCTCCCAGATGCCGGTGTCCTTGCGGTCGCGCATGGTATGCCGGCGGCCGTCCCATTCGTTGAAGGCACCAACCACCGAGACGCGCCTCGCATTGGGCGCCCAGACGGCGAAATGCACGCCGGTGGCGCCCTCATGCTCGATGATATGGGCGCCGAGCTTGTCGAAGAGCCTTAAGTGAGAACCCTCGGCCATGTAGTAGTCGTCCATCGGCCCCAGCACCGGGCCGAAGGAATAGGGATCGGTCAGCCACCAGTCGCCGCCGGCATTTCTGGCGTGATAGCGCAGCGGCTGGCGCTTGCGGATCGAAAGCCTGCCCTCGAAGAAGCCGGCATCGTTGCTGCGGATGAGGTCCCCGACCTCCTTGCCGGTCAGCGTGTAGGCGGTGACGAATTCGGCATTGGGCACGAAGCAGCGGGCGACGAAGCCTTTGCCGGCTTCATGCAGGCCAAGAACGGCAAAGGGATCGCCATGCGTTCCGGCGACAATCGCCGCGACATCGCCGGCTGGCGCCAGTCCGTCCGGCCCGCTTGTCGCAGCGGTCGCGCGCGGCTTCCTCATCAGGCGGTCGCCCTCCCTGGGCACCAGTCTTTGTTTTGGTGCATGCCGTTGTCCAAAACCGCTACGCACTTTTGGGCGGCATGCACCGGTCTTTGTTTGGTGCATGCCGTGATCCCAAAACCGCTACCCGCTTTTGGGCGGCATGCACCGGGGTCGCATCGTTCGTGACCTCATGCAATCACATCAGACCGGCACGTTCCAGATTTCTTTCGCATATTGGCGGATGGTGCGATCGGACGAGAACCAGCCGACGCGGGCGACGTTGCGGATGGCACGCGCGTACCAGTCGGGACTGTTGCGCCACACGGCGTCGACCTCGCGCTGACAGGCGGCGTAGGAATCGAAATCGGCCGCCACCATGAACCAGTCGCTCTGATAGAGGCCGTTCATGAGATCGCGATAACGGTCGGGGTCGTCGGGCGAGAAGACGCCGGACGAGATCGCGGCCACCGCTTGCGCCAGCTCCGGCGAGGCCTCGATCACGCCGCGCGGATTGTAGCCATTGTTGCGCCGGTCGGCGACCTCGGCGGTCGTGAGGCCGAAGATGAAGATGTTGTCGTCGCCGACATGCTCCTTGATCTCGACATTGGCGCCGTCGAGCGTGCCGATGGTCAAGGCGCCGTTCAGCGCGAACTTCATGTTGCCGGTGCCGGACGCTTCCATGCCGGCGGTCGAGATCTGCTCGGAAAGATCGGCGGCCGGCATCATCAGCTCGGCCAGGCTGACATTGTAGTTCGGCACGAACACGACCTTGAGCAGGCCGCGCACCGCCGGATCGCGGTTGATAACCCTGGCGACGTCATTGGCCAGTTTGATGATCAGCTTGGCGTTGTGGTAGCTGGGCGCCGCCTTGCCGCCGAAGAATTTTACCCGCGGCATCCAGTCCCGCTCGGGATGCGAGCGGATCTGGTCGTAAAGCGCGATCGCCTCCAGGATGTTGAGCAGCTGGCGCTTGTATTCGTGGATGCGCTTGACCTGGATGTCGAACAGCGCCGACGGGTCGAGCTTGATGCCGAGCCGGTCGGCGACGAGGTTCGCAAGCCTCACCTTGTTCTGCCGCTTCACGGCGGCGAACTTCTCGCGGAAGGCGGCATCGCCGGCGAGAGGGTCGAGATCCTTGATCGCCTCGATGTCGTCCATGAAACGGCCGCCGATCGCCTCGCGGGCAAGCGCGGTCAGGCCGGGATTGCACTGGATCAGCCAGCGCCGCGGCGTGATGCCGTTGGTCTTGTTGTTGATGCGGTCCGGATAGAGCTTGTGGAGGTCGGCGAACACCGTCTCCTTCATCAGCTCTGTGTGGAGCGCCGAGACGCCGTTGATCGAATGCGAGCCGACAAAGGCGAGATTGCCCATGCGCACGCGGCGGTCGCCGTTTTCCTGGATCAGCGAGATGCGGGCGATCTGCTCGCCGGAGAATCTTCCGGTGGCCCGGGCCTCGAGCAGCACCTCAGCGTTGATGGCATAGACGATCTGCATATGACGCGGCAGCAGCCGCTCGAACAGCGGCACCGGCCAGCTTTCCAGCGCCTCGGGAAGAAGCGTGTGGTTGGTGTAGCCGAAGGTGCGTTTGGTGATGTCCCAGGCGAGATCGAAATCCATGCCGTGGACGTCCATCAAGAGCCGCATCAGCTCCGGCACGGCGACCGCTGGATGCGTGTCGTTCAAATGGATCGCGGCCTTGTCGGGCAACGACTTCAGGTCGCCATATTGGCTGAGATGGCGCTGAACGATGTCCTGCAGCGAGGCGGTCGAGAAGAAATACTCCTGCCTCAGCCTCAGCTCCTGCCCGGCCATGTGCGAATCGGCTGGATAGAGCACGCGCGACAGCGCGTCGGCCTTATTGCTTTCGGCGAGCGCGCCGATGTGGTCGCCGGCGTTGAACTTGTCGAGCAGGATCGGGTCGATCGGCATGCCGGACCAGAGCCGCAGCGTGTTGACGCGCTTGGCGCGCCAGCCGGCGACCGGCGTGTCGTAGGCGACGGCAAGCACATGCTCGGTCGGCTTCCAGACATGGCGTTCGAGCCGGCCGTCCTTGGAGGTGATCGATTCCACCGAGCCGCCGAAGCCGACTTCGAAGGAACGCTCGCGGCGCTCGAACTCCCACGGATTGCCGTGGTCGAGCCAGGTCTCCGGCAGCTCCACCTGCCAGCCGTCGTGGATCTCCTGGCGGAACATGCCGTTGGCGTAGCGGATGCCGTAGCCATGCGCCGGGATGTCGACTGTCGCCATGCTTTCCATGAAGCAGGCGGCGAGGCGGCCGAGGCCGCCATTGCCGAGGGCTGCGTCCGGCTCGAGGCCGGCGATCAGGTCGAGGTCGACGCCAAGCGAAGCCAGCGCCTCGCGCATGTTCTCCATCAGCCCGAGATTGGAGAAGGCGTCGCGCATAAGGCGGCCGATCAGGAATTCGAGCGACAGGTAATAGACGCGCTTTTCCTGCTGGTCGTAAGCTTCCCTGGTCGCCTGCATCCAGTGATCGACGACGCGGTCGCGCACCACCTTGATCGAGGCGGTCAGCCAGTCATAGGGCGTGGCGACCGTGGTGTCCTTACCGACCCTGTATTTGAGGGACAGCAAGACTTCCTCGGCGAGCGTCTTGGGGTCGGGATTGTCGAGAGCGGGGGCTTCGGTTGTCATCGTGCGCGTCATGCTGCCTCTCGTGATAGTGCCACGATAATACCGGCTTTCACCGTTGCTCCTACCCCACCTTACTGCATTGCAGCATATATTCAATCGATTTAGGTCGCTGTCCCACCCGCTTCCCCCGCGGCAATTTACTCGTGGACGGAGATCAGGCCGCCAGCGCGTCCTCCGGCGGCTTCTTGGCGCCGGTCATGAGGGCGACGGCATCCGACATCGAAATCTGCTTGGGATCGACGACACACAGGCGCCTGCCAAGCCGGTGGATATGGATGCGATCGGCCACCTCGAAGACATGCGGCATGTTGTGCGAGATGAGCACGATCGGCAGGCCGCGCTTCTTGACGTCGAGGATCAGCTCCAGCACGCGGCGGCTTTCCTTGACGCCGAGCGCTGCCGTCGGCTCGTCCATGATCACCACCTTGGAGCCGAAAGCGGCGGCGCGCGCCACCGCGACGCCCTGGCGCTGGCCGCCCGAGAGCGTCTCCACCGCCTGGCTGATGTTCTGGATGGTCATCAGGCCGAGCTCGGTCAGCTTGTCGCGGGCGCGCTTTTCCATCGCCGGACGGTCGAGCATGCGGAACCAGCTGCCCAGCGGGCCGGACTTGCGGATCTCGCGGCCGAGGAACATGTTGTCGGCGATCGACAGCGCCGGCGACAAAGCGAGGTTCTGGTAGACGGTCTCGATGCCGGCCTCGCGGGCCTCGATCGGCGACTTGAAGTGCACCTGCTTGCCGTCCAGCTCAATGGTTCCCTCATCGGGGTGCACGGCGCCGGAGATCGCCTTGATCAGTGTCGACTTGCCAGCGCCGTTGTCGCCGATCACCGCCAGGATTTCTCCTGGGTAGAGATCGAAGTCGCATGCGTTGAGCGCGGTGACACGGCCATAGCGCTTGGTAAGACCACGCGCGGTGAGGACGGGCTCTTGGGTCATGGTTACACCGAAACCTTTCTGATCCACTGGTCGATCGCCACGGCGCCGATGATCAGCACGCCGGTGAGCAGCACTTTCCATTGCGGATCGGCGCCCAGCATGTTGAGGCCCATCGAGACGACGCCGACGATCATCGCGCCGAACAGCGTGCCGAGGATCGATCCGCGGCCGCCAAAGAGCGATATGCCGCCGATCACCGTCGCGGTGATCGCCTGCAGGTTGTAGTCGGTGACGGCGGCGGACGGCGAAATCGAACCGTTGCGGCCGATCGAGACCCAGGCCGCGAAGGCGGCGATCAGGCCGGCAAGCGTGTAGACCGCCATCAGCACCTTCTTGGTTTGGATGCCGGAGAGCTTCGCCGCTTCCGGATCGTCGCCGACGGCATAGACATGGCGGCCCCATGCCGTGTGGTTGAGCACGTACCACAGCAGAAGCACGAGCAGGACCATGGCGATGACGCCGGCGGTCAGCACCGCGGAACCGACCCTGAAGCTCAGCGCGAAGAGGTGCAGCAGCGGCGCCTGGGCGTCGACGTCGGCGTCGCGGATCGTCTCATTGGCCGAATAGATGAAGTTGGTGGCCATGACGATGTTCCAGGTGCCGAGCGTGACGATGAACGGCGGCAGCTTCATGTAGGCGACCAGCAGACCGTTGAGCAGGCCGCAGGCGCCGCCGGCGGCAAGGCCCACGATCACCGCGAGAAGGGTCGGCATGCCGTATGTGATGGCGCAGTTGCCCATGATCACGGCCGAAATCACCATGATCACGCCGATCGACAGATCGATGCCGGCGGTCAGGATGACCAGTGTCTGGGCGGCGCCGAGAATGCCGACGATCGCGATCTGCTGCAGGATCAACGTCAGCGTGTAGGACGAAAAGAAACGCCCGCCGATGGCGATACCGAAAATGATGATCGACAGCACCAGCACGATCAGCGGCACCGCCGCGGGCGTGGAATGCAGAAAATGCTGGGCGCGCTTGACGAATGACTTGCCGTGCTCCTCGAAGGCGGCGACGCTGGTGTCGCTGCCCGTGAGCACCTTCTCGAATTCCTGCATCTGAGACATGTATCCTCCCGTCTGTGCGGAGCTTGCTCACTGCCCCACACGCCGTCCACGCTATCCGGTCTGTCGCCAGGATTGTCAGCGCTTACGAAAGCGCATCGTCCACCCGATGCGGCCGGGGATCAAGCCCCCGGCCGCAAGGTTTGTTGCCGGTCAGGCCAGCATCAGCCCCAGCACTTGGCGAGGCCTTCCTTGGTGTCGATCGACTTCACACCGTTGGCCGGCTTGTCGGTGACGAGGTTGACGCCGGTGTCGAAGAAGTTCTTGCCTTCGGTGGGCTTCGGCTTCGTGCCGTCCTTGGCGTAGGCCGCGATCGCCTCGATGCCGAGCGCGGCCATCTGCAGCGGATATTGCTGCGAGGTGGCGCCGATCACCCCTTCGGTCACCGACTTGACGCCCGGGCAGCCGCCGTCGACGGAGACGATCAGCACCTGCTTCTCGAGGCCGACGGCCTTGAGCGCCTGGTAGGCGCCGACGGCCGCGGGCTCGTTGATGGTGTGGATGACATTGATGGTGTTGTCCTTCTGCAGGAGGTTCTCCATCGCCTTGCGGCCACCCTCTTCGTTGCCGTTCGTCACGTCATGGCCAACGATGCGCGGGTCATCCTCGTCGCCGATCTTGTTGGGATCCTTCACATCGATGCCATAGCCTTCCATGAAGCCCTGATCGCGCAGCACGTCGACCGTCGGCTGCGAGGGAGTGAGATCGAGGAAGCCGATCTTGGCGTCCTTGGCCTTGTCGCCGAGCGTGGCGGCGGCCCAGGCGCCGATCAGCTTGCCGGCCTCCAGATTGTCGGTGGCGAAGGTGGCGTCGGCAGCATCGATGGGATCGAGCGGCGTGTCGAGCGCGATTACCAGCAGGCCGGCATCACGCGCCTTCTTCACCGTCGGCACGATGCCCTTGGTGTCGGAGGCGGTGATCAGGATGCCCTTGGCGCCGTCGGCGATGCAGCTTTCGATCGCCGCGACCTGGCTCTCGCTGTCGCCGTCGATCTTGCCGGCATAGGTCTTGAGGTCGACGCCGAGTTCCTTGGCCTTGGCGGTCGCGCCCTCCTTCATCTTGACGAAGAAGGGGTTCGTGTCGGTCTTGGTGATCAGGCAGGCGCCGACGCCCGCGGCCGATGCGGACGAGGCGAACGCCATCAAGCCCAGCCCGGCAGCCGCGAACACAGTGGATTTCAGCAGCGATTTCTTGGTCACGATTTTCCTCCCAATGGAACCATTTCCGGACGCCGGCCAACCCGGCGCCTCACGCATCCAACCATTCTCCCAGCGTGGACGCCACCTCAAAAGACACCAGTCCGAGCCGCCTGTCAATAATTAAATCACTCTTATTTATTATTGACAGGCTTGCGCTGTTCACTCATTCTGAACGAAAAGCAGTGTGGGGAAACCGACGGGAGGAACAGGGTGGAGACCGGCATTGCGAGGCACGGTTCGCCCGAGGCTCTGGAGAGCCGCCTGCATCGCGGCACCAACCAGAGCGGCATGCGCGACCACAATGAACGGCTGGTGCTGTCGCTGGTGCGCCAGCATGGCAGCCTAGCCAAATCCGATATTGCGCGCATGACCGGGCTGTCAGCGCAGACGGTGTCCGTCATCATGCGCGAGCTCGAGGATGACAAGCTGCTCGTTCGCCAGGCGCCGCTGCGCGGCAAGATCGGCCAGCCGTCGATCCCCATGGCGCTCAACCCGGAAGGCGCCTTCTTCATCGGCCTCAAGATCGGCCGCCGCAGCGCCGAGCTGGTGCTGATCGACTTCCTCGGCAATGTGCGCGCGATGCTGCAGAATTCCTATCGCTATCCGGCGCCGCGCGAGACGGTCGAGTTCGTCACCGCGGGGATCAGCAAGATGCGCGGCGAGCTGACGCCGGCGCAGGACAAGCGCATCGCCGGGCTCGGCATCGCCATGCCGTTCGAGCTGTGGAGCTGGGCCGACACTGCCGGCGCGCCGCGCGAGATCATGGACGAATGGCGCCACCGCGATATCCGCGCCGACATCCAGGCGCAGTGCGACTTTCCGGTCTATCTGCAGAACGACGCCACTTCCGCTTGCGGGGCGGAGCTCGTCTTCGGCCAGGCGGGCGCCGCGCGCGACTTCGTCTATTTCTACATCGGCGCCTTTGCCGGCGGCGGCATTGTGCTCAACGGCCGCCTGTTTGGCGGGCCGACCGGGAACGCCGGCGCGCTGGGCTCGATGCCGGTGCCGGGGCCGGACGGCAAGCCGACGCAGCTGATCGACGTCGCCTCGATCGCGATACTGGAAAAGGCGCTCAGCGCGAAGGGCATCGACGGCTCGTATCTTTGGACCTCGCCGCAGGAATGGGGCGATATCGGCGCCGAGCTCGACGACTGGATCGCCAGCGCTTCGCAGGCGCTGGCCTATGCGATCGTCGCCGCCTCCTCGGTCATCGATTTCGAAGCGGCGGTGATCGACGGCTGGATGCCGCTCGAGGTGCGGCGGCGGCTTGTCGATGCGGTCACGGATGCTATCGCCGGCATCGACGCCGAGGGATTGAAGCTGCCCATCGTGCGTGAAGGAACGGTCGGCATCCATGCGCGGGCGCTGGGCGGCGCCAGCCTGCCGCTGTCCGAGCGATTCCTGATCGGACCGACCACGATTTCCAGGAGCGCCTGACCATGCTGATCGGCATCCCGTCGCTGCTCGGCCCGCAGCTTCTGGCGACGCTGCGCGCCATGGGTCATGGCGACGAGATCGCCATCGTCGACGGCAATTATCCCGCCGAGGAACAGGCGCGCAGGCTGATCCGCGCCGACGGCCATCCCATCATTCCGGTGCTCGACGCCGTTTTGAGCGTGCTGCCGGTGGACGAGGCGGCGCCCGAGGCTTTGTTCCGTGCCTCGGTCAAGGGCGATCCGACGCTCGCCGATCCCGTGCATCATGAGATGGAAGCGGTCTGCGCGAAACGTGCGCCGGGTCACAAGGTGATTGCGCTGGCCGGCGCCGACTTCTATGCACGCGTCAAGGCCGCGCACGCGATCGTGGCGACCAGCGAACCCAGGCTCTATGCCAACATCATCATCCGCAAGGGCGTGATCCATCCGCCGGAGACCGACAAGAAATGATCCTCTGCTGTGGCGAAGCCCTGATCGACATGCTGCCGCGCACGACGACGGAAGGCGAAGCGGCCTTCGCGCCCTATGTCGGCGGGGCGGTGTTCAACAGCGCGATCGCGCTTGGGCGGCTGGGCGCCCCGGCGGGCTTCTTCTGCGGCCTCTCCTCCGACCTGTTCGGCGGCCAGCTCCGCGAGGCGCTGGGTGCCAGCAAGGTGAGCTCCACCTATGCGCACACCTCGCCAAAGCCCACGACGCTCGCTTTCGTGCGGCTCACCAACGGCCAGGCGACCTACACCTTCTATGACGAGAACACCGCCGGGCGCATGCTGACCATCGAGGACCTGCCGAAGCTCGGGGCCGAGATCGAGGCGATGCTCTTCGGCGCCATCAGCCTGATCTCGGAGCCGGCGGGATCGGCCTATGAGGAGTTCATGCGGCGCGAGCACAAGAGCCGGGTGATGATGCTCGACCCCAACATCCGGCCGAACTTCATTCCGGACAAGGCCAAGCATCTCAGACGCATCCGCGAGATGATGGCGATGGCCGATATCGTCAAGCTGTCTGACGAGGACCTCAACTGGTTCGACGAGGCGGGCTCGCATGAGGACGTCGTGCGCAACTGGCTGGACCGCGGCCCCAAGCTGATCGTCGTCACTCATGGCAGCGAAGGCGCGGTCGGCTACAGCCGGGAACACAAGGTCACGGTGGTGCCGCAGAAGGTGAAGGTCGTCGACACGGTCGGCGCCGGCGACACTTTCAATGCCGGCATCCTGGCCTCGCTGCACGAGCAGGGCCTGCTCACCAAGGCGGCGATCGGCGGCCTGCCGGAGGACGCGATCCGCAAGGCGCTGGACCTTGGCGCCAAGGCCGCCGCGGTGACGGTATCGCGGGCCGGCGCCAACCCGCCCTGGCGGCACGAAATCGCCTGATTGGCTGTCCGCGAGGCCCTGCCCGACCGATCACTTTATGTTTCGAAAGGCCGGAACAGCGCGACAAAAGGCGCCGGAAGTGCACCCGGAAGCCCGGATTTCCGGCTTCCTCGGGCACTACGCCGGCAAAAGACGGTAACAGGCTGCGACACTTGCGCAATTCGCCTCGGCCGTGGCCGGCTTTTTCAGCCGTGCCAAGTCTGGTACCAGCGGGCCGGTTTACTGGCAGCATTTGAGGCCGACATGCAGTTCATCGATCTTGGCGCGCAGCGCGAACGAATCCGCGACCGGTTGAAGGCCGCGATCGATAAGGTGGTCGAAGACGGCCGTTACATCCTCGGGCCCCAGGTCACCGAATTCGAGAACAAGCTCGCGGCTTACGTCGGCGTCAAGCATGTGGTGGCCTGCGCCAACGGCACCGACGCGCTGCTTCTGCCGCTGTTTGCCGCCGGCATCGGTCCGGGCGACGCCGTGTTCGTGCCGAGCTTCACGTTCGCCGCGACGGCCGAAGTGGTGGCGCTCGCCAAGGCCGAGCCGGTCTTCGTCGACGTCGATCCCGACACCTACAACATCGACATCGCCAGCCTCGAGGCGGCGATCGAGATGATCAAGAAGGAAGGCCGCTTGACGCCGAAGGCGATCATCCCGGTCGACCTGTTCGGGCTTGCCGCCGACTACGAGGCGATCATGGCGATCGCCAAGCGCGAGAACCTGCTGGTGATCGAGGACGCTGCCCAGTCGATGGGCGGCTCGGCCGACCGCACGATGTGCGGCGCCTTCGGTCATGTCGGCTCGACCAGCTTCTATCCTGCGAAGCCCCTCGGCTGCTATGGCGACGGCGGCGCGATGTTCACCAATGACGGTGCGCTGGCCGACAAGCTCAGATCCTTTGCCTTCCACGGCAAGGGCGAGACGCAGTACGACAACGTCCGCGTCGGCATCAATTCGCGCCTCGATACGCTGCAGGCGGCGATCCTGATCGAAAAGCTCGCCATCCTCGAAGAGGAGATGGTGGCCCGCCAGGCGGTCGCAGATCGCTACGCAAAGGGCCTCGGCGACATCGTCAAGGCATCACGCAACCTGGGCCACGGCCGCTCGGCCTGGGCGCAGTACGCGATCGAGACGCCGAAGCGCGACGGGCTGAAAGCCCATCTCGGCGAAAAGGGCATCCCGTCGGTCATCTATTATGTGAAGCCGCTGCACGAGCAGGTCGCCTATCGCGACTTTCCGCGCACGCCGACCGGTCTCGCCGTTTCGGAAAAGCTGCCGAAACAGATCCTGTGCCTGCCGATGCACGCTTATCTCAGCGAAGCCGACCAGGACAAGATCATCGAGACGATCCGCAACTATATCGGCTCGAACTCGGCCCACGTCGCGGCGGCCTGAACCTGTCAGGCAGCGGTTGCGCTCTTGCCTGTCGCGATGAAATGCGGGTTGGCGAAATCCGTGTCGGTGGCCTGGTTGCGCTTGCCGTAGACGAGCGGCTGGCCGTCCAGCGTGCGCGTCATGCCGCCGGCGGCGCGCAGCACCGCATCGCCTGCCGCCGTATCCCATTCCATGGTGCGGCCGAAGCGCGGGTAGACGTCGGCCTCGGCGGCGGCGAGCAGGCAGAATTTCAGCGACGAGCCGATGGAGACGATCTCGGCGGCACCGAGATCGCGGATAAAGGCGTCGGTCTCCGGCGTGTTGTGCGAGCGGCTGGCAACGACGGCGAGCGGCGTGCCCCCTGCCCGCACGGCAATCGGCCGTCGGCCGACAATGCGATAGTCGTTATCCACTTCGATCGCTTCCGCCTTGCCCGGCCGTCCACTGAAAAAACGCCCGGTGCAAGGCGCGAAGACGACGCCGACTTCCGGCGCGCCATGGCGCACGAGCGCGATGTTGACGGTGAAATCGGTGCGGCGGTTGACGAATTCCTTGGTGCCGTCGAGCGGATCGATCAGGAAGAAAGCGCCCTCGAGATCGGGCGTGGCGATGCCCGCCGCAACCTCCTCCTCGGCCACGCAAGGGATGTCCGGATAGACAGCGCGCAGGCCGGCGAGGATGATCTTCTCGCTTTCGCGGTCGGCTTCGGTCACCGGCGAAGAGTCGGACTTCTTGTCGACCGCGCAACCCTCGTGGAAGACGCGCATGACCTCGCGCCCGGCATCGAGCGCCAGGCGCTCGAAGACGCCGAGCATCGCCTCGTCGTCAGATACCGCCGCCATTGTCATACTGCTCTTCGGCAATGTCTCGCTCAGTCAGCCAGTGTTCCAGGGCTTCCGCCATCTCCTGCGGGCTCCTGCCGAGAGTCTCAAGATGGATTTCGGGATTCTCCGGCGCCTCATATGGGGAATCGACGCCGGTGAAATTCTTGATCTCGCCGCTCAGCGCACGCGCGTAAAGGCCCTTCGGGTCGCGGCGGGCGCATTCCTCGAACGGCGTGTCGACGAACACTTCGACGAATTCGCCCTCGGCCATCAGCTCGCGCGCCATGCGCCGCTCGGCGCTGAAGGGCGAGATGAAGGAGACGATGACGATCAGGCCGGCATCGGCCATCAGCTTGGCCACTTCGGCAACGCGGCGGATGTTTTCGACGCGGTCGGCATCGGTGAAGCCGAGATCGCGGTTGAGGCCGTGGCGGACATTGTCGCCGTCGAGAATGTAGGTGTGGCGGCCGGACGCAAACAGCTTCTTCTCGAAGAGATTTGCGATGGTCGACTTGCCCGAGCCGGACAGACCGGTGAACCAGAACACGGCGGAGCGCTGGTTCTTCAGGTCGCTGCGACCGCGCTTGCCGACATCGAGCGACTGCCAGTGGATGTTCTCGGCGCGGCGCAGCGAATGCAGGATCATGCCGGCGCCGACGGTGGCGTTGCTGATGCGATCGATCAGGATGAAGGCGCCGGTGGTGCGGTTCTCGGCGAAGGGATCGAAGGCGATCGGCGCCCGTGTCGAGAGATTGCAGACGCCGACTTCGTTGAGGTCGAGCGACTTCGCCGCCTCATGCGCGAAATCGTTGACGTTGACCCGGTACTTCAGGTCGGTGACGGTCGCGCTGACCTGGTCAGTTTCGGTGCGCAGAATGTAGGAGCGGCCGGGCAGCAGCGCCTGCTCGTCGAACCAGACGATGTTGGCGGCGAACTGATCGGCGACCAGCGGACGCGCGGCCGGCGACACCAGCATGTTGCCGCGCGACACCTCGACCTCGTCCTCGAGGACGAGCGTGATGGCCTGGCCGGCAACCGCCTGCTCAAGATCGCCGCCATGCGCGACGATGCGCTTGACGCGGGAAGCCCTGCCCGACTTGGCAACCACGACCTCGTCGCCCTGCGAAACCGTGCCCGAGGCGATAGTGCCGGCAAAGCCGCGGAAGTCGAGGTTCGGACGGTTCACATACTGGACCGGAAAGCGGAACGGCAGTTCGACGGCCGCCTCGTCGACCGACACGGTTTCCAGATGCTCGATCAGCGACGGCCCGGAATACCAGGGCGTGCGCTCCGACCGGCTGGTGACGTTGTCGCCAAAACGCGCCGACATCGGTATCGGCATGATGCTTGCGAAGCCCAGCTCTTTCGAGAAGTCGGTGTAATCCGCCACGATGCCGTCGAACACGGTCCTATCGAAGCCAACGAGGTCGATCTTGTTGACGGCAAGCACAATGTGGCGGATGCCGAGCAGCGAGGCGATGATCGAATGGCGCCTGGTCTGGCGCAGCACGCCCTGGCGCGCATCGATCAGCACGATGGCGAGATCGGCGGTCGAGGCGCCGGTCGCCATGTTGCGCGTGTACTGTTCGTGGCCGGGCGTATCGGCGACGATAAACTTGCGCTTCGGCGTGGCGAAGAAGCGGTAAGCGACGTCGATGGTGATGCCCTGCTCGCGCTCGGCCTCCAGCCCGTCGACCAGGAGCGCGAAGTCGACGTCGTCGCCGGTGGTGCCGTGCTTGCGCGAATCGCGCTCGAGCGCGGCAAGCTGATCCTCGAAAATCTGCTTGGTATCGGAAAGCAGCCGGCCGATCAGCGTCGACTTGCCGTCGTCGACCGAGCCACAGGTGAGGAAGCGCAGCAGCGACTTCTTCTCCTGCGCGGCCATGTAGTCGCGGATCGAGTCGGTCGGGGCGAGGCTCTTGGCCAGGATGTGGCGCATGCTTAGAAATACCCCTCGCGCTTCTTCTTTTCCATGGAGCCGGCCTCGTCGCGGTCGATGAGGCGGCCCTGGCGCTCGGAGGTGCGGGCGGTCAGCATCTCACCGACGATGGCTTCCAGCGTGTCGGCATCGGATTCTATGGCGCCCGTCAGCGGATAGCAGCCTAGCGTGCGGAAGCGCACGAGACGGTTCTCGACCGTCTCGCCGGGGCGCAGTTGCATGCGGTCATCGTCCTTCATGATGAGCATGCCGTCGCGTTCGACAACCGGCCGTTCCTTGGCGAAATAGAGCGGCACAATCGGGATATTCTCCTGCAAGATATACTGCCAGATGTCGAGTTCGGTCCAGTTCGACAGCGGAAAGACGCGGATCGACTCGCCCGGCGCGATGCGGGTGTTGAAGATCTTCCACATTTCCGGCCGCTGGTTCTTCGGGTCCCAGGCATGCTGCGCATTGCGGAAGGAAAAGATACGCTCCTTGGCGCGCGACTTCTCCTCGTCACGGCGGGCGCCGCCGAAGGCCGCGTCGAAGCCGTACTTGTCGAGCGCCTGGCGCAGCGCCACCGTCTTCATCACATGGGTATGGGTGTTGGAGCCGTGATCGAACGGATTGATGTTATCGCGCACGCCATCCTCGTTGACATGAACGAGCAGGTCGAAGCCGAGCTTCTGCGCCATCTGGTCGCGAAAGGCGATCATCTCGCGGAACTTCCAGGTCGTGTCGACATGCAGGAAGGGAAATGGCGGCTTGGCGGGATAGAAGGCCTTCATGGCCAGGTGCATCAGCACCGAGGAATCCTTGCCGACCGAATAGAGCATCACCGGCTTGGAGAAAGAGGCCGCGACCTCACGGAAGATGTGGATGGATTCGGCCTCGAGCCGCTGCAGATGGGTGAGCGCGATATTCATGGACTATTGAGCGTTCTTTCGTGCCAGCCAGAACCTTGCAGCAGGCGATTGGCGCGGTTCCTAAAAACAGCCCGTCAAGCCCTGGACACTTCTCGCGGGCGTTCTAGCAGATCGCGATTGCCCATAACAATGCAAGACACGCGCCGGGCACAGTGCTTCGGGAATGAATTTTCCAAGTGAACGCGATAAAGCGGAAAATCCTCCCAGGCAAGCTGGGCAATTGAAAGGCGCCGAACAAACCTATTGCATCGATTGGCTAGATTGACTTCGAACGGCTTTTGACCATGCGCCGATTTTTGACTGGACATCCATTGGCCGCCCTATCGGAGATCGGAGCCAGCCGCTATACCGGCGCGGGGAACGGGGCGAGGCGCGATGGAACGCGGTGGAGGGCAGCCGTTTGCTGCCTTCGCGGGTCCGCGCACAACCTGGAAGATAGCGAAGCAAGGCATTGAACCCGTTTACATCGCTCCGGCGCCACCTCACGCCGACACAGATCAACATCTACTTCTCGATCATCTGCTTCTTCTCGCCGCCCGTGCTGGGATCGGCGGTGAGCTTCGTCTTCAACGGCGGCGGGCTGTGGTCGGTGTTTCTGCTCGCCTTCGGGCGACGGCGATTCAACATCGACGGGCCGATGCTCGCCATGACGGTGGCGATCTGTGCCTATTGCGTGGCCATGGTCCTTGCTTCGATCGTCAACGGTGCGCTCGGGGCGGATTTTAAATATTTCCTGCCGCTGATCACCTTGCTGCTGTTCCCGATTTCCTATTCGACCTGGAGCATCACTGAGAAGATCACCCTTGCGCGCATAGCCGTGCTTGCAAGTGCCGCGGCATGTTGCGGCGCGCTGGCGATCGCCGTCGTTCAATATCGCTGGGTCGGCATGCGGGCCGAGGGCGGTGCCGGGAACGCGATCGTGTTCGCCACAGTCACCTGCCTTGCCGCCCTGACATGCCTTGCCGGCGCGCTCTCCGGGATCGTGAAGGGCTGGAAGCCGCTCGCCGGCGCGGCACTTGCTGGGGTGGTGGCGATCCTTCTTTCCGGATCGCGCATCATCTGGCTTGCACTGCCGATCGCCGCCATCGCCGTCCTACTGATCAACCGCCGCCGGTTCGCCGGCGCCAATCTGATGCGTCTGGTGCTGATCGCCGGCGCGGCCTGCCTGGTGATCGCCGCAATCGGCTTCCCCGTCATCATGGACCGCGCCGACTTCCTGTTCAGCGACTTAGACGCGCTGACGACCAAGGGCGATCACTCGACGGCGATCGGCCTGCGCGTGGCGATGTGGGAGATCGGGGTCGGCGCATTTCGCGAGATGCCGATTTTCGGCCATGGCATCACGGCCAGCCGGGCGCTGATGAAACAGGGCTTTCACGGCCAGTTCGGCATGGACGCAGGGTATAACCATTATCACAACGGCTTTCTGACCGCGGCGGTGCAGGCTGGTTTGTTGGGGGCGTTGGCCCTGGCGGCGATCTTCGTCGTCGCGGCCCGGAATGCGGCCAGGGCGCTGCGCCTCAGCGCCGACCCGGTGGAACGGTTCGGCGCAACGATGATCATCGTCACGGTCATCACCTATCTCATCGGCGGGCTGACCGGCATCCTGGTCGGCCAGGACCTTCTCGATTCGACGCTGATGGTGTTCCTGGTTTCGGGAACCTATCTGGCTTGCGGGCGAACGGTGTCGCCGATCGTCAAGGGCGCCGCCGCAATGGCGCCGAACACCAGCCACCATTCATGAAGGTTCTGGTCACCGGCGCGACAGGCTTCGTCGGGCGCAAGGTCGTCGTCCAGTTGCAAGGGGCCGGATTCGACATACGGGTCGCCTCGCGCCGGCCGGAAATGCTGGCGGCCGCAGACGATGCCGTTCTGCTGCCGGACGTCAACGCGCCGGACGAGGCCTTCCTGGCACTGACGCGCGATGTGACCCATGTCGTTCACTGCGCGGCGCTCAACAATGACCGGGACGCCAGCGAGGCCGACTACCAGGCTGCCAACGCAACGCTGACCGGCCGGCTGGCCAAGGCTGCGGCCACGAGCATCAGCGGTCGATTTGTCTATCTGTCCTCGATCCGCGCAGTGGCCGGTCCCGGCTTCAGCGGCACGATCAATGAGGCGACGCCCCCTGCCCCGCAATGCGCCTACGGCCGCTCCAAGCGGGAAGGCGAGATCGGGATGCTCGAGGCCTATGCGTCCACGGGGCGCGCGGATGCCACGGCGCTGCACCTGCCGCCCGTCTATGGCGAGGGCATGAGGGGCAATCTGGCGTCGCTGATGCGGCTTGCCGACACGGCCTTGCCGTTGCCGGCCGGCGCTCTGGCTGGTGTACGTTCGCTGGTCGCGTCCGAGACGGCCGCGGGCGCGGTGCTGCACCTTCTTTGCCGTCCCGGGCCGCTTCGCCCGGCCTATGTCGCGGGCAACGCCACTCCTCTTGCCATGTCCGAAATCATCGCTGCGTTCCGGCAGGGCTTCGGTCGTCCGCGGCGCCTTTTGCCCGTGCCGGCGATACCGCTCCGCCTGGCGGCGGCGTTGCTTGGCAAGCAGGCGGCCTGGCAGGCCTTGAGCGCGACCCAGATCTGCGATCCGTCGCTGCTGGCATCGGAAGGCTGGACGCCGGAGGCCGACACGTTCAACCGGCTTCGCGACCTGGCGCGACAGGCCGGTCAGGCCCGGTAAAATGTGCCAATAAGGATTTTGACGTCGAGGCCGATGGAAGCAGCCTTGATGTAGGCAGCATCGGTCTCGGCGCAGAGCTTTGGATCGGACATGTCGATGCCCTTGATCTGCGCGAGCCCGGTGATGCCGGGAGGCGCTGCCAGCACGCCCAGCCGCTGCCGGTGTCCGATCAATTCCGCCTGCGTCGGCAGGCATGGACGCGGGCCGACAAGGCTCATCTCGCCTTTCAGCACATTCCAGAGCTGCGGCAGCTCGTCGATCTTGGTCCCGCGCAGCACCTTGCCGACCGCGGTGACCGAACTGGCCGGCGCCTCATGCGTGGGCAGAGACGGCGTGTCTCGATGCATGGTGCGTAGCTTGTGGCAGGCAAAGAGAGCGCCTTCCCGCCCGACGCGAGGCTGCGAAAAGATGGCGGGCCCGGGCGACGTCGCCCGGATAGCCAGCATGGCGGTGAGCACGATCGGCGACGTCACCGCCAGCATCACGGCTGCGATGATGAGATCGAAAGCCCGCTTTGCCGTCACGGCTCAGATCCGGCGCCAAAGGAAGGCGAGGTAGAGCCCGAGCGTGCCCATGAGGGTCTGCCGGTAGACGCCGCTTTTGCCGAGCAGGCTGAAACGCCTGAGAGCGCTGCCCTTGCGCGCCCGGATGAACAGGCGAAGGCAAAGTGCTGCATCGCGTGCGACGAGGTCGCGGTTGACGGCAAGGCCCCTGAGATTGCTGTCCGTCCAGGTGGCGAACTGGCCCTGGAACAGACGCCCGAGCCTCGAAAACCTCGCCTTCCACGAGACATTGGCGCCGACGAGATTTGCCGCGTGCTGCCGGTACCTGACCAGCGGCCGCGGCTCGTAGCGGACCTTGCCGCCGGCGGCGGTGACGATGAGATATGCCCACCAGTCGTGGCTGACGAACTCGCTCCTTGCCGAGGCTTTCGCCAGAAGGTCGCGCGCCGCGCGGTTGAAAAGCATGGTGTTGCCGCCGGCGATGCTCTGCACCAGCGCATTGCGGAAGGACGGGGGACGGCGAAACAGCGGCGAATAGCCGGCCGGGACACCAGCCTCCGAGATGGTCGCCGTGCGTGAGCAGAACAGCAGCGGCGTTTCCATATCCTCCCCCTCCATCCAGCGGATGGCGCTCTCCAGCCGGTCCGGCTCCCAGACATCGTCCTGGTCGCAAAAGGCATAGTAATCGGCATCGATGCGCGGATCGATGATCATCGAGCGGAAATTGGCGGCGAAGCCCTCTCGCGGGCCTTCGCCCAACGTAAGGGAACCTTTGTTCCAGCGGGATCGCCACGCCTCGATGATTGCAGTCGTGGCGTCGGTCGAGCCGTCGTCGGACACCCAGAGATCGACGTTAGGCCATGATTGCGCGAGCAAGGATTCCAATTGCTCGCCGATGAATGCCGCGCCGTCCTTCGTGCCCATGAGAACGGCCACGCGCTGATCTTTTCCGGTCACGGCCTCAGAACCTGCAGGGCATTCGAATAGGCTTCAATAGCCGATGACGGAGGAATAACCATTTGCAGGGGCGGCACAGGTCTACCCGATCTGTCCGACCGTTTTCGGCGCCGTCTGCTCGGGCGCGCCGCCGGCGCTTTCCTCTGCTCGGTAGAGCCCCGCCAGGATGGCAAGCGCGGCTGCCTTGTCCTGGTCGTTCATCGCGGCCACCAACGCCGGCAGCGCGGCCTCGATCCTTCCCCATTCCACGACATCGCTCCTGAGGCCGAAGATCTTGGCGGTATCGAGCTTGACGACCTCTTCGTTCTCGCCATGCAGCGTCTCGTGCAGCTTCTCGCCGGGCCTGATGCCGGTGAAGCGGATCGCAATGTCGGTGTAGGGGCTCTTGCCGGCCATGCGGATCATGGTTTCGGCGACTTCGAGGATCGGCACGGGCTTGCCCATGTCGAGCATGTAGATGGCGTGGTCGTCGCTGCCCTGGCGCTGCTCGGCATCGGCGGCCGACATGATGACGAGGTCGACCGCTTCGGCCACCGTCATGAAATAGCGGGTCATGCGCCGGTCGGTGATGGTGACCGGCCCGCCAGCCTCGATCTGCGCCTGGAAGACGGTCGCCACCGAGCCATTGGAGCCGAAGACATTGCCGAAGCGCACGGCGATGAATTTGGTGCCGGAATGACGTAAGACCGGGGCGCCGGCCTGGTGGCCGTTCAGCCCGCCGGCATGCAACGGCGGCGGCGCAGCCTGAGTTTCATGCAGCGAGGAGACGATCTGCTCGGCCGCCCGCTTGGTGACGCCGAGCACCGAAGTCGGGTCGACGGCCTTGTCGCTGGAAATCAGCAGGAACTGCGGCACCCCGCATTCGGCGGCGACTTCGGCGCAGGCGAGCGTGCCGAAGACATTTGTCTCGATCGCCGCTTCCCAGTTCTCTTCCAGCAGCGGCACGTGCTTCAGCGCCGCGGCATGAAAGATGATCGCGGGTTTGAACTCGCCGACGAGGCGCATCATGTGCGGCCGGTCGGTGACGTCGACGATGCGGCTGGTCAGCCGGTCGCGGTCTTTTTCGTCGATCAGCTGATCGAGCTGGAAAATGCCGAACTCGGAATTGTCGGCCACCAGCACCGCCTCGGCGCCGAGCTCCAGCGCGCGCTTGACTAGGATACGGCCAATGGAGCCAGCGCCGCCGGTGACCAGCACGCGCTTGCCGCCGACGAAGGCGCCGATGCGCGCGACGTCGGTGGCGACGGCCGAGCGGCGCATGATGGTTTCCATCTCGACGGCGTCGAGAACCAGCTTGCCGCCCTGCCCCAGTTCCGAAAGACCGGAGAACTGGACGACGGCGATGCCGCTGTGGCGGGCGACGCGCACCAGCTCGGCATAATCCTCGATGTCGCGCTCGATCCCTTTGCCGAAGATCAGGAGGTCGAGGTTTTCCGTGCCTTTGACATATTCTTCCAGCACCTCGACCAGGCGCGGCCTGAGCGCCACGACCGGAACGCCCTGGATCTGGGTGCCGAGGGGCGCGTCGGCCTCGGTCGCCATGATGCCGGCGATGGCGTATTCGGCCGGCACGGCCGTGCGGGTGAAGCGGACGATCACGTCGGCCTCGCTCAGCCGGCCGATGAACAGCGCCTGCTTGATCGGCGCGTCGCCGGCGGCGCGGCGCAGGATGCGCCAGGACGCGCCGTCGCGAAGGAAGCGATAGTAGAGCCTGGGCGCCGAAATGATGGTGAAGGAGACCAGGAAGAAAACGATGAACTGGCGCTCGTTGAGGCCGGAGACCGGCTGATAGAACGAGCGGAAGGCAACCGCGGCCAAATAGAGGGCCACCGTCAGACTGCCGCAGCCCTTCAGGATGTTGAAGAAGTCGGGTGTCGAGGCAAAGCGCCAGACGGTGCTGTAAAGGCCGCTATAGCGAAACAGCACATGGGCGGCGAGCACGATGACCACCCAGCAGGCAAGCCCGCCAGAGGAGAACGCGTCGAAGGAAAGCCGCGACTGCGACAAAGTGAGGCTAAGCGCTACCGAGACCAGGACCATGACAAGGTCCTGGACCATGATGATGGCGCGCCGCATCTTCGGTCGGATCCCCGATACGGCTTCTGCGTAGGCGGTCATTGGGTAGTACTGAACTCCAGGCGTAGAGATACAATTACCAGAACGGCTCCGGACCGGCCAGCGTCCGCCGCCACTCTGGATTGCAAATCCCCAACCGTCACCCGGTTATCGCATTAGCGCGGAGTTGGGGGGAGAGCTAGGGGTTTTTTGGCGCGGGACGTCGCTGGAGTGGGGCGCCGCCGCGTCACCTGGCGGCTCTGCGACCGTGGGAAATGATGGCCGAGAGCTTGTCCACCTTCCCCCAGAAGGCCAGCGGCTCATAGTCCGGATACGGATAATGGCCAAGATTGAGTTCTATCTTCCAGCTATTTTCACGAATCCAAGCCTCGACCAGTCTACGAACCGAAATAGGCTTTCCCGAGCAGATGTTGATTGCCCCAATATCCTGTCCCAGAGTAGCAAGCGTGATAAGAAACTCTGCAACGGTCGTTACCGGCAGATAGTCACGCAATTGCTCTCCGCCCGACATGTCAAAGACTTCCCTTCCTTCCACGACCGCTTGATGCAATTGAGAAAGAAGCGAATTAGAAGACTGGCCGTCGCCATACAAGTAAAACAGCCTCGCCCAGACGAGATTAAAACTGTGTGTCCTGGAGAGGAATTGGAGCTGCTTGTGCAAAGCGTTTTTGGCAAATCCGTAGCAATTGCTCGGCAAGCATACGAGATCCTCGCCGAGAGCTCCGGATTGCATGCCATACTCAAAGCAAGTTCCTGCTACGGCCAGTGTAGGCAATCCAGTTTCTATAAGTCGAGCAAGGAATGAGTATTGCGCAGGGAGTTCTTTCTCAAAATGGTGCAGCGAATGATAGTTCGGCAATCCGCCCCATGCGAGGTGGATAAGCACGTCCGGCGAGCCCAGGTCCGCCCAGTCCGGCTCATCGCCGGCACCTATGGCGATCTCCCGGAGGTCCGTCCCCATCGGCAGGAATTGATCCGGCAGACGTGACGCGTTGCGCACGCAAACGGTTGTTTCATGACCCCGCCGGCGCAGTTCGGCCAGGACATGGCGCCCAATGAAGCCCGTCGCGCCGGTCACCGCGACGCGCATCAGAATACCTTGAGCTCAGGTATGGACGTCACAAAGCTGGCACCCCATTCGCGAGCGTATGCGAGTTGGGTGGCAATCTCTTCAGACAGGTTCCATGGAAGGATAATGATATAGTCCGGCTTCTCGTCGCGGATCTTTTCCTCGCCGGCTATCGGAATTCGGCTTCCGGGCATGAACTTCCCCTGTTTGGCGGGATTGAGGTCCACCACAACGCTAATCAGATCCGGGCGGACACCGGCATAGTTGAGGAACGTGTTGCCCTTCGCGGCAGCACCGTAAGCAACAACCTTTTTACCCTCGTTACGCGCCGACAGCAAAAACGAAACGAGCGCATTCTTCGCCTCATCGGTCCTTCGCTGGAAGCCCGCATAGCCTTCTGGGGAAGAGAGGCCTGCCGATGCCTCACGTTCCAGCATCGCTGCAACGGAGGCATTCTTCTCGCGCGATCCGGTGTCTTTCCTCTGCGCGAATACACGCAAGCTACCGCCGTGGGTCGGCAATTCTTCGACATCGAAGACCGACAGACCGTTCACATCGAATATCTGGTTCACAGCGGTCAACGACAGATAAGAAAAATGCTCATGGTAGATCGTGTCGAACTGGACCAGATCGCGCAGATTGAGCAGGGAAGGAAATTCGAAGGTGGAAACGCCGTCCGGCTTCAGAATGCTTGCAAACCCCTTCACGAAATCATTGATGTCCGGCACATGGGCGAGCACATTGTTCGCAGCGGTAAGATCGGCGCCCCGGCCCTCGGCCATCAGCTTCTGGCCCAGCGCCTCACCGAAAAACGACTGGACGATTTCGATCCCCTTTTCGCGGGCTGCCCCGGCGGTGCTTTCGGTCGGCTCGATGCCGAGGCACGGAATTCCGGCTGCCTTGAAATATTGCAGCAGATAGCCGTCGTTGGCCGCCACTTCTACCACATGGCTCGTGGCATCGAGACCGAACCGCTCGGTCATCGCCTCGCAATAGCGTTTGGAATGCCTGAGCCATGAGGCCGAAAAGCTGGAAAAATACGCATACTCATGGTCGAACAATTCGTCGAACCTGGCGAAATCCTCTGTCTGCACCAGCCAACACTGGGTGCAGACGAGAACGCGAAGCGGAAACCATTTTTCAGGACCGCGCATCGCCTCTGCCGTCAGATATGCATTCGAAGGGGGAGCGCTGCCCAGGTCAACGAAGCTCTGTGTTATCGGCGCGCGGCAGTGTCTACAAATCATATTTCCAGGCCTTCGAATACGCTTGTGATGAAAGGATGGGATTCGTCCCGAGTAGAACGCTCGGTGATGGCTATCGGCCATTCGATCCCGAACGCGGGGTCGAGCATGTTGACGGCGCTCTCCGCCTCGGCGGAATAAGGAGCCGTGTGAAAATAGATCAACTCGCAATCACTGCAGAGCGTCTGGAAGCCATGAGCGAAGCCTTCGGGGATGTAAAGGCTACTGTGATTGTCGGCGCTCAAAACAATGCCGTACCATTTGCCGAACGTGGCGGAGCCCTTACGAAGATCGACGGCAACGTCGAAGACCTCTCCGCGCAAGCATGACACAATCTTGGTCTCTTGAAAGGGCTGGCGCTGAAAGTGCATGCCGCGGGCCGCGCCGGTGTTCCTCGTCAGCGTGTGATTGATCTGGGCAATCTTGCGCCCATCGAGGATTGGGGCGAGTTCCGTGGCGCAAAACAAGCGTTCCAGATAGCCTCGATGGTCGCTTAGCACATTCCGCTTAATCACCATGAGCCCGGCAAGGGGCGTTTGCTCAACCGACAGGCGCGCGCTCATGAGACAGGGGTATCCAGATAACCGCGGATCTGCTCTTGGCACAATTCAGCCATGTCCTCGCCGCGCGCCCAGGACTCATGCCATCGAACTGTCTCTTCCAGCGCGCGGCGAAGCCTCCAGCGCGGCCGCCAGTTCAATCTGGCGCGCGCCTTCGAATTCGATAATGCCAGCATATTCGCCTCATGTGGACGCTCGCCGTCGAAAATCTCCCACCGTATCCGAGGGCGCAAAGCCTGCAGCGTCTCGACGATCCAACGCACCGGCTTGGCATCATCCTCGTCAGGCCCGAAATTCCAGCCCTCCGCGAAGCCGACGCCGTCGCTCCACAACGCTTCGGCGATCAACAGATAGCCCGACAACGGTTCGAGCACATGTTGCCATGGCCGCGTCGCTTCCGGCGAACGGATGACGAGCTTTTCATTTCGGTCGATGGCCCGCAGGAAGTCCGGCACCAATCTGTCGGCCGACCAATCGCCGCCGCCTATGACGTTGCCTGCGCGCGCAGACGCCACGCCCACGCCCGCGGCCGCGAGGAACGAGCGGCGATATGCTGCTGTCACGAGTTCGGAACAGCCCTTGCTGCTCGAATACGGGTCGTGGCCTCCCATCGCTTCGTCCTCGCGATAAGCCCAAACCCATTCGCGGTTCTCGTAGCATTTGTCCGTCGTGACATTGACGACCGCCCTGACCGACGATGTGTGTCGCACGGCTTCCAGGAGATGCACCGTGCCCATCACATTCGTTGCGTAGGTTGCAAGCGGATCGGCATAGGAGAAGCGCACAAGCGGTTGAGCCGCCAGATGCAGCACAATCTCGGGCGCCGCGGACAAAACAGCCTCACGCAGCTTGGCAGCGTCGCGGATGTCGCAGCGCAGGTCTGCTTCTAGAAACCTGCTCACTCTAGCGACGCCGTAGAGCGACGGATCGCCGGATGGGTCCAACGAAAGGCCCGTGACCTTCGCGCCCATTGCCGAAAGCCACATGCAAATCCAACTGCCCTTGAAACCGGTGTGACCCGTTACAAGGACACGCTTACCGAACCAGAAGTCGGCGCTGGGTTTTGCGCCGGGGGTCATTGCCATACCCGCCACGGCGCTTTGCCGCTCTCCCACAACGCCTCGAGGTGATGGCGATCACGCAACGTATCCATGGGTTGCCAGAAGCCTTCGTGTCGCCAGGCAGCCAGTTGGCCGTCCGAAGCAAGGGTCTCGAGCGGCTCCCGTTCCCAAACCGTGGCATCGCCAGAGATACGGTCGATGACTTGCGGCTCCAACACAAAGAAACCTGCGTTGATCACCCCTCCATCCGCCTTCGGCTTTTCCTGAAACGACCGGACGTCGTGACCATCCAGATTCAACGCCCCGAACCGGCCGGGCGGCGTCGCCGCCGTAAGCGTCGCCAGTTTGCCGTGACGGCGATGAAACTCGATAGTTGCACCGATATCGATATCGCCAACGCCGTCGCCGTAGGTGAAACAGAATGTCTCTTCACCTATGAATTGCCGCACGCGACGAAGCCGCCCTCCGGTCATGGTGTCATCGCCAGTATCGATCAGCGTGACCTTCCAGTCTTCCGCCCGGCTTTGATGCGTAGTCATTTGATTGTTTGGAATATCAAACGTCACATCGCACATATGAAGGAAATAATTGGCGAAATATTCCTTGATCATATACCCCTTATATCCGCAGCAGACTATGAACTCATTTATCCCATGTGCCGAATAACACTTCATGATGTGCCAAAGTATCGGCCTACTACCAATTTCGACAAGCGGTTTCGGACGAATGGACGTCTCCTCCGCTAATCGCGTACCGAGTCCGCCGGCGAGTATCACCGCTTTCATTACAAGCTCCATACTATCGGTAAAAGGTCGTTCGAAGGCGCCTAGTTTGCTGGTCCCAGTTCCCAGGCTGCTGTTGGCGACATCCTCGACGGATAATATGCGTTGCCATCGGGGAATGGGTGTTGCACCACGGGACGATAGGGTGGCTCCCGGGCAGAGCCTTGGACAGTCGCCTTCATGAACGGCGAAACGACGGTTCGATATCCTTTCTTTGCGGCTTCCACCGCAAGGGCCCCGGCCAACTCGGCAAATGATAGTTCATCTGGCAGTTCTTTGCAGAGATTTTCAAGGCGCTCGGCACGGGCTAGCCAGAACATTGGCGTGAACGTATCGACGCTACGTTGCAAAAAGGCCTCTCCATGATAGCCCGAATGGTACGAAGGGCGGCCATTGTACGGACATGTCTCGCCATTGCGGTAAGTACGATAGCCTCCGGTCCAAAGCATAGTCGCATTGTCCGAGTGCAGCGTGCCACCGACAAACGCGATATCGTCGTGGACTTCACACAGCCCGATTGCCTCGGAAATCCAATCGGCGTCTTCGATCGTGAGCGCAGAATCCACGATCGCGATGTATTCATGATCGCCCGACTTTGCACGAACAATGTCCATCAGTTCCGACACGGTGGCCACAGAACTCCTGACCTTGCCATCGGGTCCGCTCTGCTGCGTTGTGACCACGAACGTTGCAGGTAATTCGCCGATCTTGCGCCGGAGCCGCCACATGCCGGCGTGACCGAACAGATCATTTTCGACGATTTCGATCCGGTTCGCGAGTTGCCTCAGCTCAAGATGCTGGGTCAGGACGTGGCTTTGTGAAACCAACGTGAACGGCTTTACCGACGGATCTGCCGATGCCGTCGATTGGGAATGCATTCGCCACGAATAAACAACTTCGTTCATATGAATCGGGGTAGCTCCATTGCGAATGAACCTCAAGAAGGTATCCCAGTCGTGACAGCCATCGGCCTTGTCATCCGTGTATGCACCAAGTTTCAGCGCCGTATCTCGTCGGATCGCGCATAAGTGCGCCACGTAGCAGCAGCCGTAGAACATGACGGGATCCCAATCCCGCTTCATGAAGGGACTGGAGCGCGAGGAGCTCACGTTGCATTTGTCTTCGTCCGAATAAATCAATTCCGGCAGACCATGGTCGATCAGAAAAGCGGAGATCAGTGCGGCAGCATCGGAGGTAATGAGGTCATCGGAATCCATCGGAAGGATATAGTCGCCTATCGCGTTTTCGAGACCGACCCGCATACCACCCAAGATGCCCTTGTTCTGTTCCACCCGGACAAGGGTCACACGATTGCTTGTCGAGGCGATTTCTCGAAGCGTGGCAACCGTGTCGGGATCGGTCGATCCGTTGTCGACCAAAATCCATTCCACCTTCTGGTGGGTCTGATTGTTGATGCATTGAGCGAGTTCCAGCAGGAACCGACGTTCGGTATTATAAGCCGAAGTAACCACCGATAGTGTGAGTTCCTCTGTTCGTTCCGGACGGAACGGGTCCTGCATGCGCGCAGCCACTCTCCGGTCGAGCCAACTTTGATAGTCTTCCGACGGAAGATCGCGCCAGTTCCAACCCGGCTTCGCTCTGAACCATGGGTTCGAGCGATCGAAATTGACATTGTAGTAGGGGTCGTCGACTTCACCCCAGCGCGCGATAAAGCGGTCCAGTTCTGGGGAGAAGGTCCCTTCCTTTGACAGTGACTCGAAATGATAGAGTTCAGCCGACGGCTCCTGCACGACGCTGTGCCCCAGATCGCGCAAGCGCAAACAGAAATCGACGTCATTGTAGTTGAGCGGAAAGCTTTCATCAAAGCCGCCCAATTCCCAGAACAGCCGGGACCGAACCATCAAACACGCTCCGGTTACGGCAACCACTTCGCGAGTCAGATAGGCTTCCATATTGGGGCCAGACTCATGAGCAGGGCGGCCGAGCATCACATGCGTTGGGCCGGAGTCCTGGAACACGACACCCGCGTGCTGAATCGTACCGTTCTCGAACAGAAGCTTCGAACCTACGCATCCGACGCCATCGAGCGCGCAGATGCGCATCATATTTTCTATCCAGTCCGGCGTTTTAACCTCGATGTCGTCGTTCAATAGAACAAGGTATTCTCCTTGGGCTGCTCGCGCCGCCTTGTTGATCTTGTCGGCGAGATTGAAAACCGGACTTTCATATCGAACGAGCTTGTGTCGCGGAAAACGTCGCAAGGCCTCGTCGGCCGAGCCCGAAAGCGGTTCATTGCATGAGACCACGATTTCGAAGTTCGGATAGGTGGAACTCGCGATGCTGTGCAGGCAGTTTTGGAGGATGTCAGCACTTCGGCCCCGAATGATGCCATCTCGGCCTGCCGTTGGGATCACGATCGAGACCAACGGAGCGGGGTTGGATATGTCGGGAACGAGTCGCCAGTTACCAGGGTAATTTGTGGGCTGAATGCTCCCCTCGATACCCCTTCGCCGAAGGCAATCCTCAAGCGCCTCTTTCTGCTTCTCCAATATTCCCGCCTTGGCACCTATATCACCGGCAGTGCTCGCTGCCCCGACGCGCCAATGGTACAAGACCTTCGGTATATGAACGATCTTCGTGGTTTTTTCGGCAATCCGCAGCACAAGATCATAGTCTTGCGTGCCATCGAACTCCGGTCGAAAGCCTCCCACCTCCTTCACCAAATTCTTGCGGTAGACGGAGAGATGTCCTGTAAACATCCTGGTCAGCAGGTGCACGGGAGACCAGTCCGGCTTGAAGTATGGCGAATAGAACTCTCCGCGTGAGTTGGTCTTGTCCTCATCACTGTAGATCAGATCGACCTCAGAGTACGCACCGATGACACGCGCGTTCTCGAGCAAAGCATCGGGGTGAAGCGTATCGTCGTGATCCAACAGGACGACATATTTGCCACGCGCGCGCCGTAAAGCCTCGTTCGTTGCTTGCGAAATTCCCCGATTTCTGTCGCATTCCACCACGACGAACCGCGAGTCCGTGGCGGCATATTCCCTCAGTGTTCGCACCACGCCGGGGTCCGTCGATGCGTCATCAACCAGTATCTGCTCCCAGCTCCCAAAGGATTGGTCCACAACGGAATCAAGCATCGCCCGCAATGCGACATCGTCGGCGTTGAAGACTGGCGTCAGAATCGAAAAGAGGAGTTCTTCAGGATGGTGGCGGCCATCGGCGAGATCGCATACCTCACAGAAATCAGGGGCAACATGTTTGCCGAGAAAGGACGACGCATTGCCGTTCATTTGGCGCCAAATGCTGCGCCGAAAAGTATCCCTAGCGTTACCACCAGCGGGAGCTTTAGCGCTGGCCAATTGCGCGGCGGCATAGCTCAACCGAGACGATAGGCCTGCCACGCCTTCGCGCCGCAGCACTACCCAGCTCATCCGTAGCAGAGGGCGCAATCCCCCCGTGCGCCGCCTCATGGCCGCGACAATGCGGACAGCCGCACGAGGTGCAAGCAAGAACGAAAGCGCCTGCGACTGCCCAAGTATACGTCCGACGCTCTTCGCGGACGTCCCGACAGCTCGCATCGGTCCAGTTATTCGCCAACTGGTCGAGCCTCTTAACGACGCAACCTCTCCGCGACTCGAATGGAGTTCGCCTTCCAGCGCCACAACCTCTTCCCGACGTGAATCAAGTTGGCTCTCCAGTGCCCCAATCCTTTCCTCCGCGCCCGCGAGCCTTTCCTCAGCGCCTGCGAGCGCCTGCTGCGTTTGCGCCCTTACGTCGAGCGACTTTGACAACTCGCCCTCCAACGACGAGAGCCGCTCCGCCGTTCTGCGCGCATCCTCGCTGAACCGCTCTGCTTGCTCGCTCAAGCGAGCGAGCTCTGCCTCCAGATTCACGATTGAATCTTCGGGATGGATCGCTCTTGCCGTAAGTGGGGGATGGGTGGTGAAGCGTGTCCGCTCGTACATCTGACCTTCATATCGCAGCCGGCCCTGCACGACCGCTTCAATCTGGCCGCGAACGCGCTGCCTACCAAGACGATTATCCTCTGGCAGCCCTTTGCGCAGAATGACGCAAGAGTTTGTGAACTCAATCGAATCGATCGTCGCGAACCAGTTGAGATCATTCGAACGGATATCATGCTGATCGAGAATGGGAATGACGAGTTCCCATGATTGGTGCTTCACATCCCAATGTTCATGATTGATGCCATCGGCCAGGCGCTTGAAGAAGGCCATTGCCGATCCGAGCGTGAAGAGTCCCCCCTGGTACTCGGGATAGTAGCTGCATTGCATGTCTTCCACGACATAAATCCCGCCCCGCGCCAGCTTTGGAAACAGCAGCAGGAAGGACCTAATTATGTCGCTGGACCGGTGAGAGCCGTCGTCGATTACAATGTCGAGCGCCTGCGCAAGCGTATCGCACCATGCGGCATCCGTGGCATCGGCAACTATCGCCTTGACTCGCCTGTCCTCAAACGTCAGTTGGCCGACTGCTCCATCGATATCGACGCCCGTTATCGCCTGGGCATGCTCAAAATATTTGGCCCAAACTTCAAGCGAGCCGCCATTCTGGACACCGATTTCGAGGATATGGAGTTGCTTGTTGCGTAAGGGTCCGAAGAGCCTCTCATACATATTGAGGCAGTGTTCCCACTTGTCCGAGACTTTGCCACTGTGCGCATCAAATAGCTCGTTGAGTGATCTTTGCTTCATTCAGCGTCTTCGCGGTTCACCGCCCTGTTGGGATTTTCAGCTAGTGTCGGCAGAGCCTTCCCCGACAAGCCCCCTCAACAGCCCATGCTCTCCTGCGTGGGTTTATGATCCTTGCATTTGAATTCGACGCCGTGATAGAGGACCAACCAGCCAGAAGCAATAGCTGGCTCAAGGGTAGCTACAGCACCCAAAGTCGTCGAACGTGGCTGGGGTTGACCGGTAATTGAGGTAGGTCTGCCGCCGAACCATCTTATGGATCGTCTCAATCAGATTGATGGTTCCGATACCAGTGAGAGGCACGCTGTGGCGGACATCCCTTGCAACGAAAATGTGAACTCCGTCACAGGGTCGTGGCGTCGGTTGGGAACGATTTTCGAGCTTCACCGAGTTTCTCTGAATTGACCAATGAAATGACACTTATGACCTTCCCCGAAGCGGTCACTGACATCAGTGAGGCTGTCAGGAAACACCATTTGGCGACGACGTTTGGATGGCAAGATGTAGCTCAGCGCTATCGCCGCTCACGGATCGGGGCATTCTGGCTCACCATCAATATGGGGGTGATGATCGGTGCGCTCGGACTTATCTTCGGCAACCTTTTTCGGACGCCGATGCAAGAGTTCCTTCCGTTTGTTGGGTGCGGCCTGATCGTCTGGAGTTTCATCTCCAGTTGTTTAAGTGACGGGTGCACCAGTTTCATAAGCTCACAAGGCATCATTCTTCAGGTCCGAATGCCTCTGTTCACTCACGTAATGAGAACACTTTGGCGAAATATAATAGTGTTTGGACATAATTTGGTAATCGTACCCATCGTTCTGATTATTGTAGGAGCTCACGTGTCGTGGATTGCAATAATAGCGCTTCCTGGATTTGTGATCGTCTCGCTAAACCTTCTATGGATGATGCTTGTACTTGCAACGATCTGCGCGCGATTCAGGGACATGACCCAGGTGATGCAAAACTTTCTCCAAGTTATTTTCTACATGACTCCGATCGTCTGGCAAATAAAGACACTACCAAAAGGTGTTCCGCAAAATCTGTTCAATCTGAATCCATTTTATCATCTGATTACGCTGATCCGCGCTCCGTTTTTGGGCGAGATTCCGTCATCTACCTCATGGCTTTACGCGATAACGATGTTAGGCGTTGGTTGGCTATTCGCGTTGTGGCTGTTCGATCGCTATCGTAAGCGCGTCCCGTACTGGTTGTGATTGTATGGCTAAGATTTACCTAGAGAAGGCCTCTGTCTCCTTCCCCGTTTACAATGCTGCGAACCGATCTTTGAAGAATCGGGTCCTGAACGTCGCAACCGGAGGTGCGATCGAAAGACGATTCGACGGACTAGTCGTTGTCAAAGGGCTCGATGAGATCGACCTCGCGATTCATGAGGGCGAACGGGTGGGACTCGTCGGCCATAATGGTTCCGGCAAAACTACTCTTCTGAGGCTCCTTTCGGGTATCTACGCGCCGACGTCGGGGAGCGCGGCAATCGACGGCGAATGCGTCTCGCTGATAAACATCAGCCTCGGTATCGATCCCGAGGCTACAGGGAGCGAAAACATCAAATTGCGAGCTGCAATGATGGGCATGACGTCGAAGGAGCTTAGTTCAAGGTATGACGAAATTGCCGAATTCTCGGGTCTAGGCGACTTCCTGGATATGCCTTTCCGAACCTACTCGTCGGGGATGCAGCTTCGATTGGCCTTCGCAACCTCGACGTCAATCCGGCCCGAAATTCTAATCATGGACGAGTGGCTTTCGACGGGGGACGAAGATTTTAAGGACCGAGCGAGCCGACGGCTTAACGAGATCGTGAGTTCGACGAAAATCCTAGTTCTGGCCAGTCATTCGAGGGAGTTGTTGGTGGGGAGCTGCGATCGATTGATTTGGCTAGAGCACGGCCGGGTAAAAATGGATGGGCCGGCCAACGCAATCGCGAATGAGTATTTTGGTCGATATTAATATTATCGATCCATTAGACTAGCCGACACGGCTAGGTGGTCACAAAAGTGTCGCTTGGACATTGCTGCAATTCTCGATAGGCCGCGCGCCGGGCTGTCGTGAAATCTGTCGGCCCGAACACTCGTTCGGCTCGCAACAAAGATGCCGGTGGATCGCCTAGCAACTCAGCCTCATCGCTGACGAACCCATGAAAAGAGGCTCGAACGCGATTTGCCCGCCCGGTCAAAATCGCCGTCCGGCCAAGCCACCACGGAAGGGCACGCAAAGGAAAATTGGATGGCGCTGTCGAAAGTGCGTCGACCAAAAAATCCCTGCGGACAATCATGAGATCCTGACAGGGAAGATCAATGCGGTGTCGCTTCCAAACGTTGAACATGTGGGCATTGATAGCAGTTCCGGGCCTGCCGGCAGTGAGATCAATGAACTCTCCCTCTGCTCTCACGACGGAGCCCTGAAGGACAACTCCCAGCTTGTTGACGATCATCCCACTTACGACCTGAACGGAGGTTATCAGTTCCAGATGCTTGAACGCCTGCAGGACTCCAAGCTCCTCGATATCGCTTACGGTGTTATTGAAGAGCGCGATGAACGGCTCGTGGCTGCTCTCGGCGATTTCCTGAAGAGCTCGGACGCTGGCCGCGCCTCTGTCCATCCGCACGTGGACTTTCCGAGAAAAATGTTTTGCTTGCCTCTGAAGGGCATTCTTTCTCGGAGCCGGATATCTGAACCAAAAGGCACTGCGGTAGATCGGTTGCAGCGCGGCGGAGATAATAGTCCGAGCCTGCAGGCCCGATCGGATATTCTTCCACCACCCAGGAAGCAATCTCATCCGTATAAACGACGAATTCACCGTTTCGATCGCAGTTGCTCGCTGTCGGGTATCGCGATACGCCTATCCCCGCTGGTCTTCGAGGGCCAAGCGAGGCAGCACGGCGGATATCTTCGTGCTGATCCGTATGAACCCCGGTGATCTGACTATTCGCGACTACCTGATCACTCCCTCGCACGAGATCGCCGGCATCACTGGGGAGCTTCACGTAATCAACGGCATGAAGTTGGACGCCTTCCTATTTCGGTCGTTGGATCCGCTCGTCGCTCTAGCGAAGCAAGTGACAGTGGAGAGCGCCGCATGCGTTTGAGCATCGAAAACGCTTACCGCGTTCTGCAAAACAGGCGCCGTAGACACGCCGCGCTGTTGGAAAAGATGCACGAGCCGAGCAGAATCTTCACGGGAACCATGCTTCGCAGGGCGTACAAGTCTGAAACCGAAAGAACGCGTCACCTGATGGAAATGGCGGCCGTCCCCCGAGATCGGCTGGAAAGGATCGCGATGGCGCTGCGAGAACCGTTGAAAGACGATTAAAATTTCCTGAGCAGTGCGCGGAGTTCCAAAACGTTTTGGAAGCAGATCCGCGAAACTAACGACGGCATTTGCCGGCGAACGATCTTTGCAAGGGTTCTCTGCTTTAGAAAAGCCTTAAATACCTTGTCGTAATGTCAGGAGATGGCAGGTGGGAACCCGTCAAAATCAGGCATGGGGTTGCGGTATCGCCAAGCGGCACCGAAGGATTTTGGGGCAAATGGATTTGTCGTCTCTAGCGACTGGCGAATGCCGAGAGTGCGGCGGCACCGGCACGATGTTCGAATGTCCAAGATGGCAAAGCTCAAACGGTCATTGCTGCCCGGCTGGGACGCACCAGCACCGATGTCCTGGCGTGACTGTGAGATGCGTGGAGTGTGAAAGAACCGGCGGAGAGGCAGGAGCTGGCGCTAGCGGCTGAGGAGCCGGAACCGGCTGAACGGGTGATGGTGTCGTCATCAGCATGGCTTGCGTTCGCACCGAAGCGACGCGCGCGCTCCAGCCCTTGCCGAAGGTCGACTAGGTCGGCAGCTGCTGGTATCAATGATCACGCTGGCGGGCTTGGCGCGCACGGCCGCGAGCGTCGCCGGGCCGATCTTACCGTCTTGGATCAAGTTGACGCCGCACGCGGCTTGAAGGTACTTCGCCGCCCTACCTGGTCCGCTGTTCACCGCAAAGTCGAAGACAGGATAGTCGACGCCGTCGGGCAGCTCGGCGCCGGCAATAGCGTCCCAATTAGAAGCGCCGATAGACCGCTGTCACCTGGTCATCGTCGATCTTCTTCAGATCGGCCTCGGGGTGGCGCCGCCGGGATCGGCGAGATTGTCCGACTAGTCACCTTCGGATTCGAGCACGAGCGCAAGCGCCCGCGCGAAATTGCGGACCATGGAGGCTGAGAAAAGGGCCGCCGCGATGGCGGCAGGATCAGATCACCAGTTGAGCTTTCATTTTCGGTTGCGGCCGGTGACCATAAGTGTGTATGGGGTCGCCCTTATAAAGATAGAGGACAATATGGGACTGCCGACGCTCCGAGAAATTTTCGACACTCACGATAGATTGGGCTCAGACAAGTGGACGACATACTTTGCCACTTACGACGATCACTTTGGTCGATACCGGGCGCAGCCGATAGCTCTCTTGGAGATTGGCATTCAAAACGGCGGCTCTCTGGAGATCTGGCGGAAATACTTTAAGAGTGCCACTCGTATTGTCGGTTGCGATATTGATGAGAGGTGCCGCGAACTCGCGTTTCAGGATGAGCGGATAGCTGTTTTTATCGGTGACGCAAACTCCGCGGAAACCCGAGATGCGATCCTTGCCGATACACCGGCCTTCGACATCATAGTGGACGACGGCTCGCACATCGTGAGCGATGTCATCCAATCATTTGCGTTATACTTCCCCAAGATCAAGCCCGGCGGCGTCTACGTGGTGGAAGACCTTCACACGTCCTATTGGGAGGACTATGGCGGCGGCTCCGACCTCGGGCTTAGTTCCATGGGATTTTTCAAACTGCTCACCGACGTCGTGAACAAGGAATTCTGGCGAGACGGAGGCACCGATTTCAATCTGCTGAAGAACTATGCGGAGCGCTACGATGTTGCCTTGAACGAGCTCGACCTCGATATCGACGAAATTTCCTTCACCAATTCGATCTGCATGATCCGCAAGAGCGTCAGACGCGAAGAGAACAGGCGCCACATCACCGGCCAGATCTTCAACGTGCTCGACAACACTGCCGCCAAACCGCTTTCGGGAAGCCGCGAACTGCTGGCACCCCTTCATATCGGCGACAGACTGCCCGCTGCCACTGAAAAACAAGCGCAGTTCGTGAACGTCATGTCCTCGGCATTGGACAACATCAGCCGGATCGAACGGCTGCAATCCGAGGTCTCTGGCATGCGCCTCGACACGGAAAAGCTTCACGCATCATTGAAGTCCGCCAATGCTGAACTGAAGTCCTCCGATGAGGCACTGAAGTCAGCCAACGAGGCATTGAGGTCCGCCAATGCCGAACTGAAGTCCGCCGATGAGGCACTGGAAAAAGTGCAGGGCGAGATTGCCGCGTTACGAAACAGCACGTCCTGGAGGATCACTGCGCCGGTACGCCACGCACTGACGGCAATTCGCCGCCGGTGAAACATCACATCAAGTGTGAGAAATGCGGGCTAGCGCGACCAGGTCAACAGCTCCTCCACATATCCACGTCTCATCCAATACGGATACCTCAATGCTTTAATATCGGGGTCATCCGCGTAGAGTGATCGCACCGTATGCTCGTTGATTTCGTGATTGATCGAGAGGAACATATCCGTATTGTTCCTCGCAAACCTCCAATATGCCTTGATCGTTTCTGGTGACAGCTCGGTCAGGGAGTCGACATTGACAATCAAGTCATAGTTATCAGCGATTTGATCAATCGCGGTGGCCGGCACAATACGAAGCGGCGCCGTTGAATCCTCCCCGTGCAGCCGAATATGGGACGGTCCCAGCATGCGCCCGAGAAACGACGCCTGGGCTGCGTTGGTCAGGGGAATGTCGATGATCGTATAGTCCGTGATGGAAAACAGGGCCGCAAAATATGCGGTCCTGCCCAGCCCTGCTCCAATTTCGAGAACCTTGAAATTTGGTCGGCCACGTGAAATCTGGCCAATTCGCCACGCCTGGTACACCGCTTGCAGCGCGCGGAAACCTACGACACCCCTCGTCGTTCCAAGACCAAATTCGTTTGGAAATGGATTGGGAAATTGAAGCTTGATGCCTAGCGTTGCGTCAATGTCATCGAGAATCTGGTCGGCGCTACGCGCATTGGCGTAATACGCCCCGATATCGGCAGGCCGCATTTCAGGATAAGTGACGCGACGCGCGCCAACAGCCTCTGCAAGGCTGTTCAGCATATCCATCAGCCACATCGCATGGAGTTTTTGCCACGGAATCGTTTTGTTGAGACGGGCCACGACAAATTCGTGCGGCTCGACCTCGCCGGGCGGGGCTTTTGCGATATCGTCAAAGCCCCAGAAAAATGCCGTCTCACTGGGGCGACCCAGAACGCGCGCGGCTTCCTCGGCGTCGACCGCGAGCAGCGCGTCGTGAACCTCGGCCTTGATGTTGAACAAAGAGTGATCCCAAGGGGAACCGGTCGGCAAAAACTCGGCATGTGCGCGGCGGTATGACACTGCGATTCGATCGACGAGTCCGCTGTCAACTTCTACGTGTGGCGAATGCACCAGATCAGGAACGACGCCCAATGGGTTGCGGCTCAACAGCCACGCGAAATATTCCAGGGAAGGTTCCACTGCCTGCGCTGCCGCGTTCTCGGACCTGGAGAACAAGCGCTTTAAAAAGTCCATCTATGAGAGCCCAGCCCCACGGTTTCGTTTTCGCGGATGTAGGCCGAAGAGGATCACATGGCAATGATGCCTTCACGCAATCGACTCCAGCAGGCATTGCCGATTGTCCCGTGCGTTGACAATATAAGCTGGCCGAACAGCCGCACGTTTCGGCTCGAATCACAAAACGGACTTTTGATCACCCACAATCAGTCGGACTTCTGGGCCTCCATGTCACCGGAAGAGCAGGCGGTCGCTACATCGACCGCCCGGGGAGTTGGCAATCCGCGCACGCTTCCAACGTTCCCATAAAGCGCAACAGCGTCGAGATAAGTTGACGACCACCATCCCGGTGACCGGGGTTTCCATTCTGGTAAGAGTTAGGATAGGAAGAGGTGCTGGTCCCCTCCAGCAATGACCCAATCGACGTGTTTTACAAGGCTCGCCCAAAGACCCATCCTGACGGATGTCGAGTATCACACGCTAGCGACATGAGCGTTATGATCGTATCTTTCCTCGCCAGTTCACGAACCAACTATCGGAGCCTGGCAACCCCGATCATAAGGCGGCTCAGGCAGACACAATACTTTCCATTGCTCTCGCTCTTCGATCGCCATTGGTACGCTTCCCGCTATCCGGACGTGATCGATTTCAGGGGTGGCGCTTTCGCGCATTACATCCGCTTTGGATCGGCGGAGGGTAGAGATCCGAGCCCTTATTTTTCGACCCGCTACTATGTCCGCCAAGTGGGCGAGGTCTCACCAAAAAATGCCGTCCAGCACTATCTTAAACAGGGCTGGCGAAAGGGTCTAAACCCTCATCCTCTCTTCGATACCAAATGGTACCTCACCGCAAATCCCGATGTTAAAAAAGCCGGGATCAATCCGCTTCTTCACTGGATTCTTTACGGCATTCGCGAAGGACGAATGCCGTCCCCGGCAATCGATGCGGCCTGGTATCTAAGGCTCTATCCGGATGTGGCCGCGGCTGGAATCAACCCGGGCGATCACTTCCTCCGCAACGGCGGGACCGAATTCCGGAATCCAAACGCATATTTCGATGCCGGGTGGTATACGAATACCTATCCCGACGCCGAGGATCTCGCACAGGACCCGCTTTCACACTTTATCGAATTTGGCGCAGCGGAGGAACGTGACCCGGGACCGAAGTTCTCGACTCGAAAATATCTGGATCAATATCCCGCCCTACGCGCCGAAAAGACGAATGCGCTTGTCCATTTTCTGACGCAGGGCCGCCAGAGCGGGTCGCAGCCGTTTCCGAGTGATCGCGGCCTCACGGTGCCACGTCGCTATTTTTCATTTGGTGAGTACTCAGCTGGTGCCGTTTCTGGCCTTCAAGAACCAGAGCTGCTGTCCGTCCGAGAAAACTTCCTGTTCCGGCCCTTGAACGTCGAAGTGGATCCTGAACTTTCTGCGGATCCACACGTCCTGATTTTTCTGCCTGGACTCAATCGGCGGCACGCTACCGGCGGTCCGAATACTGCCTATATCCTCGGCGCGCTTCTCGCCGAAGCCGGAGTTCCGCTCAGCTTCGTCTCAGTTGATGCCCCTCCTGATCCCGACATCCGGCCGCTGAAGAGCCATATCCACCAGTTGACCGGCGTCGATTGCGACAAACACGGAGTCCAGTTTCTCGACGCCAGCAATCGGCAACAGCCTTTCAAACTGGGATACAACGACATCCTGTTCGCAACGGCGTGGTGGACGGCTCAGCCCGCCAAGGCCGCCGCCGCGATGCTAAGAAACCGTCGAATTTACTACCTAGTTCAGGACTTCGAATCCAAATTCTACGGCGGCAACGTTACCCATTCTGCCGCGCAAGAAACCTACACATTCGACCACCTTCCGGTCATCAACACAACATTTCTACGCGACCAGTTGGCTGCAGAGCGTATCGGTCGATATGCGGATAAGAACTTTGTCAACTCGGCAATAGTGTTCGAGCCCGCCGTCGACAGGAGCTATTTCTATCCGCAGCGGCGTGCTGCAGATGCGCCTCATCGCTTGTTGTTTTATGCTCGTCCCACCATGGCGGAACGAAATCTTTTCGGCTTGGGCCTGGCGGCCGTGAGAGCGGCTGCATCCAATGGCATTTTCGACGAGGGTTCTTGGGAATTCATCGCGATGGGCGAGGATATCGAGCCAGTGCCGTTGGGCGGCAAGCATATATTGAAACCTGCTCCGTGGCTTGATTTCCCCAAGTATGCAGAACTGATGAGAACGTCGGACATGCTCCTGTCGCTTATGTTCTCTCCCCACCCCAGTTATCCACCTCTAGAGATGGCGGCGTGCGCCAAACCGGTGATTACAACTTGCTATGGCGTAAAAACACGCGAGCGCCTGGCGCAGGTTTCGCCATATATTATTGGTGTCGAGCCGACCATCAGTGAGATCGCTTACGGAATTTCGCGCGCGCTTCTTAGGCGGGAACGACCGACATCGGAGCAGGATCACCTCCGGGCCTTCCCAACAAATTGGAAATCGAGCCTATCGCTCATATTGCCCCGGTTGCTGGGCGAATTGAAAAAGGATGGGATCACGCCACGGACTGAGCCACCCCTGCCCCGGTCGGTGAAACAGCTGCATCGCCGAAGCCTCGCTGGGGAAATCGAGTTGGCTATTGAGCGGCGCAAGTCTCTTTACCGAGACGCCGCGGACGGCAATCTGATTGCTTATCTTGGCGTCGACAAGAACCGTTTCGAGTCGGAAGCTTTCGAACGCTCTCTTTCGGCGCAAGATTCCAGACATGCGCCGGAATGGATTGTGAAGGCCGCTGATAGTCATGCGCTCGGCAATATTTCAGGTGACACATTTCGCGTGCAGCCTATCGACAAAACCCTTCGAAACACCTTGGAGCGGAGCCGAAAGCGATACGTCGTCTGGGTCCAAAACGCCTGCCAACTCCTTCCCGATGCAACGAGGATCATCGAGGCAGCTCTGGAACAATCGGGGCTACCCAAGGTTCTCATGGTCACTGGTGAGCCCTACGACAACAGAGGGAACTTGCACGGTATGCGGAATCCCATCGTCGTTGTTGACCGGCAGGCTCTTCTTTTATCGGGCATCGACCTCGATTCATTTGACCCAGAACTCGCGGTGAAGCGCATCCACGGCGATCCTGCCCAGGCGCCTCGACTGGATGAACATCTGGTGGTTTGCAGAAGCGAAAATAACTAATGGCGAATTCCCCTCAGAGCGCGCTTCCATACGCGTCTTATTTCAAGCAGCATCTGGAAAGTCGGTTGGCAAACGCGCCTACTGAGGACAAGACGCCGATTTCAGTGATCACGACAGTTTATGTTAATACGAACGTGGCTCTATTCCTGGAAACGGCGAAGTCGATTACCGCGCAGACCGTTACGCCACACGAATGGCTCGTCCTGTCCCACGGCCCGATTTCGGATGACCTTTCAAACGCGTTGGAGCGACTGAGGAATGAGGGCGTCCTTAAGTGGCTTACGTTGGACAAAAATCTCGGCATCCAGGGTGGCCTGAGGTATTGCTTAGAGCGGGCAACGGGTGAATTCGTCCTAAGTCTCGACGCCGACGATCTGCTGACGCCAGATGCCATTGCGCTTCTTTCCAACACGGTTGCAGAGTCGCCGGAAACTCGCGTTTTCTATAGCGACGAAGATATTTTCGTCGATGATATGCCGGTTCATCCTTTCTATCGGCCAGCCTTCGATCCGGTCCATTTTTTCTCACATTCCTACATCTGGCACTGCATCCTTTTTCATCGCGAGACGGGACTCGAACTGGACGCCTACACAAACTCACAGACCGAATATGCCCAAGACTGGGACCTTCTGATTCGATTTGTTCGGGCTGGACATGAACCGGAGCATATCCCCGAAGTCTTATATCACTGGCGTCACCACCGGTCTTCGCTGTCAAATAGCGGCAATCTTTTCGATGGTTCCGTCCGCTCAGTCAAAGGCTGCCTCGACGCGATCAAGCTCGGTGATTATGCGGATTTGCTTTCTATCGAGGAATATCCGATCGGGCCACCGGCGTCGGATTTCTACCTGCGACGCAGCTCTTCGGATGTACCACCGTGCCTGTTGATCGTCATGTCAGAGTCCGACGATGTGCATAGCGCAGACATCCAGGGAAACATTTTCTCCCGGTCGGTCCGCGTGCAAGCTGACCGCGGAGCAGATGGTCTGCAAGCGATCAAGGAAGCAATCCAAGAGAGTGGTGAAGCCTTTATTTGCCTGCGCAACGGCACAGTGACCGATTTCGAGGAACTTGGCGTTCTTCAGGCTTTCAAGCATCTTGAATTGGTGCCATCGGTTCAGATCGCGAGCGGCATGCTATCCAGCAGGCTGGGGATCGTTCTGCACGGCCCAGTGGTCAGGCTTGACGGTGAATTCAGCGACCTGAGCGCAGGCAGGCCGGCTACCGGTAACAACGCCAATATGTTCAATATCTGGAAGCCACACTGCGTTGATCTTCCGTGTCTCGATCTGATGATTGCTCGACGAGATTTTTTGCTTGATGCATTAGGCGCGGCGCCGGCGAACCTCGCCCTGCGCTCGCTGTCCTGGTGGCTGGGCAGGACAGCCTATCAAACAAAGCAACGAGTAGCTTTCGAGCCGCTTTTCATGGGATTCATGAAGGACGAGACGAAGCTCATAGGTGATCCGCCAGAATCGCTATTAAGAGCCGAAGCTGCTTTCGGCCCATCAGACTTCGACGGCAGTCCGCCGCGAGGGCTTTCGAGGATCGCAGCCATGTCTAGACATCACATGCGTTGACAAACGGCGACTGTGACCGCGCAACCATGCAGTTTTTGGCAGCATGTGCCCGCGGCCCTTTTTTGCCTTACCTAGCTTGACAACCTCTGATCTCCATCAACCGTAAGGCCAATGAACTACCGTCAGCGAATTGATGCTTGCTGCTGATCTTTGCTGCCCCCAGGGACGGTACTGGCTTGGGTACCTGATTGCCCGGGCCAAAATCTAGGCGTTTGCTGACCGGCGTCATGACAAGCATATCAGATGCCGACGTGGTGAAGTTTCCGGCCATCTTGAGGTTGCTGCCGGCAGTGACGGTAAGAATGGCCGTCAAAGATCATGCGAATGGTCGTGCCGAGATCGGCCGCGGCGTCGATCTCGTCCCACAGCGGAAACTCCGCCATAAGCCGATCCATGATGCCGGGCGCCTGCGCCAGGAAATTCGCCTGCGCCTTGTTGTTCTTCGCCATGCCGCCATCCTCGGTTGAACGGCGGCAGTCTAGGCGCGGATCAGCGGTGTAGACTTATCGGCCGGCTCTAGTCTTGCGGTGGACTTTCGGCTAAGGGGTCGAGTTTTGAAGTAGGGGGGAAATATTGAACGAGCAACACCGCGCCTTCTGGAGGCGCTTTAAGCGTCCAGGCGTATTAGAAGATCATAATAAAACTCGGGCGGAATTTGCGGCGCAGCAATAGCTGAGCCCTCCCGCCGCTGCAACTGCGCCATTTCGTCCGGTTTTCAGCGGCGATACTTCGCCTGCAGACACCGATCTGGTTGCCAGAATTGCGCGTTTCTTCCGCAAGGTGAGTGGGGAACACACCAATTCGGAAGACTCTTTTTGGAGGTGGATCGTCGACAAACACAAGGGTGAGGTTTCGGCTGCTCTGATGAACGACAACCTGGCGGAAGCCGGCAGGCTGTTGCGCGATCCAACGAGCACGCTTTTCCACTACGGCTTCGAGCATCTCGTCAGCGAGTTTCGCAATGCGTTGATCAACGGTGGCGAGGCCGCGCGGAACGACCAAGGCGCGAATTTCCACAAAAGGCTGGTCTACCTCGCCGAAGCTATCGGCGCGATCCGTCTGTCGAACCCCGAAAGCGTGGCGACGCTAGCCATCCATGACACCGATATGCTTGTCGACAGGATCGAGGCTGTCATCGGCCAGGAGATAGCGTTCCCCAATCCATTCCCGAATGAGTTCGGCATCGCGACGAAGCGCGGCATTGCGTCCTACCGTGCGATCAACTCGCTCTATCAGGCATGGCTGCTGAAGACCTACGCCTCCGGGATGGCGTCGCCTTCGGTCCTCGACATCGGCAGCGGCCTCGGCCGCACGGCCTATTACGCGCACAGGTTCGGCTTCAGGAACTACACGCTGGTCGCCCTGCCGACCTCGTGCGTCGCGCAGGCCAACTTCCTCGGCCGCACGCTCGGCGACGACCAGATTTCGCTACAGGGCGAGGACACACCGGCAGCCATCAACATCCGCATCCCTGAGTGGCTGCCGGAAGCACGACCGGTCGATATCGTCATAAACGTCGATTCGCTCACCGAAATGTCGCGGGAAAGCGCAGAAACTTATGTCCGGTGGGCGAAAGAGAACGCCAAGCTGCTGATCTCCATCAACCATGAGGCCAACGGGTTCACCGCCCGCGAGGTCATGCTTTCCGCTGGACTGAAACCATCCCGCGAGCGCTACTGGCTGCGGGACGGGTATGTGGTTGAGGTGGCGGAGCTTTAGCCAGCTCCGCCTATTTGAACACCCATGCCTTGAGAGTGCCGCCGGCAAGATCGAGCGAGCCGCCGCTTTCGTGAACTCACCGACACCGTATTGGCTGCGCTCACCCGGTCGGCTAAAACCTTAGCGCTCAAATAGAGGTGCCACTTGTCTACAGCAGTCGTCTATCTCGCCCGCCACGCCGAGGGTCCTGAGGCCGTTCGTGAGTTCCTGTCCAGCTACCGAGAGCATCCGGCCGGCGCAGCCCATGACCTGGTGATCATCGAAAAGGGCTTCCCGGAATTCTTTTCGTTGTGTGAAGCCGGGATGATCGATGAGACAGTCCAGACGATTTCAATTTCCGACGACGGCTTTGACCTGACCGCGTATCGCATCGCTGCCGAAACTCTCACGCATGAGAAGGTGTTTTTTCTCAACACCTTTTCGAAGATCCTCGCGCCGGATTGGCTGGCGAAGTTCGAGGCTGCCTATGCCGAACCTGACGTCGCGATAGTCGGGGCCACCGGCTCTTACCAGAGCCTGAACAGCAGTTACAGAGAAATCAGCAAGACCATCTGGCTCTGCCAGAAAGGCATCCCATACGATCCGGTCATCGAGGACGAGTGGCGCGACGAGCTGGTAAAGCACGCTCCTGCGTGGCTGAACAAGTCCCGCTTGCAAAAGGCGACCGGGCGTCTCCGGCGACGGCTAGGGCTCAGTGGCTACAACCCGGCTCTCGACAAGGAGTTTGATGAGTTCTGGGCCATGGTTTCCGGTCCTGGTGGGATTATGGAATACTATGTCCGCTTTCCGGAGTTTCCGAATCCGCATGTGCGATCGAATGCATTTATGGTTAGCCGCGAAGACTTGCTGACTTGGTTGCCGGCCGACATCAAAACGAAGGAAAAGGCATATCTGGTTGAGAGCGGCCCCGACAGCCTAACGATATTGGCGACAAGGGCTGGAAGGAGAGCCGTTCTGGTAGGAGCCGACGGGCGGGTATTCGACCCGCCCGATTGGCCAAAGAGCAGGACTTTTCGCCTCGGGCAGCAATCCAATATCCTTGTCGCTGACAACCAGACCAGCAGTTACGACGCCATGACGAAGCGGCAAAAACTCCTATTCACGAAATGGACGTGGGGGACGCTCGATCAGTTCACTGAAGAGGAACTGGACAGAGATGCCAGCCCCCATCCTCGCTCGCCGCCTAGACGGTCTTCATGGCCTCAATTCAGCAAGGGCGACACGTGGTTCGGCGAAAACAGTTTCGGCATACACCCGCTCGACGCTACAGGGGCATATGCTCCAAAACAGCTTCGTGGCATCACCGTGCCGCTATAGTAGCATCAGTCGCAGCAACACTTGTGTCCGATCCGGTCGAGGTGCCGCCGAGCGAAAAAGTCAACGTGCCCGACGCAGTGACTGTGAAAATTCCGCTCAGGCTATGCGCGATGGTGGCCGAGATCGCTTGCGGTCCCCTGCACAGAAGAGACGAACATCGGCACCAAATACGCCGGTCGCCGTGCCGCCATTGGTAAGTTGCGTGAGCAGTTCGCCGGCAGTCGCGCCTGCCGGCTGGCGTAGAGCGCGCCGGTAGGAGCTAGGATCGCCGTGGAAGATGACACGAGCGAGAACCAAGCCGATCGCTGGCAAAGGCGTCAGCACGCCTTGGCTGCCCCGCGCGTAGCAATTCCGGTCTACACGCCAGACGATTATCCACTCATCCGTCAGCTTCCCGGTACCGATGACATGCCGCCGACTTGGGAGGAATGGCGAAAGCTGCTCGAAGTAGCACAAAAGCAGCGCGCAAGGGCGGGCGATTATCGCGTCAGGCCCGTCCTCTTCCAAGCATGGCTCGACGCCAATTCGCAGGTACCCTCAGATCGTTCCAGACAGCGCTACGCTCAGGAATTGCTTGATACCCGTGCCGCTCGCCGAGTCGCTTACGACAAAGAGCACCGCCAAGAGATAGAGGCAACCGGCGAAAGGCCGGCCGCGCCAGTTTACACTCCCCATGACTATCCGCTCATCCTCGAGCTTTCGGTAGCAGGCGATCTGCCTGCAACCTGGGAGGAGTGGTGGGAGAATTTCAAAGCGTCTGAAGCTGAGCGCCGTCGCCAGGGCCTCTTCGCGACCCAGAGTCCGGGTTCATGCCGGAAAATTCAAAGCTTGGTTGCAGACCAACTCGCTCTCATCATCAGAACAGACGCGGCAGCAGTATGCTCAGCAGCGGCTGGACATGAAGCGCGCCAGGAGGGCAGCGCGTCGCGCCGAGGAACGATTGCCGTGGGCGACGCGCTTGCAGTTGTTGGTCGAAGCATGGCGGGCGCCCTCCCCTTCGCCCCACAAGGCGCTAGAAGTGTTGGCTTATGGCCTATTGGCGGTGGCGATTGCCGCTTTGCTGCTCTCCGCTAAACACGCCTGGCACAGTTGGATCTTACGCGAGTTGCGCGCTTGGCCGCTCCAAACGGCGAAATGCTTTCCAAGGCTGACGATAGTAAACCCACGATCGGGCGACGTCCCCGAGGTTTTTTTCTGGCGAACGACCCCCTCCGCAAACGAATTGGACGACTGTATTGACGATATCCCTCCTCCGACCGGACCCCGACAGGCTGGCGAAGGGCGCCGTGTCTTGATGCCGCTGTTGCGGTGAAACCCCCGAGGACATTTGGTCCGAAGTCGATTACGTCAGACTTGGCCGATAGCGGGCGCTTGTAGCTCGATGTCTTTCACAAGCGCCCGCAATTCGGCCGGAGGTGCGAGACAAAAAGTTCGAAAAGATTCCAGGAACCCCAGACAAACTGGACGCCGCATCGGACAATGAGGTTCACGGATATTCCGGCGAACGTCCGCATAACAGCGGTCAATCTCGTCGGCAAAAAAGCGTCGGGAAAGGTCTGTCGGCAGCTCCCTCGTGGGAACAAAAAGAAGAGAAGCAGAACTTTCGTGTGCGATTTTTGCACACGACATCCCATAACTAACTGATTTTCCTTAAGTATCTGCCCCATCCATCACAAGGGAAATGCCGGAATAAAAAAGCGCGCCCGTTTACCTCTGAAAATTAGCCAAGGATTGCTCAATCAATCACGCCTGTTCATGCAGTCCCAAGCCTACTCTCATGAAACGACCGACTACAAGCTCCGTCGACCGCCGCCACTCCGGCACCATCCATCCGAATGTGCTCTCGAATTTCGCACTCGAAAGCCGCGAATTGGCCGGGCGCTTCGCCTTGGTCGGATAGTCCTTGGCTGCGATGTCGCGCACGCTCGCATGCGGGCCACCAAACGCCCTGCTTGTGTCGAGGATGTGGCGGGCAAGGCCGCTCCAGTTGGTCTCGCCGCCGCCAGCCAGGTGATAGACGCCAAAGGCGGCAAAATTCCTGTCCTCTTGCAGCCTCGCCGCCGCATGCAGGATCGCGTCAGCGATGTCGAGCGCCGAGGTCGGATTTCCCCATTGGTCGGCCACGACCGAAATCTCGTCGCGGTCGCCAGCCAGCCTCAGCATCGTCCTGACGAAGTTCTTGCCGAAGGGGCTGTAGACCCAGGCAGTGCGCAGGATGAGGTTGCGCGGATTGGCGGCCGCCACCGCCTCTTCGCCGGCGAGCTTGGAGGCGCCGTAGACGCCGAGCGGCGCGGTGCCGTCGGTCTCGACATAGGCGCCGTCCTTGGTGCCGTCGAAGACATAGTCGGTCGACAGGTGGATCACGGGAATGCCGAGCTGCGCGGCCGCCTCGGCCACCTTGCCGGCGCCGGTTGCGTTCACCGCGAAGGCCAGGTCCTTCTCGTCCTCGGCCTGGTCGACGGCGGTGTAGGCGGCGGCCGAAACGACGATTTCGGGCCTTGCCGCTTCCAGCGCGGCAAACACCGTGTCGGGCCGCGCCAGGTCGAGCGCCGGCCGGCCGACGGCGACGACTTCCACGTCGTCTCGGCCCCGCGCCGCCTCGATCAGGCTCGCGGCAACCTGGCCTTCGCGTCCGGTGACGGCAAGCCTCACGCCGTTTCCTTCCTTCCCTCGGCCTTGCTGTTCTCGACCGGTTTGCTTTCGATTGACCCTTGGCCCAGCCGCTCGCCGTTGTAGCGCTGCTCGCGGATCGGCCCCCACCACCATTTGTTGTCGAGATACCAATCGACGGTCCTTGCCAGGCCGCTGTCGAAATTCTCCCGCGGCGCCCAGCCGAGGTCGCGCGCGATCTTGGAGGCGTCGATCGCGTAGCGGCGGTCATGGCCGGGGCGATCGGTGACGAAGGTGATCAGGTCGCGATAGCTCGCGCCGCCCGCGCGCGGCCGCTTGCGATCGAGAAGATCGCAGATGGTCTCGACAACGCCGAGATTGGTGCGCTCGGAATTGCCGCCGACATTGTAGCTCTCGCCCGGCCGCCCCTTGGTTGCAACGAGTTCAAGGGCACGCGCGTGATCCTCGACAAACAGCCAGTCGCGCACATTGGCGCCTGCGCCGTAGACCGGCAGCGGCTTCTCGTCGAGCGCGTTGAGGATGACCAGCGGGATCAGCTTTTCGGGGAAATGATAAGGGCCGTAATTGTTCGAGCAATTGGAAAGCACGACCGGCAGGCCGTAGGTCTCATGCCAGGCCCGCACCAGATGGTCCGACGCTGCCTTCGAAGCCGAATAGGGCGAGGACGGCGCATAGGGCGTTTCCTCGACGAACATGCCGCTGTCGAAGGGTAGGTCGCCGAACACCTCGTCGGTCGAGACATGATGGAAGCGGAAGCCGCCTTGGCGAGCCTCGGACAGCCCGCGCCAGTATACGAGCGACACGTTCAGGATGCGGTAGGTGCCGACGATGTTGGTCTCGATGAAGGCGCCGGGGCCGTCGATGGAACGGTCGACATGGCTCTCGGCGGCGAGGTTCATGACGATGTCGATGTCGTCGCGGCGCAATATCTCCAGCACCGCGCGCTCATCGCATATGTCGGCCTGCTCGAAACGGTAGTTGTGCGCGTTCTCGATCGGCCTGAGCGAAGCAAGGTTGCCGGCATAGGTGAGCTTGTCGAGATTGGTGACGCGGTAGGCCGGGTTGGCGCATAGATGCCGGCAGACGGCCGAGCCGATGAAGCCGGCGCCACCGGTGACCAAGAAATTCATGCCGCCGTCTCTCCTCACGCAAACACCTCCGCCATGTCGAGCGTCGGTGCGTTGCGATCCTTGTCCGAAAGCTGGAACCCGCCCGCAATTGCCGGCCATTCGATGCCGATCTCGGGATCGTCGAAACGGATCGACCGGTCATGCTCGGGCGAATAGGTATCGGTCACCTTGTACAGCACCTCGGTGTCCGGCACGAGCGTGACGAAACCGTGCGCGAACCCTTTCGGCACCAGGATCTGGTTGCCCTTCTCAGTCGATATCTCCAGCGCCACCCACTTTCCGAAAGTCGGCGAGGCGCGGCGGATGTCGACCGCGACATCGAGCACGCTACCCCTGATGACGCGCAGCAGCTTGTCCTGGGCGCGCGGCGGCAACTGATAGTGCAGACCGCGCAGCACGCCGGCTGCAGCGGAATAGGAATGGTTGTCCTGCACGAAGGCGAGATCGATGCCGGCCTCGGCAAAGCGCCTGGCATTCCAGGTCTCGCTGAAAAAACCGCGCGCATCGCCGTGCCGCTTCGGCACGATCTCCACCACGCCGTCGAGGCAAAGCGGCCTGACCTCAAGCACCTTGTTCCTCCGTCAGATCGGCAACGCGCTTGCGCAGATAGGCAGCATACTCATTCTTGCCCAGGCGCGCCGCGCGTTCCAGCACCTTTTCGGCGCCTAGCCAGCCCTGCTCGAAGGCGATTTCCTCCGGGCACGCGACTTTTATGCCCTGGCGATGCTCGATCGTGCGCACGAAGGAAGCCGCTTCATGCAGGCTGTCATGCGTGCCGGTGTCGAGCCAGGCATAGCCGCGGCCAAGCTGATGCACCTGCAGCTCGCCACGCTCGAGATAGACATTGTTGACCGCCGTAATCTCAAGCTCGCCGCGCGCCGAGGGGCGGATTGTCGAGGCGATGTCGACGACTTCATTGTCATAGAAATAGAGACCGGTGACGGCCCAGTTGGATTTCGGCTTCTGAGGTTTCTCTTCGATCGTCAAAGCCTTGCCATTGGCCTTGTCGAACGAAACCACGCCGTAACGCTCGGGATCGTCGACATGGTAGGCAAATACCGAGGCGCCGCTTTCACATGCCGCCGCGGTGCGGCAGAGCTGCGACAGGCCTTCGCCGAAATAGATGTTGTCGCCGAGAATCATCGACACGTTGTCCCTGCCGATGAAGTCGCGGCCGATGATGAAAGCTTCGGCGAGGCCGTTGGGTTGCGGCTGCTCGGCATAGGAGAGCTCCAGCCCGAACTCGGAGCCGTCGCCCAGCAATTCCCGGAAGACCGGCAAGTCGCGCGGAGTTGAAATGACCAGGATTTGGCGGATTCCCGCGAGCATCAGCACGCTCAGCGGATAATAGATCATCGGCTTGTCGTAGATTGGCAGTATTTGCTTAGATACCGCTAATGTAAGCGGATAAAGACGTGTTCCGCTGCCGCCCGCAAGGATAATTCCTTTCAACAAGCTCTCCTTGAACTACCGCGACCCCCGCCTCGACGCCAAGTTGCCCGTGCTTAGGTTTCGGGCACTGGCTTGTCAATTGTCGGACGCAGTTTCTTCTGGCGCTCTCCTCGCCTGCTTCAACCGCAGCACCACTTCATGGAGAGCCAGCGGCTGAGCCTCCGCCGGCCTTTTTCGCCAGCCCGACATTGAGCGCGCTTTGGGCAGCGCCCGAGGGAGCGCTTGGGCTCAAACTTCAACTTTCCAAGATTTGAGCTCGGCCGAGAGCGAGGCCCCAACCGAGCAATTCGTCTGCGCGGGATTGCGCTTTTGCTTCGACGTAGCAACGCAATTCGGGTGCATTGCCCGACGCGCGGAAGTGCACAACTTCTGCGTTGCGGGCGGTGATACGCACACCATCATGGTTGTCAATATTCGCGACGCCGCCGAGAACCGCGAAGATCTTGTCGGCATGAGCCGCATCAGTCGCCAACTTATGGAGAAAGGATGCGCTGGCTTCGGAAGGCACGCCCTCGAGCCGGTCACTTGCGCCGGCGAGAAAGCGAAAGTCGGCCGCGATCTCCGCGAGCGGACGGCCGGTCCTGGCAATCGCTGAAAGCGCGCAAAGAATTGGCAATAACGCATCCCTGGTCACCAAGGCCGGAAGGCTGCGCCCATCCTGCTCGATCGACGAGCCCAGGAGAACGCCGCCATTCGCCTCGAACCCCACGACACATCTTGCGCCCTCGGCGAGAGCTTTGCCGATACCTTCAATGACGTAGGGCGAGCCTACGCGTGTGCGAACCACGCTTGGGAAATAGCCGCAATGTTCCAAGGCTGAATTGGACGTGACCGGTGTGACAACGCAGTCGGCGCCCAGGACATTTGCAGTGATTGCGCCGACCAGATCGCCGCGCACGAAAATGCCGCTGCTATCCGCCACGAGCGGTCTGTCGCCATCGCCATCCGTTGACACGATCGCGTCGAACCGCTCTGCCGCCGCCCAGTCCTTGAGAAGCGCCACATCCTCCGACCTCAGCGCTTCGGTGTCGACCGGAATGAAATGGTCGGCCCTGCCCAGTAGTATCGTTTCGGCCTCAAGCCCGCGAAGAATGTCGACAATAATGTCTCTCGCCACGGACGAATGCTGGTAGACGCCGACGCGCAGACCAGAAAGGCTGCCCTTCCCAAAGAAGCCAAGAAACCTTTCGGCATAGCGGCGCGACGGTTCGGCGCCCAACCGCGCGGGTTCAACCGGCGATAGCGGGGAGACCGTATCCTTCATGCCCGCGTGGATCTCGACAATGTCGCCTTCGTCGCGCTTGTCGATCTCGCCGTCCGCCCGGTAGAATTTGAGCCCGTTTCTGTCGTCGGGGATGTGACTGCCGGTGACCATGATCGCCGGAGCGTTCTCGCTGCCGGCGTAAAGCGCGAGCGCAGGCGTAGGCAGTGCCCCGCAGTCGACCGGCACCAGCCCGGCCCCGGCTATCGCCGCATGAACAAGCTGCGCGATCTCGGGACTGGAGGCGCGAAGATCACGCCCGACATAGACCTTCGAGCCTTCCTTCAACGAGCCCCGATCCTGGAGCATGCGCACGAAAGCGGCTGTATAGATAAATGCCGGCGGCCCTTGAAGCTCGCTGACGAGACCGCGCAGTCCACTGGTGCCGAACTTCAAAGTCACGCTTGGCCATCCTTTCCGGAGAAAGTCGGCCCGGCGCAAGTCAGGCAAACCGACATCACTGTACACAGCCCGCGGCAGCGTGGTGGCGTTTGTGGAGCATCGAACAACGCGCCCCTACAGAGCAGGCCACTTAAGCGGCTGGCTGAATATTTCGTTAGATTTCTCTAATGGACAAAGGAGCGTTCCTCTGTCTCCAGCAAGGATAGTTCCTTTCAAGAAGGTCTCCTTGAGTTGCCGACCCCCCCCCCCCGGCCCCGCAAGCTGCCCGTGCTTAGGTTTCGCGAACTGGCTTGTCAATCTCCAGCTGAAGCAGCGCACAGCCGTCCCGCCGATTTCGGCCAGATGACGGGCACCGAAGCGTCAACACCGTCCAAATAAAAAGCCGGCGTGTGAGCGCCGGCTCAGACTGCTGACAAACCCCTGGCGTTAGCCGGGGGTTTTTGATTCACTGGGTCATGTTGAAGCGACCCGCCCCCGAACAGACCGCGCTTGAGATGGTGACGTTGGACCAGTTGGTCCCGGCGGACCATTTGTTACGCAAGATCGATCGAGCGATTGACTTCTCCTTCATCCACGATCTGACGGCGCCGCTCTATTGCGCAGACAACGGCCGCCCGCCGCTGGACCCGACCTTGATGTTCAAGGCCTTGTTCATCGGCTACCTGTTCGGGGTGCGCTCGGAACGTCAGTTGGTGCGCGAGATCGAGGTCAACGTCGCCTATCGCTGGTTCCTGCGGCTGAAGCTGACGGACAAGGTGTTCGACGCCTCGACACTGTCGCAGAACCGTCGGCGGCGCTACCAGGACGAGACGATCGCGCAAGCGATCTTCGACCGCATCGTCGAGCAGGCGATCCGGGTAGGTCTGGTTGACGGCACGGTGCTCTATACCGACAGCACCCATCTGAAGGCCAACGCCAACAAGGGCAAATACGACCTTGCCATGGTCGCCAGGTCGCGTGCCGACTACTGGGCCGATCTCGACCGCGCGATCGAGGCCGAGCGGGCGCTGCATGGCCAGAAGCCGCTGAAGGACAAGCAGCGCAAGCCGCCTGAGAAGCAGACCAAGGTCTCGCGCGCCGATCCGGAGGCCGGCTACATGGTGCGCGAGGGTAAGCCGAAGGGCTTCTTCTATCTCGATCACCGCACGGTGGATGGGCGCTGCGGCATCATCACCGACACCTACACCACGCCGGCCAACGTGCACGACTCGATCGTCTATCTCGGCCGGCTCGACCGCCAGGTGGAGCGCTTCGGCTTCACGGTGGCGGCGGCGGGGCTGGATGCCGGCTATGCCACGCCGGGCATCGCCAAGGGACTGGAAGACAGGAACGTCCGGGGCGTCATCGGCTATCGCAACCCGACCCAGCCAAAGCCCGGTAAGATGAGGAAGAGCGACTTCATCCATGAAGCGAAGCTGGACGGCTATCGTTGCCCGCAGGGTCAGTTGCTCACCTATGCCACGACCGATCGCGCCGGCTACCGCCAATACCGGAGCGACCCAGCCATCTGCCGCGACTGTCCGCTGCTGGCCTCCTGCACATCAAATGCCAAGGCCGAGCGCACCATCACACGTCATGTCTGGCAGGACGCCCGCGAGCGGGTCGACGCTAACCGGCTCACGGCATGGGGCAAGGCCATCTATCGCCGCCGCAAGGAAACCGTCGAGCGATCCTTCGCCGATGCCAAGCAGCTCTTCGGCCATCGCTACGCCCACTTCCGAGGGCGAACACGCGTCGCCTGCCAGTGCCTGATCGCCGCCGCCGCCCAGAACATGAAAAAGATCGCAATCAGCCTCTGGCCAAAGCCTAAACCGAGCCTCGCATGAGGCCCAACCTGCGTCGGCAGCCTCCTGACACCAATTTGCCAAGTGCAATCAATCCACAAAACAAAACCCCGAAAATCGACGGGGTTTGTCAGCGGTCTGAGCCGGCGTGTGAGCGCCGGCTTTTTGTCGGTACCGTTCGAACGGATTTTTCAGGGCCGCCTTGGCAGCAGCGCCCAGACGGCCGGCACCAGGCTGGCGGCCAAAGCCACCTTGATCAGGTCGCCGGCGACGAAAGGCGCGACGCCGAACTGCCACGACTTTTCCGGCCCGATCAGGACTGCCAGCCAGGCGAAGCCCATCGCCATCATAACGACCTCGGCGGCAAGCATGGCGCCGAACAGCTTGAACGGATGGCGGTCCCAGCCGCGGTCGGCGGCCCAGCCGGCGATCGCCGCCATCACCACGAAGCCTGCGAGGTAGCCGCCGGTGGAGCCCAGCATATAGGCGATGCCGATGCCCTTTTCCGGCGTGCCCTGGAAGACCGGCAGGCCCATGGCACCCTCGGCGAGGTAGAGAAGAAGCGTCGCGACGGCGAGGCGCATGCCGAAGGCCGAGGCAATCAGCAGGACGGCGAGCGTCTGCAGCGAGATGTCGACCGGGCCAAGCACCACTTTGGTCTTCGCCGACAGGGTAAGCAGGAGGGTTCCGGCGAGCGCCAGAAAGAGCTGTGTGGCGAGCCGGGCCGCGCCCTGGTCGGGCAGAGCGAGAGAAACGAGCGGACGCATCGTGGTTGCAGTTGCCATGGTCTTCCCCGTTGTGGCTGATTTGCTGGCTTTAATTTTCCTATATTGGCTTCCGGACAAGGCGGCAATCGTTTTGCCGCTCAAGCAAGCAGGGCACGGCATGGCGCTTGAATTCGACACACGTTTCGATCCCGCCTATGGCCAGGCGGTCGCCGTTGCGCCCGACGTTCTGCGCGTCACCGCCAGGAATCCGAGCCCCTTCACCTTCCACGGCACCAACAGCTATCTCGTCGGCCGCGACACGCTTGCCGTGATCGATCCGGGGCCGGATGATGATGCGCATCTCGAAACGCTGCTCACGGCGATCGGCGGCAGGCCGGTCAGCCACATCTTCGTCAGCCATACCCACCGCGACCATTCGCCACTCGCGGCGCGACTGAAAGAACGCACCGGCGCCACCGTGCTCGCCGAAGGCCCGCATCGACCGGCGCGGCGGCTCCGCATCGGCGAGGTCAACCCGCTCGACGCCAGCGCCGACCTGGGCTTCGTGCCCGATATCGCGCTGGCGGACGGCAGCCTTATCCAGGGCGACGGCTGGACGATGCAAGCGGTGCTGACGCCAGGTCACACCGCCAACCACGCTGCCTTCGCGCTCGAAGGCACCGGCATCCTGTTCTCTGCCGACCATGTCATGGCCTGGGCAACCTCCATCGTCGCGCCCCCGGACGGTGCGATGGCCGACTACATGCAGTCGCTCGACAAATTGATCGAACGCGAGGACCGTTTGCTGTTGCCCGGGCATGGCGGACCGGTGACAGCGCCGCGAAAGTTGATGCGCGGGCTGAAGACGCATCGCAAGATGCGCGAGCGGGCGATCCTGGAACGCATCCTTGGCGGCGACCGCACGATCAAGGACATGGTCGCGGCGATCTATCGCGACACCGATCCGCGGCTGCACGGCGCCGCCGGCCTCTCGGTGCTTGCCCATCTCGAAGACCTGGTGGCCCGCGGCCTCGTCGCCACCGAAGGCGACCCCGCGATCGACGGTATTTTCAGGCCTGCTGCCTGAGGCGCCCTCGCGCGTTCGCATTCCATTCCCGACACCTCAGAATCGGCTGGAACGCTCTGCCGGTTGAGGCGTCTTCAAACCATGGCAACTGCACTCCGGATCAGCCGGAAGCCGCGCGGCAGTTTCCAGCGCAACCCGCGAGGCCGTCATGGACAGGTTCGGCAACACGTCCGCCTGCAGAAGTTCCTGTCGATTGCGGTCCATGTAGTCGTTGAAACCCGCCGTCACGAAAGCACACGGCACGAAACAGGCGCCGATCTCGCGCGACAAAGTAGCCTCTGGTGCGATCGAATGGTTGAGCACATCCGCCCCCATGCTTCGAAACGCCAAAGCTTCGGCCGGGCTCGTCAGTCGCGGTCCGTAGCAATGGGCCGCCACCAGCTGCTGCTCGATGCCATGAACGCGGCTTTCGGCCGGCCAATGGCGACGCGCCGTCTCGGCCAGCACCGCCGCGCATCTTGGGCATACGATCTGCTTGCCCGAGCAGTCGAAGCTCTGGCGGCCGGGAAGCAGGGAGAACGGGGTCTGCGTCAGCTCGATTATGTCGGCGTTCACCACCATGTCGCCGGGCTTGATCGCCTTGTTGACCGCGCCGATCGTCGAACAGGCAACGACTTGCCGCACGCCCGCGCTCATCAGCACCCAAAACGCGCGGCGATGGCACGAATGGTCGATATGGTCGCGGGGATTGCCGTGCGAATACATGCACAGCGCGCGTTTTGACTTGCCCTCGGCGGTAATCGACCCATCGAACTCCAGCAGCTTCCAGTTGTCCGTGCGACCGAAGGGCGTTTCAAAACTCATATCGCGCCGCAAGATGCGCACACCATCGACTTCGATATCTTCCGGGAAGGCAAGCCCCCAGTTCGCCGATCCGGTGATGATGGCCAGCCCCACCTGGGGTATGTCCGTTGAGTGATCCGCCATATCCTCGGCCGCGTGATGATCGAAAGGCATATTTCCAGTCCCGGTCAGGATTTTTGGCGAAGGGCCACGATCAGGACGACAACCACGACGAGCGTGGTCCACAATGTCGAGATCGCCGCGATGGTCGGATCGATCTGATCGCGCAGCGAAAGGAACATCAGCTTCGGCAGCGTGCTGTTGCGACCGCTGGCGACGAAGATCGAAATGACGGACTCGTCGAGCGAGGTCAGGAAGCTCATCAATGCTGCCGACAACAGGCTGATGCGAAGTTGCGGCACAATTATTCCGCCAATGGCTCTGGCCCAGCTTGCACCGAGGCTGCGCGCCGCCTGAACCTGGTTCCAGTCGAAGCGGGCAAGCGCGGGCGACAACACAATGCACGCGACCGGAACGGCCAGCACGACATGACCGACCAGAACCCCGAACAATGTTCCGACCAGCCTCTGCGCGGCCAGCACGAAGAAGAGACCAATCGCAAGCAGGATACCTGGGACGATGGACGGCATGAGCAGCACGCCCTGAATGGCCGCGGCGGCCTTCCCGCCGAGCCGGTTCATCGAGATGCAGGCCAGTAGCGCCGAAGGCACGGCGAGCGCCGCCGTCAATGTTCCAAGGATCAGGCTGGTCCTGAGCGCAGCCATCCATGTCGCCGAGCCGAAAAAGTTCTCGTACCAGCGCAGCGAGTACGCGCGCGGCGGAAACTCGAGGAGATCGGAAGCCGAAAAGGAAAGCGGCACGACCACCAGTGTCGGCAGCATCAAAAACGCCAGCACGAGCGCTGAAAGGCTCCACAGCAGGATACGGGCCAGCCTGTTGTCTGGATACGCCTCAAGCATGGGCTGCACCGGCCTGGTTTCGCATGATCAGCCGTCGTGCCGCCAGGAACATCACGCCGATCAGCGCCATTGCAACAAGTAGCAGAAGGCCAAGAACGCTTGCCGAACCCCAATCCTGAAAGGCGGACAGCGTGCGCTCGATCCGGATGGACAGCGGATTCACCTTGCCGCCGCCAAGCACTGCCGGCGTGATGAAGAAGCCTATGGTGTAGATGAAGACGATCATCGAGCCCGAGACGACACCGCCGGCCGAAAGCGGCAGGACGACCGTGCGGATCACCTGCCCGAGAGTGGCTCCCATGCTCGCTGCCGCGCGAATGAGGTTTGCGTCGATATCGCGCATTGCGGCATAGACCGGCAGGAGAAAGAGCGGCAGCATGTAGTGAACCATGCCGATGAGCGTGCCCGTGAAGTTGTAGACGAGTGGAAGCGGCTCCGCCGTCAGCCCAGAACTGGTCAACGTCGCATTGATCAGGCCATCGCGCCGCAAGAGCACGAGCCAGCCATAGGTGCGCACCAGAATCGAGGTCCACAACGGCAGCATGACCAAGGCCATCAGCACGTTGGCCACCTTTGGTCTGGCGCCGGCAAGAGCCAGCGCCAGGGGCGTGCCGAGAAGCATGCAGGCCACAAGCGTGCCCAAGGACAGTTCAAAGGTCGTCAGCAATGCCGACCATGTCAGTCCGCTCGAAAGTACGTTCTCGTAGTTGCCGACGGTGTACCCGCCCGCGGTGGTCAGGAAGGATTGGCGGATAATCCAAAGGATCGGCAGGATCGCCGCCAGCCCAACGACGAAGAGCGCCGGCAGCGATAGCGAAAGGAAAAACCGTCGCTCACGACGCGCATCCGCCGCGAGCGCTGGATCCACGGGACGTCTCACGCCACCCCTCCCGGTATCGCGTGAACTCTCTGTGCCGGCGCATACGCGGCCACCCGCTGCCCGACGCAAAGCGCGGCGCAGCCGCTGTCCAGCGCTGCCGGAATGCAGACGAGAATCTCCTGCCCGGTGTCGAGCGCCAGCGTCAAAAGCCAGTTCTCTCCGCGAAACGCCTTGGCGCGCAACATTCCTTCGAGCACCACGCCGTCTCGTCCGACGAGTCCAGCATCGAGATGAAAGCTTTCGGCGCGGATCATCAGTGTATGGCGTGACACATCGGCGCCGTCGATCCTGCGCACCGAGCCTGGGGCCATGATATTGGCCTCGCCCATGAACTCCGCGACGAAGCGCGTCGACGGCCAGTCATAAATCCGCTGCGGCGTGTCGACCTGGAGGATGCGGCCGCAATTCATCACCGCGACACGGTCGGACATGGTCAGCGCCTCGCGCTGGTCGTGGGTCACGTAGATCGTGGTGATCCCCAGCTCATCGTGCAGACGCCGGATCTCGTACTGCATGGTTTCGCGCAGATTCTTGTCGAGTGCCGACAGCGGCTCGTCCATCAGCATAACGCGCGGTTCGAAGACGATGGCGCGGGCCAGCGCTACCCGCTGGCGCTGCCCGCCGGACAGTGCGGCAATGTTGCGGTCCGACTGATTTTCCAGTTTCACGCGTGCCAACGTATCGAGCGCCCTTCGACGAGCATCCGCCTTCGGCATCTTGCGCAGCACCAACGGGTACTCGACATTCGCCAGAACGTTCATATGGGGGAACAGGGCGTAGTTCTGGAAGACTATGCCGATGTCCCGCTTGTTGGGGGCAAGGCGGGTAATGTCGCGATCGCCCAGCACGAGCCTGCCGGACTCCGGCCGGACAAAGCCGGCCAGAGCCATGAGCAAGGTGGTTTTGCCCGATCCCGACGGTCCCAGCAGTGTCAGGAATTCGCCAGCCCGAATGTCGAGCGAGACATCGTCCAGCGCGACATAGGACCCATAGGCCTTGCGCACGCTGTCGATGGTGATCGGGAGCGACTTCATCATATGCCAGCGTCCGAGCTGATGAATCCGGGGCTCAGCGGTTCATCATCTCATCGAAGGCCTTTTGGGCGGCTTCACCGTTCTTGACCCACCAGTCGGCGTTCGAAAACACCGAAGTCCCGGCATTTTCGGGCGCAGTCGCCAGAGTCTGCAGACGATCTTTCGGGATGAGGCCGCTCTCATATGCGGCGGGATTGACTGGGCCATAAGCGATGAAATCGGTCAGCTTCGCCACGCGGGCGGGCTGCGTCATCGCTGCGATGAGCTTCATGGCCGCTTCCCTGTTCGGCGCTCCCTTCGGCACCCCAAGGCAATCCGTGCCGATAACAGAACCCTTGAACGTGTAGTCGACCGCGCCGTTATCTGCTTTCACGGTCTGAGCTCGTCCGTTCCAGGTAACGACCAGATCCGCCTCGCCGTCTTTCAGCAATTGCGCCGATTGGGCTCCCGAGGTCCACCACACGGAGACGTTTGGTTTGATTGCTTCAAGCCGCTTGATGGCGCGCTCCAGGCCTTCCGGCTTGCTGAGCACAGGATAGACGTCCGCCGGTGCCACGCCATCGGAAAGAAGCGCGATCTCGATCAAGTCCTGCGCGTTGGCGCGCAGGGCGCGACGGCCCGGGAATTTGGCGACGTCCCAGAATTCCGTCCAGGTCTTTGGAGGGTTGTCGCCATAGGTCTTGGTTCGCCACGACATGACGGTGCCATAAGAATCGAAGGGATAGCAGTAGTCGGACCGTGCGCCATCCGGAACGGATTTGGGGTCGATGATCTTGTAGTCGAGCGGTTCCAACAGCGATTGTGCCGCCGCCTGGGCGCCCTCCGGCGAGCCGAGATGGATGATGTCGGTCGTGACCGCACCCGAGGTGACCTGCATCTTCAAGGCAGCAAGGCCATCGCTTTGCGTTTCCTCGCGGACATCATAGCCGAGTTCTTTCGCGGCGGGGGCCCACATGGCCTCCTTCATGGCGTTGCCATAGTCGCCGCCCGCGGTCGTGATCGTGACCGTTTGGGCATAGACGGGCAACGCGGCCGATACTGCGATTGCGGCTAGGGAAATGCGTAGTGTCCAGGACATAGGTTCTCCTCCTCCGGATTCAGCAAAATGCCACTTTGTAGGCCGTTTTTTGAAATCGTAACGTTACGATTGCCATAAAACGACCGAAAGTCAAGCTTACTGTAGAGGGATAGGAGGCCTGGATTTGACCGTCGGGTCGAATCCGGTAACGTTACGACGCTCAGCAAAATCAGCCGCGAGTTTGCAAATTCCAGCCGGCGATTTCGCGAACGAAGTCGGGCAACATGGCCAATCTGAAAGAAATCGCGGCGGAACTTTCGCTCTCGGTAACCACGGTCTCGCGCGCCCTAAAGGATGGGCCGGAGGTGCATCCCTCGACCGTGGCGCGCGTCAAGGAGGTGGCGGAGCGGGTCGGCTATGTACCCAATCATCACGGCTTCGCGCTAAAGACCGGACGAACCCTGACGCTCACGGCAGTGCTGCCGATGGAAACGCCCGACTACCTGTCCGATCTGGCGAAGCTTCCGTTGATCGAAGGCATGACTCTGGCGGCGCGGCGATTGGGTTATAGCCTGTCCATCTATTCCACCACATCCGACGACGATCCGGTCGAAAGCGTGCGGCACTTGCTTCAGGCGCGCAGCGCTGACGGCCTGATCATCACGCGAATGGTCTCGAGCGATCCGCGGGTCCGGTTGCTGCTGGATCAGGCCATACCTTTCGTCGCGTTCGGAAGGACCGATCTGGATGTCGCCTATCCCTATGTCGATATCGACAACGAGCAGATCGCCCACGACGCGACGATGCGGCTTATGAGCAAAGGTTGTCGGCGCATCGCGCTGCAGCTTCTCGTGCCGAATGATCAGGCGAGCGCCATGCGTCTTGCCGGCTACGAAAAGGCGATGACCGAGGCCGGGATATCGATCGACCAATCGCTGATCGGTCAGGGCACGTTCACCGTGGAATCGAGCGCAGCCTGGTTCGAGCACCTGCTGGCGTCGTCAGATCCGCCGACGGGCCTGGCATGCGCCAACGAACTGGGCCTTCTGGGAGCGCTGCACGCGCTCGCCGGGCGAGGTCTGGTGCCGGGTCGCGACATCCACATCATGACCCGCGACAGCACGCGCCTGACGCGCTTCCTGCCGGCAAAGGTCGGAGTTCATTCCGTGGACATGGCGGACGTGGGGCGCAAACTCATCGAGGTTCTAGAGAACCGGATCGCCAATCCGCTCGGGCCGATCACTGGTGTCCTGCTGGAAGGCAGATTCGAACCGGCCGAATAATCTGCCTGAGACTCGAGCCGCGTTTCCGCGGCGCGCCGCAATATCGATCAACGCGCAGGATTTCACTCAGCCGGCGCCGCGCCGACCTGGCCGGCGACCTCCTGGTCGAGCTCGCCGAGAAAATCGGTGATGCGGGCGGCATTGTCGCCGAGGTCGTAGCGGCCGTAGCGCGAAGCCGAGCGCATGTCGACGATGACCTGCTCGCCGTCGTCGGTGACGCGGATGGCGACGTCGGCCGGCAGCCCGAGCACGAAACCCCGGGCGACCGCGTTGATCGTCGCCTCGCTCTGCCCGCTGATGTCGGGATAGGGTGCGGTCAGCTGCCAGTCGCGCCGGTCGAGCACGGTCTCGACCGCATCGACCACGGTTTCGAAAGGCAGATTGTAGCTGCGCCCGGTGACCAGCGGATAGGCTTCCGCCTGCAAGGCCTGCTCGCCGGGGGTCGGCGGCGACAGCGCGTTCATGTCGCCTGTGCGGTCGCCGGTGTCCAGCACCGGCAAGTCGTCGAGGTCGGTCGAGATATCGCGCAGCGGCGGATAGATTGTCGCCCAGTAGGCGGCGATGCCGAAAGGGGCAAGCACCAGCAGCGCCAGCAGCGCGCCGATGCTGAGATCGCGGCCGCCGCGATCGCCGAAACTCCACAACCTCGACAAGGCAAGCCCGGCGAGCAGCAGGGCAAGCGCCGCAAGCAGCGCGACGAGCGCCAGCACCCACAGGAAAGGCGGCGTATCGACAAGGTCGAGCCGGTAGCCGGCAAGAACGGTCAGCAAAAGCACGAGCGAGAATGCCCCGATCCGCCGCGACCAGCCTGCCGCCTTCGACGTCTGCCGTTCAGGAATTGTAGCCATCATCTGCCGCATACGCCAACCCGCGCCGAGCTTTAGCGCAGTTCAGCGTCTCGTGGAACCGCTGAACTTCGCTAACTGTTTGATTTTGCGCAATTCCGGACGGAAAGCCGCTCTGCACTTTTCCTGGGATTGCTCTAGAGGTTTCCGGCCCGGGCTTGAAGCCGATCGATCCTCAATCCGTCGGCAGCCGATACTCCCTGAATTGCTGGCGCAAGGTGGCCTTCTGGATCTTGCCGGTGGCGGTGTGGGGAATTTCGCCGACGAAGGCGACGTCGTCGGGCATCCACCATTTGGCCACCTTGCCGCTCATGAAGGTCAGGATGTCGCTCTTGCTCGGCTCCTTACCCGGCTTGCGCACGACGACCAGCAGCGGCCGCTCGCCCCATTTGGAATGCGGCACGCCGATGGCTGCCGCCTCCGCCACATCGGGATGGCCGACGGCGAGGTTCTCGAGATCGATGGTGGAGATCCATTCGCCGCCCGATTTGATGACATCCTTGGCGCGGTCGGTGATCTGCATGTAGCCGTTGGCGTCGATATGGGCGACGTCGCCGGTGTCGAACCAGCCGTCGGCATCGAACTGCTCGGCGCCAACGCCGCCATAGTAGGCGCGCGCGATCGCCGGCCCGCGCACCTTGAGGCGCCCGAAGGTCTTGCCGTCCCAGGGCAGCGCATTGTCATCGTCGTCGGTCACCTTCATTTCGACGCCGAAGGGAGGGTGGCCCTGCTTGCCCTGGATATCGAGCCGGGCATCGCCCGTCAGCCCTTCATATTCCGGCTTCATGGTGCACAGCGTGCCGAGCGGCGACATTTCGGTCATGCCCCAGGCATGCACGACCTGAACCTCGTATTTGTCCTGGAATTTTTCAGTGATGGCGCGCGGGCAGGACGAGCCGCCGATGACGACCTTGTTGAGACAAGGCAATTTCTTGCCTGTCTCCTCGAGATATTGCAGCAGCATCATCCAGACCGTCGGCACCGCCGCGCTGAAGGTGACCTTTTCGGTGTCGAGCAGTTCGTAGATCGAGGCGCCGTCCATCTTGCAGCCGGGCATGACGAGCTTGGCGCCGATCATCGGCGCGGTCTGGCCGAGGCCCCAGGCATTTGCATGAAACATCGGCACCACCGGCAGGACGACGTCACGCGTCGAAACACCCATGGCATCGGGCATGGCGGCGATCATGGCGTGCAGCACGTTCGAGCGGTGGCTGTAAAGAACGCCTTTCGGGTCGCCGGTCGTGCCCGAGGTGTAGCACATGCCGGCGGCGGTGTTCTCGTCGAAGCTCTTCCAGGCGAAGACGCCGTCGGCCTCGGCCAACCATTCCTCATAGGCGACAGCATTCGGCAAGGAGGTTTGCGGCATATGCGCCCGATCGGTCAGCACGATCACCTTTTTCAGGGATTTTACCTGGCCGGTGATCTTTTCCAGCAGCGGCACGAAGGTCAGGTCGACGAAGATCGCCCTGTCCTCGGCGTCGTTCATGATCCAGGCGATCTGCTCAGGAAAGAGCCGCGGGTTGAGCGTGTGGTAGATCGCGCCGATGCCCATGATGCCGTACCAGGCCTCGATATGGCGGGCGGTGTTCCAGGCAAGCGTGGCGATGCGGTCGCCGAGCCCGAAGCCGTCGTGCTCCAGCCGCTGCGCCACCTTGAGCGCCCGATGACGGATGTCGGCAAAGGTCGTGCGCACGATCGGGCCTTCGATCGAACGTGATACGATTTCGCGCCCGCCGTGCTGGCGTTCGGCGTGATCGATCAGCTTGTGGCAGAGCAGCGGCCATTCCTGCATCAGTCCGAGCATCTCTGTTCCTCCCCTTTTTGCGCTTTCGCGTCATTGTTTCACGCATTGTGGAATGATCCGGCGGATTGTCCAGCCGCTATAAGTCCAAGGCGGTGAATGGATCGAACGAACCGTGAAACCCGCCATAATCCGGCCATCGTCGGCGTTAAGCTTCATTAATGGGCTGGGTGAGATTGGCGAATGGAGAGGTTCGCATGGATGCGCAGCTCGACGACAAAGCCCTCGAAAGCACGCTTGCCGAAAGTCTGGACAATCTGACGCCGGACTCCAAAACCGTTTCCGACGATGAATTTGCCGAAGTCGTCGGCGGCGCGTTGGAGGCTGTCGGCGGAACGCTGCTGTTCAAGATGTGCGTCGACAATGACGGCGAGGGCCAGCACGTTGCTGCCGCCTGCGTCGGCGACGGCGGCAGCCGCCAGTTCCTGCTGCTGACGCTGCCGACCTCGGGCGGCACGCTGAAGGTCGAGACAGCAGCGAGAAGCACCAATCCGGTCGCCGGCATCGCCGCTGCCTATGCAGGGCTCATGGACGCGTTCAAGGCCGCCGCCTGACTGTCGGCATCGGTTAGAACATTATTTCGTCCGGGGCGCGATTTCGCGCCATGGCTCGGTCTTGCGCGAGGCGCTCATCCGCCACACCTTATGGTGGAGAAGGAGAACCGTCATGGACAAGCGTGCCAACCGCGCCCCCGGCTTTCAACGCAATCCCGACAAGGTGATAACGATCGAACCTTACCGCGGCGCCGTCACGGTGCGCGCCGGCGACACCGTCATCGCCAGGTCGACCAAGGCCAGGCTGTTGTCGGAACCGCCCTACCCGGCGGTTTTCTACATTCCCTTCGACGACATCGATTTCACCAAGCTCGCCAGGACCGAGCATTCGACCCATTGCCCCTACAAGGGCGATGCGAGCTACTGGAGCGTCCTGCCGGCCGGCGAAAGCGGCAAGGACGCGATGTGGGCCTATGAGCAGCCCTTCGACGAAATGACCGAAATCCGCGATCACGGCGCGTTCTACACGAGCAAGGTCACGATCGAAGCCACGCCAAGCTGATCGACAGCTAGGCGGGGAACCGTCCCGCCAAAGTCGTCATTCCAGGGCGAAGCAGGAGCGAAGCTCCTTGCTCCGCCATAGGATGACGAAGTGATGGGCGCGCCTCGGCCAATCTCCGAGTTTTGCTGAGTGCTGCGATTCCCGGCCCCGCGCCGACGAACTAGTCGGTGGTGCCGTCGTTGCCCACGTCCTCGGCATCGTCCAGGCGAACGAAGGTCATGCCCTTCTGCTTCAGGGCAAGCAGACCCTGGACAACGCCCTCGCCCGCGGCATGGGTCGGCTGGTTGATGTGGGCGATGATGACGTCGCCATCCTTGGCGGCGGCGATGCGCCGGGCGGTTTCCCTGGCGCCGAGCAGCGAGCCGCCGTCGCCGTTGACGGAGAAGCCGGCGATCTTGAAGCCCAGCTTGCGGATCATCGCGATCGCCGACGGGCTGTATTCGGCGGTGGCGCCGCGAAACCATTTCGACGCCGGGCCGCCGGCGCTGGCGAGCGCTGCGGCGCCGGACTCGACCTCGGCCTGGACGGCATCGGGGCTGCCGGCGCTGCTGATGCCGTAGATCTTGCGCGGCGTGTCGACCGCCGGGATATGGCGGCCGCCGTGGTTTTCCAGTTCGAACAGGTCCGGATGCGCCCGCATGATCTCGACGGCGGCGGCGTTGCGCCTCAGCCAGATGCCGGTGACGAAGATGGTCGCAGGAATCCTGTTCTCGACCAGCGCCGAAAGAATGCGTGTATCGGTCTTCCCGCCACAGGCGTCCAGCGTGAGGGCTACGCGCCCGCCGCCGCCCTGCGGCTTCAGATGCAGTGTCGGCTCGACCAACGTCGCGGCGTTGCCGGCCGAGGCCAGCGCGACCGACAAGACGAACGCGCAAACAGATTTTTGAAGCAGACCCGTCATTCTTTCCAAGCTCGACATGCCCTGCCGTTCGACGCAAGCTGGCGTCAACAAGACCCGCATCTAGGCGAAAATCGGGACGGCCCGCATCCGAAAAGCAACCAACGCGACAATTTGCGTGGACCGGTTGTTTTCATGCATGTCGCTGCGATGCATCAGACCGCCTGCTCGAGCGCCATCTCGGTCCGCGCCAGAAGTTCCCGCACCGCGTCGACGACGGTATCCACGTCCAGGCGCCAGACACAGCATGCCTTGCTCGGATCGGTCCGGCGGCACAGCTCGCCGCCGACGCAATCGCAAGGCATCGACGGCCGCAACGAGATGCTGGGAACGCCGACAGGTCCCCACTGAACCGGGTCGGTCAGGCCGAACAGGCCGACGACGGCAGTACCGGCCGCCGCCGCCATATGCATCGGACCGCTCTCATTGCCGACGAACAGCCTGGCCTCCTTGAACAGCGCCAGCAGCGTTTCGAGCGGAAGCGCGCCGACCAGATTGACGACCTGCGTTTTCGCGGCCGCCATGATCTTGTCCGTCGCCTCGTTTTCGTCGGGGCCGCCGACCAGAACGACATCCAGACCGGTTTCCGTCGATATCCGGTCGATCGCGGCGGCAAAGCGCTCGGGCTGCCAGCGGCGCCCGGGGAAGCTTGCTCCGGCATGCACCGCGGCGAAGCCATGGGGCCGCAGACGATATTTGCCCAGCAAAGCGAGGACCCGCGTCGTTTCGAGGGGCAGCGGGCGGATGGTTGGCGCCCTGACCCGCAGGTCCACGCCAAGCGCCTCGAGCGGCGACAGATAACGGTGGAGATAGTGCCGCTCGCCGAAAGCGAAGGGCCTCATCCTGACATTGGCAGGCTGGCGTTCATACCAGCGCATGCGCCGTTCCGTCGGGTGGTAACCCAGCCGAACCGGAGCATCGACCAGGCCGGAAAGGATCCGCGAGGTTTTCGAGTCCGTTATGTCGATGGCCATGTCGAAGCGCTGTTGCCGCAATTCGCGCGCCATCTGAAGCAACTCGCGCCCGCGCTGCAGCGGCGTGCCGCGCATCATGGCACGGCGGAAGGTGACGACTTCGGCCGCGATGCCGTGCGCGGTTAGGAAACCGGCGAAGCGGGCCTCGCTGAGGAAGACGATCCTGACGCCTGGGTATTCGAGCTGCAGGTTCTTGGCCAATGCCGAGGCAAGCACGATGTCGCCGACGAACTTGGTCTGCAGGATCAGGATCGACCGGAAAGAGGTGGGGGAAATCTGCAACATCTGTTTCTGGCACCGAGCAATTCGGAACCAGAAACTGCTTGGAAACGATGTCGGGATTCGGAACCTTCACGCGCACGTTCGCGTGAGTTTCCATACAAAATCGTAAGGTGGCGGCGCGCCTGTCAGGCGCGCTTTGCCTTTCCCTTCTCAGCCTGCACGGCCGCCTGTGCGGCGGCGAGCCGCGCGATCGGCACCCGGTAGGGCGAGCACGACACATAGTCGAGGCCGACCTCCTCGCAAAAGCGGATCGATGCCGGGTCGCCGCCATGTTCGCCGCAGATGCCGAGCTTGATCCCGGGCCGCGTCGCCTTGCCCTTTTCCGCCGCGATCCGCACCAGCTCGCCGACGCCGTCGACATCGAGCGACACGAACGGATCCTGTTCGATGATACCCTTCTGCCGGTAGGTTTCCAGGAAGGAGGCCGCGTCGTCGCGCGAGATGCCAAAGGTCGTCTGCGTCAGGTCATTGGTGCCGAAGGAGAAGAATTCCGCCGCCTCGGCAATGATATGAGCGCGGATCGCCGCGCGAGGGAGCTCAATCATCGTACCTGTGAGATAGTCGATCTTGGTGCCGGTCTCCTGCATGACACTTTGCGCGACCGCATCGATGCGCGCCTTGACGTATTGCAGTTCCTTCACCAGGCCGACCAGCGGCACCATGATTTCGGGCACGACAAGCGCGCCGGCCTTGCGGCCGGCCTCGACGGCCGCCTCGAAAATGGCGCGCGCCTGCATCTCGGCGATCTCCGGATAGGAGACCGCGAGCCGGCAGCCGCGATGCCCGAGCATCGGGTTGAACTCATGCAGCGCCTCGGTGCGCTGCCTGAGTTTGTCGGCCGAAACATTCATGGCGGCGGCGACCTCGGCCAACTCAGCCTCGGTCTTGGGCAGGAACTCATGCAGCGGCGGGTCGAGCAGGCGGATCGTCACCGGCAGGCCGGCCATGATCTCGAACAGTTCGAGGAAATCCGAGCGCTGCATCGGCAAGAGTTTGTCGAGCGCCGAGCGCCGGTCCTTCTCGGTGTCGGCCAGGATCATCTCGCGCATGGCGACGATGCGGTCGCCCTCGAAGAACATGTGCTCGGTGCGACAAAGGCCGATGCCTTCGGCGCCGAAGGAGCGCGCCATGCGCGCGTCGAGCGGCGTTTCGGCGTTGGTGCGCACCTTCATGCGCCGCGCCGCGTCGGCCCATTCCATGATGGCGGCGAAGTCGCCCGACAGTTCCGGCTGCAGCATGGCGACCGCGCCCTTCAGCACCTGGCCGTTGCCGCCGTCGATGGTGATGATGTCGCCCTTGCGGAAGGTCTGGCCCATCGAGATCAGCGTGCCGGCCTTGTAGTCGACGCGCAGCGAGCCAGCGCCCGACACGCAGGGCTTGCCCATGCCGCGCGCGACTACCGCCGCATGGCTGGTCATGCCGCCGCGCGTGGTGAGGATGCCTTCCGCCGCATGCATGCCGTGAATGTCCTCTGGACTGGTCTCGATGCGCACAAGGATGACTTTACGCCCTTGCGCCTTGGCGTCTTCGGCATCGCCGGAGGAGAAGACGATCTCGCCGGTTGCGGCCCCCGGCGATGCCGGCAAGCCCATGCCTATGACATCACGCGCGGCCTTCGGATCGATGGTCGGGTGCAGCAGCTGGTCGAGCGAGGCGGGATCGATGCGGGCGACCGCCTCCTCTTTGGTGATCAGTCCGTCCTTGGCCATCTCGACGGCAATCTTCAGCGCCGCCTTGGCGGTGCGCTTGCCGGACCGGGTCTGCAGCATCCACAATTTGCCGCGCTCGATGGTGAATTCGAGGTCCTGCATGTCGCGGTAGTGCTTTTCCAGCCGGTCGGAGATGTCGACGAAAGCCTGGAAGGCGTCCGGCATCAGCTTCTGCAGCGACGGCTTGTCGGAGCCGGCGTTGATGCGCGCCACCTCGGTGATGTTCTGCGGCGTGCGGATGCCCGCCACCACGTCCTCGCCCTGCGCGTTGACGAGGAATTCACCGTAGAGCTGCTTCTCGCCGGTCGAGGGATTGCGGGTGAAGGCGACACCGGTGGCGGAGGTATCGCCCATATTGCCGAACACCATGGCCTGGACATTGACCGCGGTGCCCCAGCTTTCCGGGATATCGTGCAGGCGACGGTAAGTGATGGCGCGATTGTTCATCCAGCTCGAGAACACCGCGCCGATCGCGCCCCAGAGCTGCTCGCGCGGGTCCTGCGGGAACGGCTTGCCTAGCTCTTCCTCGACCTTGGCCTTGTAGAGCGCGATCACGTCCTGCCATTCGATGGCCGAAAGTTCGGTGTCGAGCTCATGGCCGAGGCTCGCCTTCCGGTCCTCGAGGATTTCCTCGAAAACCTCATGGTCGAGGCCCATGACGACATCGGAATACATCTGGATGAAGCGGCGGTAACTGTCATAGGCAAAGCGGGCATCGCCAGAGTCGCTCGCCAGCGCCTCGACGGTGTCGTCGTTGAGGCCGAGATTGAGCACGGTGTCCATCATGCCGGGCATCGAGGCGCGGGCGCCGGAGCGCACCGAGACCAGGAGCAGCTTGGACGGGTCGCCGAAACGACGGTCGGTGAGGCTGCCGATATGGTCGAGCGCCGACAGGACATCCGCCTCGAGTGCCGCCGGATAGCTGCGGCCATTAGCGTAATAGGCGTTGCAGACTTCGGTGGTGATGGTGAAGCCCGGCGGCACCGGCAGGCCGAGGCTGCACATCTCGGCCAGGTTCGCGCCTTTGCCGCCGAGAAGGTTGCGGTCGCCGGCACGGCCTTCGGCGGCGCCGTCGCCGAAGGTATAAACCCACTTGGTCATGCTCGCCCTCCAGGTCCTTGGAAGATAGACAACACCCGGACCAAGGCCCGGTTCCCCGCCCTTCCGATCCGAGCGATAGGATGCTGCAGTGCGAAAGGCAAGGTGTCGGCAAAGCAAGCGCCGCCGCTACAATCGATTAAGCAAAAGCTGCGTCAAAAAGACTTGCCGGTATCGGCGTCGCGATATAGAACATAACAAGAACGAAGTGGAGTAGCGCGGATGAAACTCAATGGGAAACTCGACTATCTGGAGCTGCCGGCCACCGGCGGCACGCTGGATAGCGTCAAATCCTTCTACAGCGCGGCGTTTTCCTGGTCGTTCACCGACTACGGGCCAACCTATTCCGCTTTTGCCGAAGGGCTCGACGGCGGCTTCCAGGCCGATGCCGGCGAAGCGTCCGCCAGACCGCTGCCCGTGCTCTACTCCGAAAACCTGGAGGAGACGCTTGAAGCGATCGAGAATGCCGGCGGCGCGATCGTCAAGCCGATCTTTTCCTTCCCCGGCGGCAGGCGGTTCCATTTCACCGACCCGGCCGGCAACGAGCTCGCCGTCTGGGGCGAGTAGCCCGCGAACCGGCCGCTGCCGGGTTTATCTTGCCTTTGGATTCCGCGAAAACGCGGCAATTCGAGGAGCGTCAGACGTGCGGCAAGATTACCTTGGATGCTGGCGGTCCAACCATTGAGCTTTCCACCGGCTCGTCCTATAAGGCCGCGCGCAGCGGGCACGGCCCGCCTGCTGGGGCGTCGCCAAGTGGTAAGGCATCGGTTTTTGGTACCGACATTCCCAGGTTCGAATCCTGGCGCCCCAGCCAAATTTCCTTGAAGGCCGCGTTCAATCTTTCCGCAAGGTATCGGCTACCATCATATCGAGGCTGCTTGCCGAGACACCGAGCAGGTGCTCGGTGTCGGAAGCATCGATGATGCAAGGCTGTCGGTAAAGGTAGGTCATTTCCGGCAGCTCCCGCATGACCTTGTCTTCGCGTCCCAGCGCTTCCAGATCTTCTGCGCTGAGCGCTAGCAATTCGGGGTTGGGCGCGCCGGCAATTTCGGCAAAGCGGCCCGCCAGGTTGCGCACCGAGGCGTGTTGCGACGGCACAAGAAAAGCGCGCCCCCATTCGCCCCGATAGCGTGAGGCGGCGACCAGGGTTCGAGCCACATCCTTGGTGAAGGTCCATGCGTGCAGGGCATCGAGATCGCCCGATACCATGGCAGGCCCGCCGGCGAGCAGTGATGGAAGCGTCATCAGCGTGAACAGGGAACCGGCGCCCTCGCCGAGGTAATCGCTGGCGCGGACCTCAAGCGCCGGAACATTTGCGGAGAGCGCTCGCTCCCACATGGCAGTCCTGACGCGGCCCTTCACGCTTGTCGGAGCCAGCGGAGCGGTGGACGTCAAAGGAGACTTTGCCCCGCCGCCATAGCCATAGACGTTGCCGAGCACAATCAGGCGCGCCTGCAGCTTTTCCGCCGCCTCGGCCACGCCATCCATGATCGGCGGGAAATCCGTCGGCCATCTTGTGTAGAGCGGCATGGCGCACATGAAGATCGCTTCTGCGCCGACGCCCGCGCGAGCGAGACCGTCTGCGTCGCGCGCATCGAGCGCCACGCCGACAACGGCTCCGCCCGGCGCCGTCCCGCTTCGGCTGACCAGCCGGACCTCGTGACCGTCGGCAGCAAGAAGACGCGCCGTCTCACGGCCGACCGGGCCGGCGCCGACCACAACAAACACAGACATTCGAAGCCTCATTCGATGATGAACATGGAGAGGCAATCTCTGTTCGCATGCCGTTGAAAGTCGCGCAGGAAGCGCCGATCTTTGAGCACGTTCTGCCTCAAATTCGGAGTGCCCCATGCATGGCTTCACAGCGCCGATCTGGCCATCGGTAGGTGTCAGCATCTCGCCAAGGCAAGACGCGGCCGGGCCGATCCTGCTGTCGCCTGTCGAGGACCATCGCATTGTCGTACACGCCAGCCAGGCGACCTGGTCCATCTGCACGATGACGGGAACGCGTCATCTCCGGCAGGTGGGCGACATCGACCTTGTCCCTGCCGGCGAAGAGGGCGGCTATGAGGCAGAGACAGCCTGCGAGGCGCTGGAGATCCGGCTTTCGCCGCATGTCCTGGAACGCGCGGCGCTCGAAATGGGGCGCGGCCGGCGATCACGGCTCGAAATGCGCCACGTCCTCAAAAACGAGCGCATCGTCCACCTCGCGCGGGCGCTGGAGAGCGAGAGGCTGGCGGGCGCGCCCGGCGGCTCGCTCTATGCCGATACAGTCGGCGTCGCGCTGGCCACGCAATTGGTGGGATTGACGGAAATCGCGACGAGCTCCGGAAGAGGTCTTTCGGAAGCCCAGTTGCGGCGTCTGTACGATTTCGTCGAGGCCCATATCGACCAGCCTTTGACGATCGAGGTGCTGGCCCGTGTGGCTGGCGCGAGCAGCTCCCATCTGCGCTACCGGTTCAAGCAGTCCACGGGCATGACCGTCCACCGCTATGTGGTGCGCCGGCGCGTCGAGCGCGCACAGCTCCTTCTCTCACAGGGCAGGATGAGCGCTGCCGAAGTGGCGCTCGCCGCGGGCTTCTCGCACCAGTCGCACATGGCGCGCTGGATGCGCCGTGAGCTGGGCTGGACACCGCGGGCGTGGACAATGGAACCCGCTGGCATAGACCTATGAACGCGATGACATCGGCTCCCTGATCAAGAGACCCAGCCAAGGGCCGCCGCTCCCAACAGTGCCATGCCGAATATGATGCGGTAAATTGCGAACGCAGTGAACCGGTGGGATTGGATATAGCCGAGGAGCCATTTGACAGCGATGAAGGCTGTGACGGTGGAGACGACAAACGCGATGCCAAGAGCGGACCAATCCTCATGCCCGCCTCCCCGCTTGAATTCGCTGTAGAGCTGGTAGGCGCTGGCTGCATACATGGTCGGAATGCCAACGAGAAAGGCAAATTCTGTTGCGGCGGCGCGATTGCTGGTGCCAGCCAGCATCGCGGCAAAGATGCTCGCGGCCGAACGCGAGGTGCCGGGGAAGATGCCGGCAACGATCTGGGCCAATCCGACCACAATGGCGACGGTCCAGCTTACTTCGGTGCGGTCGCGCTGCCGCGCCGCAATCCACTCCGCAGCGATTATCCAGAGGCCGCCGATGATCAACGCCCAGGCAATCGGCGTCAAATTGTCCGACAGGGCAAAGCCGAGTTTCTTGGCGATGAACCCGAGAACGGCGGTAATCAGGAAAGCAGCAATAAGCTTACCGGCATATGCTCGGTTTTCTGGCTGTCGCCAGCCGACAACCAGCGACACGAGGCGCGGCCAGTAGATGATCGTGACGGCCAAAATCGCACCCGCCTGGATGACAATGTTGAAGGTATCCGAACGTTCTCCAAGCCAGTGCTCGGCGACGAGAAGGTGACCGGTGCTGGAGATCGGCAGAAACTCGGTGATCCCCTCGATGACGCCAAGGACGATTGCGTTGATGTAATCCAAAGCGGTCTCCGGTGCGGGTCGACATCGAGGAGACGTTTATGAGCGACCGGATCTGTTTTTGATAGGCAGAAAAGCGTCCCCAGTTCGGACTTTACAAAACTTTACCTAGATACCGAAAGCCGGAAACAGCCGCTGCGTAACCTTAGAGGCGCGAACGGCGGCGGCGCCAAGCAGGGGTTTGTGCGTATTGCGATGGACGGTGAAACCGTCGAAGCGATACCTCCCTTGCGTTATCGGATACGGGCGGTGTTTTGGCCGCTGTTCTCCTCGGTTCTCGTGTTGGCCGTCTGGTGGCGGCTAACTCTCCCGGCACTTCAGAAAGACGACAATCGCCTTGCCATCGGTAAAAAATGGATTGCCTATTTCATTTTTGCCCGTCATCGGCTCAGTAACGACCGCCTCATCGATCTTCCCGACGCATTTCGACCCAAGGAGGACGGCGCGCAATGCATCCCGTTCTTTGTCTATGTCCGGGTCCACCTGATGGATCAGCAGACCCCTTCCGCTTTTAGTCTTGGCTTCTCTGTCGAAATGAACGGTGCCGAGCCAAACTGAATCACCAGAAACCCGAAAGTCAGTGTCCCACAAATGAAGGTGGTGTCGCTCTCGTGGCGAGCCGCCTAGATCCACACGTTGGAATCCCCGTTGATTGGGTTGTCCCCGCCAGAACGTCGGAAGCCCAGGTGCGCGTGGAGATGGCTGGTTGCGTAACTCCGCGACAAGCAAGCGCCAGCCGCTTCCGATCGAAATCATGTCGGTCGGTTCCCATCCCACTTCGGCAAAGGCTCTCGCCAGGTCAGCCTCGCTTCCTACCAGAATGACGTTGATTGGCTCCATCGGCTTGCCGGTTAAGTCTTCGCTGAAGCGCGGAGCCAAGGCGAACATCGCCGCCGTGAAGTCTTTTTCGGGTAGGTCGATCGCCGCGTTCCTGGGCGGGCTTTGTTCAACAAACGGGTGCGTGTAGTTGAATGCGCTTACAATACCTGCCCAGGCTATAAAGAGAGCTGCCGCCGCTGGTCCGGACCATCCACCTATGGGTCGCGAAACGGTGCCGGCGGCAGATGCTCTCGCAACGCTGAAAAAGGTGATCGTCAGAGTGAGCCAGGCCGCGCCGAGGCCCAAACTCGCTATCACGTCAGATGTCCAATGGACCCCTAGATAAATCCGCGAAAGGCCGATGGCCAGCACGGTGGCTACCGTTACCACTGCAATTGCGGCCTTCGCTTTCCAGGTATCCACCCAATCGAGCGCGAACCACCCGACTAAGCCGTAAAAACATATCGCCACGAAGGCGTGACCGCTCGGAAAGCTCGAGCCATGAGCCGGGATCAATGCATTGATGAGATTAGGGCGGGGGCGGGCAAAGCCCGCCTTTCCCAATTGTACGAGTATCTCACCGCCGCCGATCGAGATGAGCAGCGCCAGGATCCAAAGCCATCGGCGCGAGAGCGCAAGATAGAGCACCAACAAGCTGGCGCCTGCGGTGACGACCTGCCAGTTCCCCAAATAGGTCAGGAAGAGCATGACCCTGGTCAAGCCGGGCGTGCGATACATTTGAACCAGGGATAGCAGACGCAAATCGGCGAGAACGACAGCTTCCTTGGCGATCAAATCCTGAACAACCGAGAGGAAAAACAACAGGAAGGCGGACGCCAGCGCTGCGCCAACGGTCAACCGCAGCCCAAACGGCTCGGAACGGTTAAATCGCTTGGCAAGCCAGCCCCAAAAGCTGGGGTGCGACGCGATATAGCGCTGAAGTTCCGGATTTCGCTGGATTGCCTTCAGGATGGACTCAACCGGCGATTTCGCTAAGCGCCACATCCAGCCGTCACTCCCTATCCGTTCATTGGAACAGCACAGTGTTGGCTGCGAACAGCTTTTGGTACAGACTTTACAAAACTTTACTTTGACACCGGAATCCAGAAACAGCCATGGCGTAGCCTGAGAACGTAGCGCGAACGCCGCGGGCGACGTCCGCGGACGCTGTCGGAGCCCGCGCCCAAGGTGGCGGTGGTCTCGGGCAATGGTCTTCAGCACAAGCGAAATCCTCGGCCTCCTGTCAGTCCATCCGTATGCGGTTCTTATGCCGCTCGCGATCGCTGAAGGGCCGCTTGTGACCATCGCCTGCGGGGTCTTGGTAGCTGCCGGTCAACTCGAATTCTGGTCTGTGCTGGCGATCGTCGTGGCGGGCGATTTGCTAGGGGATTCGGCTCTCTACGCGCTTGGGCGATGGGGTGGAACTCGAATGGTTACAAGGTGGGCGAGCCAGGGCTCGCTCACGCGAGCGGCCGCCCTTCAGGAGCAGTTTCTCCACAAGGCCGACCGGGTTCTCGTGGCTGGCAAGCTCACGCACGCGGTTGGCGCACCCGTCTTGATTGCTGCGGGCATCGCCCGGATGACGTTTGGGCGATTCTTAACAGTCAATTTTCTAGCCACTCTTCCCAAATCGCTTGCTCTCCTTTGTGTCGGTTACGCGTTCCACTCTGGATATACTGCCATCGGTCAGAGCATGACCTATTACTACATTGTTTTGCTGATCGCGGGTGTGATCGCGCTTTATTTTCTCCTGTCCAAATAGCAAGCGACAAGACAACGCCATGCGCATCGCCATCTTTTCTGACAATTTCTATCCCGAGATCGGCGGGATTCAGGACTCGATTGAGGCTTTGGCGAAAGCGCTCGGACAACGGGGGCATGTTGTCGACTTCTACGTGCCGCGCTACGGCCATCGGGAATTCGAACGCATCAACGCAGTTCCGGTTGAGTTGAATCTAGGCCCCAACATCAGCATCCATCGCTTGCACTCGCTGCCATTTCCAACCTCGACAAAGCAATCGCGGGCGGTCTTTCCAACGCCGGCTTCGTGGTTGCATCTGCCGATCGCGTCACGGCCCGACGTCATCCACTCCCAGAGTTTCTTTGGTGTAGGACTGAACGCTCTTCTGGCTGGCAGAAGGCTGGGAATTCCGATTGCCGGAACAAATCATACGGCCATCAGGGCGTTTGGTTCGTATCTGCCGTTCGGGATGGATGCCGCGGCTGCCTATGTTCTTTGGTATTACAATCGCTGCAGTTTTGTTACCGCGCCATCGCGATCCGTTTTCAACGAGCTGGGTCAGGACAGGCTCCGCCGCCCGCTTGAGGTCGTTTCCAACCCCATCGCAACGGAGGTTTTCCGACCTGTCTCCCCAGCACTGAAGTGCAGGCTCAAAACAGAGCTGCGCCTCCCGGGCCCTACGATCGTTTATGCTGGCAGGCTCGGTTCAGAGAAGAATATCGATCCTATTCTCCACGCGCTTGCTTTGCTGAAGCAGCGAATACCGTCTGCCGAACTCGTCGTTGCCGGCCATGGCAGTCAGGAGCGTCACCTTCGCGCCCTCGCACAACAGCTTAGCCTCGAACCAAGCGTGCGCTTCGTTGGGACGCTGCCGAAATCAAGCCTCGCGGAACTGTTCCAGGCGTCCGATGCCTTTGTGACCATGAGTACGTCCGAGACGCAAGGGATGGCCATGCTTCAGGCTATGGCGTGCGGCATCCCTGTGATCGGCGCGAATGCGAGGGCTCTTCCGGAATATATCGGAATTGACCGCGGCTTCCTGGTGGAAGCGTCCGATGCCGCAGCGTTGTCGGATCGTCTTGCGGATTTGCTCAGCAATCCGGAACTGCAGTCACAGCTCGGCTTCGGTGGCGCTTCCTACGTGAAGCAATTCGCAACTGAGCGGATCGCGGACCAATGGGAGCATCACTATCAACTCTTGATCGATCGGAAACCAAGCGATGAAAGACGGTATCAAGATCAGCTTTGTCGTACCGGCCTATAACGAAGAAGCATATCTCCCACGAACACTGGAAGCCATCATCGCTGAGATCAAGCGATCGCTGTGCACCGCCGAAGTCATTGTCGTGAACAACGCGAGCACGGACCAGACGCGGCGCACGGCCGAAACGTATCCTGGCGTCGTCGTCATCGATGAACCCGTCAAAGGTCTCGTTCGCGCTCGATCCGCGGGCTATCATGTCGCAACAGGCGATCTGATCGCCAATGTCGACGCCGATACGATCATTACGGAGGGATGGATAGACAAGGTCCTGCGAGCATTTGCGGCCAATCCACAACTCGTCGCCACGAGCGGACCTCTCATCTACTATGATCTGCCGAAGCCCACACGTGCGCTTGTACGCGCGTTCTATTGCGGAGGGTATATCTGTTATCTTCTCAACCGCTACGTTCTTCGCGTCGGGTCGATGATGCAAGGAGGTAACTTTGTCGCCAGGCGCGACGCCTTGGTGCGGATCGGTGGCTTCAATCCGCACTTTGCATTTTATGGCGAAGACACCGAGCTGGCGCGCCGTCTCTCCAAAGTTGGGGACGTCGATTTCACATTTTCGCTGCCGGCGCTATCCTCCGGACGGCGGCTGGTTGGCGAAGGCGTGGCACGCATCGGGCTGCGCTACGCGATGAACTTTTTCTGGGCGACCTTCCTGAAAAAGCCGTTCACCGAAACCTGGCTCGACTTTCGAGACCATCCACAAAAGCCCGCTCCATGACAAGCGTCCAACCTTATCCAGACGCCAAGCTTGCCCCCCCGCTCGGTAGGCGCCTTCTATACGATATCGGTGTCAGCACAGCCTTGCTGGTGCTGAGCATCGTTTCGAATTTCTACGCCGGAAACTTTGCGACCGAGAGTATCAGCAATCCTGTAACGGACATCATTCTGGACAACGTCCCGGTCGTTAACGTTGATTTCGTCTTCGTCGAGGGTCCGCTTCTCCTGTGGCTGTTCGTCAGCGTCCTTCTCATTGTGTGGCCTGAGCGCATTCCGTTTGTGTTCAAAGGCCTGGCTCTATTCATTCTCGTGAGATCGGGATTCATCATCCTGACCCATTTGGGCCCCTTTCCAACCAGGAGCAAGTTCGACCTGAACGGACTTATGCAGTCGTTCACATTTGGCGGCGATTTCTTTTTCTCAGGCCACACAGGTTCACCATTCCTTCTCGCCTTGATGTTCTGGAAGGAGCCGAGGCTGCGGTTGACCTTCTTGGCAGCGACAGCGCTCTTCGGCGCGGCCGTGCTTCTTGGCCATCTCCACTACTCAATCGACGTCTTCGCGGCGTTCTTCATCAGCTATGGAATCCATGACCTCGCTAGGTTCCTCTTTCGGCGTGAGCGAGACCTTTTCGACAGTGCCCTTGGCGCGACGCATTGGCTATCTTGGCGAAGCTTGGCGCCGCGCCCTCGCTCAATTTCGGAACCAGGTGTGGAATGCGCCGCCACGCGAACCGAGCGGCGACCGTATGAGCACAACCCGGCTATCCCAGGATACGAGTCGTCACAGCAGCCCAGGGATTTATTTGGAGCGCCAGGCGGCCATGTCTGATCTCGTACTGCTGATCGAAGATGACCGTAGGCTTGCTGGAATGGTCTCAGACTTTCTGCGCCAGACGGGTTTTGCTGTCGAACATTCGCCAACTGGAGAGGAGGGCCTCGTTCGCCTCGCGCGAGGAGGTGTGTCGGCGATCGTTCTCGATCTGATGCTTCCGGGCATCGACGGATTGGAAGTCTGCAGACGGGTCCGTATGAGCTCCGATGTTGCGATCCTCATGCTCACCGCGCGGGGTGACGAGACGGACCGCGTGGTGGGTCTGGAACTCGGAGCGGATGACTACCTTCCGAAACCCTTCAGTCCTCGTGAACTGGTTGCCCGCTTACGCGCCATTCTCCGGCGGCGCAACGCGGGCCCGAAACACCAGGACCTCTTGTGCTTCGGCCCGCTTGAAATCGACCCTGAGGCGCGACAACTCCGCTTGGACGGCGTTGAGCAAAGCCTCACCAGCTTTCAATTCGATCTGCTGGTTGCTCTCGCCCGGCACGCCGGCCGCGTCCTGTCGCGTGATCAAATCATGGATCTGGTCAAGGGCGAGCCGTTCGAGCCGTTCGACCGCAGCATTGATGTCCACATCTCCCGCATCCGCGCTGCGATCGAGAGAGACCCCCGCCGGCCAAGACAAATCCTTACCATTCGAGGGGTGGGGTATCTCTTCGCCCGCCACCATGACCGCCCGGAGAAGGTTGAATGAGGCGCCTTTATCAACACATCTACGCCGCCCTACTGCTGAGCCTTTGCGTATTCGCCGTGCTCGTCGGAGTGCTGTGGCGTTACGTTCTGGGCGAGATTCAGCCCGGAAGCCGGGTCGGGATCAGTACCGCATTGGCCGAAGTCGCATTGTCGGCCGACACCGCCACGCCCTCGGCTCTCACCGCCACGCTCCTTCAACTCCAGCTGCGGCTTGAAGGCTCCGATATAGCTGTTTTTTCGCCGGACGGCGTGTCCGTCGCTTCGGTGGGCGCACCGCTTCCACCGCCGGGGCGCCCAACGAGTGAGGGCTTTACGGAACGGCCCACACTCGACGGGTGGGTTTGGACACTCGCACTCCCGGACGGGCGCGTGCTCGTCATCCGCCGTCCCGTCGACTATGATGAGCCGATCCCTCATGTCTTCCTGCTACTCGGGGCCACACTCGTAGCTGTTGGGATAGGCGCTTACCCCGTGACTCGCCGCCTGACACGACGGCTGGAAGGACTTAAGAAGGCGGTCGACGGCGTCGGGGCGGGAGACCTGTCGCGGCGTGTGGAGGCTACCGGCAAGGACGAAGTCGCGGCGCTCGCTGGCAGTTTTAACCAGATGGCGGAGCGAATCGCGGAGTTGCTCTCCGCCCACAAAACACTTCTCGCCAACGCATCGCATGAGTTGCGCTCTCCACTTGCGCGCTTGCGAATGGGTGTTGAGATGCTGCAACCACATGCGGACAAAAGGCTGCAGCAGGAGTTCGAAAGCAACATTGCGGAACTGGATAGTCTTGTCGGTGAGATTCTACTGGCCAGCCGTCTTGAAACGCTCGAATTGGCAACTGACCTGCACCCGGTCGATCTGTTGGCAATCACCGCCGAGGAGTGCGCGGCGAACGGTGCTTCCCTCGAAGGGGAACCAGTCACGGTCCTCGGCGAGCCACGGCTTCTGCGTCGGCTTGTCCGCAATCTCCTCGACAATGCCCATCGTTATGGTGGCGGCAACGCGATAGAGGTGTGGTTGACGCGCAGCCAGAGCGATGCCGTCACGCTATCGGTGTGCGACCGAGGTCCGGGTGTCGCCCCGGAAGAGCGCGAGCGGATTTTCGAGCCATTTTATCGCCCGGTAGGGACACGCGAACGGGAAGGCGGCGTTGGCCTTGGACTGGCTCTTGTCAGGCAGATTGCGAAGCGCCACAACGGCGATGTCCGCTGCGTTTCCAGGCCTGGCGGCGGCACCTGCTTCGATGTCGAACTCAGCGAATGGAGCCGCCAAGGGAAGCTGATGGGCAGATCCACCCCGGCACGCGAGGAAGTCTCGCATGAACTTTAGTTGGCTTAGGATCGATCTGACCAAAGCTCAAGTCCGGGGCAGCGATGCCGCACAATTCGGCAACAACCTTCCGCTGTCCGGGACAATCGCCTCACCAGCGCCGAGCCGCCTCAGCTCGCCTCGCGCATCGCTTCGGCCGCCTGCAGGTCGACCGAGACCAGCTGGCTGACGCCCTGCTCGGCCATGGTGACGCCGAACAGCCGGTCCATGCGCGCCATGGTGATCGGGTTGTGGGTAATGATGACGAAGCGCGTCTCGGTGGTCTTCGACATCTCGTCCATCAGGTTGCAGAAGCGCTCGACATTGTGGTCGTCGAGCGGCGCGTCGACCTCGTCGAGCACGCAGATCGGCGCCGGATTGGTGAGGAACACGGCAAAGATCAGCGACATGGCGGTCAGCGCCTGCTCGCCGCCGGAAAGCAGCGTCATGGTCTGCGGCTTCTTGCCCGGCGGGCGGGCGAGGATTTCGAGCCCGGCCTCCAGCGGATCTTCCGACTCGATCAACTGCAGCTCGGCCGTGCCGCCGCCGAACAGATGCGAGAACAGCCGCTGGAAATGGCCGTTCACCACCTCGAAGGCCGAAAGCAGCCGCTCGCGGCCTTCGCGGTTGAGGCTCTGGATCGCCTGGCGCAGCTTGCGGATCGCCTCGATGATGTCCTCGCGTTCGGAAACAATGGTCTCCAGGCGCTCGGACAGCTCCCGCTGCTCTTCCTCGGCGCGCAGATTGACGGCGCCGAGCCGCTCGCGTTCGATCTTCAGCCGGTCGAGCTGGCGCTCGATCTCGGCCATGTCAGGCATCGGATCGTCGACTTCGAGCCCGGTATGCTTGATGACGAGATGCGGCGGTGTGTTCAGCGCTTCCTGGATGCGCGCCTCGACCTCGGCGCGCCGCTCGTCGGCCGCCGTCAGCCGCTCCTCGGCGCGGACGCGGGTTTCGCGCGCTTCGGCAAGCGACTGGATGGCGGCGGTCGCCGCCTTGTCGAGCTCAGCCTGCTTGGTCTCGGCCTCCTGCAGCCGGTCGCCCGCAGCCTGGCGCAGCGCCTCGGCCTCGGAGAGCTGCGTCAGCAGCGCGCGACGCTTGGCGTCGATCTCGTCAGGCGCGTCGGCCAGCCTCTCGCGCTCGGCTTCGGCTTCGGCCTTGCGCTCGCCGAGGGCGGCGATCTGCGTCGAGGCATTCTCGGCGCGCTCCAGCCAGTTCTTGCGCTCGGCGCCGATCGCGTCGAGCCGGCGTATGCGCGCCTCGGCCTCGCGCCGCAGGCCCTCATGCACGGCGCGCGCGTCGGCGAGCGTGGCGCGGTCGCGCGCGACATTGGCGGACGCCTGTTCGAGCTGGAGCTGCAGGTCGCCGAGATCGGGTGCGTCCTTGAGCATCGCCTCGGCCTCGAGGAAAGCGGCTTGCGTTTCCTCATGGCTGTCGACGATCCGGGCGCGGGCTTCGTCCAGGGCAGCGCGCCGGCTTGCCAGCTCGCCGCCGGCCTTCTCCGCCTCGGCCAGCGCGTTGCGCGCGGCGTCCAGCCCATGCTGGGCATCGCGGCCGGACTGACGCGCGTTGCGCTCGGCCTCGCTCGCCTGGCGCATCGCCTGCTCGGCCCGCGCCAATGCTTCTTCTGCTTCGCGCACGACGCGGGTTGCCTGCACCGCCTCGGCGTCGAGCTCGGCCAGGCGGTTCTTCTGCGCCAGCCGCTGCGCGGCGGCGGTCGGCGCGTCGGCGCTGGCCGTGAGGCCGTCCCAGCGCCAGAGCGCGCCGTCGCGGCTGACCAGCCGCTGGCCAGGTGCCAACAACGCTTGAAGCCGGCGGCCGTCGGCGGCATCGACGATGCCGATCTGCGCCAGGCGGCGCGCAAGCTGCGCCGGCGCGCGCACCACGCTCGCAAGGCTCTTCACGCCTTCTGGCAGCGCCGCATCGCCGGGGTGCACTGCGCTTTCGCCCCAATGCACCGGAGCGCTGCGGTCGAGCGGCACGTCGAGGTCCTCGCCCAGCGCCGCACCGAGCGCGGTCTCATAACCGCGCTCGACGCTGATTTGCTCCAGCACCGAAGGGAAGAGGTCGCCGCTCGCAGCGTTGAGGATCTTGGCCAGCGTGCGCGCTTCGGTTTCGATGCGCTGCAATTCCGCCTTGGCGTCCTGCAGTGGCGGGCGAGCGGCGCTTTCGGAGGCGCGCGCCTCGGCGACTGCTTGCTCGGCGGCAATGGCACCGGCTTCGCTCTCCTCCAGCCGGGCCAGCGCATCCTCGACCAGAAGCCGTTTCTCCGCCGGATCGGGCAGGCCGGAAATGCGCGCGACGATATCGGAGAGTTCGCGATCGACCTCGGCAAGCTGGCGGGCGAAGCGGTCGCGGCGCTCGGCGGTTTCGCGCAGCGTGCGCTCGATCTGGTGGCGCGAGGCGGCGGCTTCAGCGCGTTCGGCGGTCAGCGCGGCAAGTTTTGCCTCGCTTTGCGACAGCGTCGCGCCGGCCTGCTCGAAGGCGGCGCGGGTGGTGGCCTCGCGCTCGGCGGCGCCGGCGTTTTCCGAGTTGAGCTCGGCTTCTTCATTGCGGAGACGCTCGAGGATGTCGGCGTTGTCGCGCACCATCCGCTCCTCGCGGGCGATGTCGGCGTCGAGCTGCTGCAAGCGGCGTTCCAGCTCCGCCTGGCGCGAGCGGATGCGGCCGGCTTCCTCCTCGATCTGCGTCTTGGCGATCGACAGGCGCTGAAAAGCGGCGGCCGCGGCGGCTTCCGCGTCGCGCAGGTCGGGCAGACGGTGCGCGGCGATGCCTTGCTCCCTGGCGGCGGCCATCTGGGCAGCGGCGCGATCACCGACCAGCGTGGTCGCGACGGCCAGCGCCGAGCGCGCCTCGCCTTCCTGGGTCTTGGCCAGCGTCCAGCGCAGGTGCAGCAGCGTCGCCTCGGCCTTGCGGATGTCGGCCGACAGGTTCTTGAACCGTGAGGCCTGTCTCGCCTGGCGCTTCAGGCTGTCGATCTGGCTTTCCAGCTCGCCGACGACGTCGTCCAGCCGTTCGAGGTTCTGTTCGGCCGCCTTGAGCCGGAGTTCGGCTTCATGGCGGCGCGTGTGCAGGCCGGAAATGCCGGCGGCTTCTTCGAGAAGGGCGCGGCGGGCCTGCGGTTTCGCCTGGATCAGCTCGCCGATGCGGCCCTGGCCGACCATCGAGGGCGAGCGCGCGCCGGTCGACTGGTCGGCGAAGAGAAGCTGCACGTCCTTGGCGCGGGCTTCCTTGCCGTTGATGCGATAGAGGGAGCCCGCCTCGCGCTCGATGCGGCGCGACACCTGCAATTCATCGGCATCGTTGAAGGCGGCGGGCGCGGTGCGGTCGGTATTGTCGAGGAAGAGCGTGACTTCAGCGGTGTTGCGCGCCGGCCGAGCTCCGGAGCCGGAAAAGATCACGTCGTCCATGCCGGACGCGCGCATGTTCTTGTAGGAGCTTTCGCCCATCACCCAGCGCAGCGCCTCGACAAGGTTCGACTTGCCGCAGCCGTTCGGCCCGACAATGCCGGTCAACCCGCGTTCGATGACGAACTCACCGGGCTCGACGAAGGACTTGAAACCGAGGAGGCGAAGGCGCGAAAACTTCATTCGCGCCGCCCAATACAGGCGAGCGCGCCGAAACTAGGCCGCTTCGGCGCGGCCTGGACGTCAGAGCAGAGGGTCGATGATGGCCGACATTTCCTCAATCGACATCGCCCCTTTGTAGGTCTTTCCGTTGATGAAGAAGGTCGGCGTCGAGTCGACCTTGAACTCGTCCGCTCCGCGTTTCTGGACTGCTCTCACATCGTCCAGAAGTTTCTGGTCCGTCAAGCAGGCCTCAAAGGACTCCTGTGTAAAACCGGCAAGCTTGGAGATCTGCAGCAGCGCTTCCTTGGTGTTGCTGACGCCAACCCAGCTCGGCTGCTGCTTGAACAACACGTCGACCATGGCGAAGTAGTTGTCCTTGGCGCAGCGCGCCAGCATGAAGCCGGCCTCGGCGCTCGGGTCGAAGGGGAATTCGCGCAGGATGTAGCGCACCTTGCCGGTGTCGATGTATTTCGACTTCAACTCAGGGAAGGTTGCCTCGTTGAAATGCGCGCAATGCGGGCAGGTCATCGAGGCATATTCGACGATGGTGACCTTGGCGTCGTCCTTGCCGAGCTGCTTTTCCGGCAGCGCGCCAGGCTTCAGCAGCTCGGCCATATCGACCGTGCCCTGCGCTTCCGGCACCTGAGCGGCCGCCGGTGTCGCAGGCTTGGCCGGCGTCGACGGGTTGGCGGGCTTCACGTCGGCCGCCTTTGCGTCCTCGCCCGAGTCGCTGCATGCGGCAAGCAACGCCACAGCCGGAACGGCGGCCAGCGTGGTCAGAAGGTTTCTGCGGGACAAGCTTTTGCCAAACGGGGCACGGTTCATGCGAATCACCTGATATCGGTTGGATTTTGCAATGCAAGGGCTAGAAAAGGCGAGAGTTGGCGCGAATTAAGGCATCGCCGTCCCCAATCCAATCGCCAAATTTTTCGGGCGCGATCACGAATACGCGATATTGACGACAATTTTGCAGCACGGCGCATGACTTTTCCCGAAACCGCTGCCCACTTTCGCAAGACATGCTCACGGCCTTTTTTGTCCCAGGATGGTCGCTCCAAGCCGCTCCAGCGAAGCGCGCAGGCCATCGTCCTCGATCTTGCCGACCGTGCGCGCCAGTTTCGATTTCTCGGCCTCGCTGAGCGGCCTCGGCGCCGGTTTCGGCCGGGCTTTGGCCGAAAGGACCGGCTTCTGCAAGATCTTGATGCGGCCGATGGCGTTGAAGCCGAGAAAGGCGTTGACGCGGTTGATGACCTCGCCGGCCTCATGCTGCAAATGCAGCGCCGCCATGCCTTCGCAGGCGATGATCAGCGTCGCGGGCTCGAACGGATCGTCCTCATGCAGGCGGCGCGGCCACTGGATTTTCTCCGGGCGCGAGTGGCTGGCCAGGCGCGGTCCGGCGATCTCTTCCCAGGATTGCACCAGCCCGATCGAGATGCCGGCGCGCTTCTTCAACACCGGATCGAGGATCTCGGTTGCGAGATCGCTGACCGGAACGGGATTGCCGAAGGGCCTTTTCCCTGCCATGTGCGTTCTCCGATCCCCAGTTCACCCGATCAATGGCACCGCAAGACCAGACCCGCAAGGCCGAGAAGGCCGTATCCGGAGATAGCAGCGTCGCCGCCCGCCTGCTTGCCTGGTACGACGCGCATCACCGCGACCTGCCCTGGCGCGTCACGCCCGGCGCGTTCGCGCGCGGGACAAGGCCCGATCCCTATCGCATCTGGCTCTCCGAGGTGATGCTGCAGCAGACCACGGTCGAGGCGGTAAAAGCCTATTTCCGGGCCTTCGTCGAGAAATGGCCGACCGTCAAGGCGCTGGCTGCCGCGCCCGCCGAGGACGTCATGAAGGCCTGGGCCGGGCTCGGCTATTATTCGCGGGCACGCAACCTCAAGGCCTGCGCCGATCTCGTGGCGCGGCAAGGCGGGCGTTTTCCCGACACCGACGCCGGATTGAAGGAATTGCCGGGCATCGGCGCCTATACGGCGGCGGCGATCGCGGCGATCGCCTTCGACCGCCCGGCCGCCGTCGTCGACGGCAATGTCGAGCGCGTCGTATCGCGGCTCTATTCGATAGAGACGCCGCTCAGCGAGGCCAAGCCCGAAATCCGCGCGCTGGTCGAGAAGCTGGTGCCCCGGAAAAGGCCTGGGGACTTCGCCCAGGCGATGATGGATCTTGGCGCGACGATCTGCACGCCGAAGCGGCCGCGCTGCGTGCTGTGCCCGGTGCGCGAGGATTGCAGCGCGATACTCGCGGGTGATCCCGAACGCTTCCCGGTCCGGCTGCCCAAGGACGACAAGCCGCTCAGGCGGGGCGCGGCCTTTGTCGCCGAGCGCGGCGACGGCGCCATTCTGTTGCGCAAGCGGCCGGAAAAGGGCCTGCTCGGCGGCATGACGGAGGTGCCGACCACGGCCTGGACGGCGCGGGCCGACGGCGCCACGACGGCGGATGCCGCACCCTTGCCAGCCACCTGGCGGCGCACCGGGCGCATCGGCCATGTCTTCACGCATTTCGCGCTCGAACTCGACGTCTTTCATGCCCACATCGAAGGCGATGCGCCGGGTGGGCATTTCTGGTCGCTGGCCCATGAGATTTCCGGGGAAGCGCTGCCCACCGTCATGAAAAAGGTAATCGAAGCGGCGATACCGGGCGCGACGAAGAAGCGTCCACAATGAAAGGCCCGCAATGACCGAAATCCGCCATATCGTGTTCGACATCGGCAGGGTGCTGATCCACTACGATCCGAATATCCCGTTCAGCCGCCTCATTCCGGATGCCGAGGAGCGCAAGTGGTTCTTCGACAATGTCTGCACGCATGACTGGAACATCGAACAGGATCGCGGACGGACATGGGAAGAAGCGGAAGCGCTGCTGATCGCCGAGCATCCCGCTCATGCCGAAAACATCCGCAATTTCCGCCGCCACTGGCATGACATGGTGCCGCATGCCTATGAGGACAGTGTCGCCATCATGGTCGGCCTGATCGAGGGCGGCCGGGACGTGACCATGCTGACCAATTTCGCCGCCGACACTTTTGCCGAGGCCCGCCGGCGCTTCGATTTTCTCGACCGCCCGCGCGGCGTTACCGTGTCCGCCGAGATCGGCTTGATCAAGCCGGATCAGGCCATCTACGACCATCACGTCGCATCATTTGGCCTGGAGCCCGCCGCCACGCTGTTCATCGACGACAGCCAGAAGAATGTCGACGGCGCCAAGGCGGCCGGCTGGCAGGCGGTGCTGTTCACCGACGCTAAGGCGCTTAAAGCAGACCTTGAGCGGCTCGGGATTGCTGCCTGATCTGAATCGCTTGCGGCGATCCGCTAAAGTCTTGATTCAAGCGGGTCAGGCTCCCGCCCGCTCCATGCCGAGGCGTGCGATGCGGCGCAATTCGTCGATCGGGGTGAGGCCGCCGCTGCGCTCATAGTGCCAGAAGGTCCAGCCGTTGCAGGCATCCAGCCCCTGCACCTCGGCGCCGATCTTGTGGATCGAGCCGGCGCTGTCGCCGATCGCCAGCGTGCCGTCGGCGCGCACCTTGGCGGCCCAGCGCTTCTTGGCGTCGTAGAGCGTGGCGCCGGGCGCTACCAGGCCGGTATCGATCAGGCTGATGAAGGCGACGCGCGGCTCGGCGCGTTTGCCGGAGAGCACGGTAAGATCGGCGTCCTCCAGCGGACGAACGGCAGCGATGCGCTCGTTGGCGGCGTCGATATAGGCCTGCTCGCGCTCGATGCCGACGAAGTGGCGGCCAAGGCGTTTGGCGACGGCGCCCGTGGTGCCCGAGCCGAAGAAGGGGTCGAGCACGACGTCGCCCGGCTTGGTCGAGGCCATCATGATGCGGGCAAGCAGCGCTTCCGGCTTCTGCGTCGGGTGCAGCTTGTTGCCGTTCTCGTCCTTCAGCCGCTCGCCGCCGGTGCAGATCGGGAACAGCCAGTCGGAGCGCATCTGCAGATCGTCGTTCGACGCCTTCAGCGCCTCGTAGTTGAAGGTGTAGCCCTTGGCCTTCTGGTCGCGCGAGGCCCAGATCATCGTCTCATGCGCGTTCTGGAAGCGGCGGCCGCGGAAGTTCGGCATCGGATTGGTCTTGCGCCAGACGACGTCGTTGAGGATCCAGAAGCCGAGATCCTGCATCCGGGCGCCGACGCGGAAGATGTTGTGATAGGAGCCGATGACCCAGATCGTGCCGCTTGGCTTCAGCACGCGGCGCGCCGCCAGCAGCCAGGCGCGGGTGAAAGCATCATAGGCCTCGAAACTTTCGAACTGGTCCCAGTCGTCGTCGACGGCGTCGACCTTGGACTGGTCGGGCCGGTGCAGGTCGCCATCGAGCTGCAGATTGTAGGGCGGGTCGGCGAAGACGACATCGATCGACTTTTCCGGCAACCTGTCGAGGGCCGCGACGCAGTCGCCTTTCAGGATCGTGTCCAGCCATTCGGACTGCTGGGGAGCGTGGGAAAGTTCGTCGAGAAGACGCACGGCAGACATCAAAACACCCAAAGCACGCGTTACGGTTTACTGGCTGTTATGGTTACCGATCAGCGTAAACATTCGGTGAAGGCTGCGGAGCTTCGTGCGGTTTGCGGAAACCGGCCCATTGGTGTATGCCGCGCCGCTTGGGCCAGTCAGGCCATGTTTCCTCCTCCGCGTTCCGGATTGCCATGCCCCAGCCAGACCTTGTCATCTTCGATTGCGACGGCGTGCTCGTCGATTCCGAAATCATCGCCGCGCGCGTTGACGCCGAGCTCATCACCTTGGCCGGGTACGAAATCTCGGCCGAGGAAATTGCCGAGACCTATGCCGGGCTGACCTTCAAAGACATATTGATGCGGGTCGAGGAGAAGTCGCACACTCCGTTCCAAGCCTCGCTGATCGACCGCGAGGAGGAATTGGTCGACCGCAAGCTGCGCAGCGACGTACGCATTATCGACGGCGCCCGCGAGGCGGTCGCGGCCGTCACGGCGCCGCGCGCCGTCTGCTCCAACTCACGCGGTGAACGGGTCGAGTTCATGCTGGAGAAAGTGCGCCTGCTGCCGTTCTTCGCCGGCCGCATCTTCTCCGGGCTCGACATCCCCAGCAAGAAGACCAAGCCGGCGCCGGACGTCTTTCTCTATGCCGCCGAGAAGCTAGGCGCCGACCCGAAGAATACCTTCGTCATCGAGGATTCCGTGCACGGCATCACCGGCGCCAGGGCGGCCGGCATGCGCGTCATCGGCTTCACCGGCGCCGGGCATAGCTATCCCGGCCATGCCGACGCGCTGACCGAGGCCGGCGCCGAAACGGTCATCCGCCGCTGGGCGGAACTGAACAGCACGATCGCGGCTTTGTCGGAGTGGTCGGAAGACGCGTAGGATCACCGGAAAATCTGCTCGCGTCCAAAGGTTGGGGACGAAACCTAAGCGCGCGTTGTCAACGTCGAGAGCTGGTCGGTGTCGTAGCGGTTTCGCAGATCGGCGAGCGCTTTTGGATCCGGCACACCCTGCGCCGCGAGCTTGGCGAGTTCTTCGAAATAGTGCTCGTGGCCAGGCGGAGAAACGGTCATCAGCACGCGGGCCGGTTTGTCGCTGACGTTGGTGATGTTGTGCGGCAATCCCGGCGGGATGAACAGATAGGTTCCGGGCGTTGCGCGGATCGTCTTGTCGCCGACATGCCACTCACACTCGCCCTCGAGCAGGTAGAAGGTCTCCTCCTGCACCCGGTGAACATGCCGCCCGGTGGCGAACTCCGGCGGGATCGTCCAATCGAACATGCTCGTATGCCTGGTATTTTCGCCGGTGACGAGGAAAGCCATAGGATGACCACGCAGCATGACGCCCTTCCTCTCATCGGGCATGCGGATGACGGCATTGGCGCTCATATGATCCTCCTCTGAGTTGGCGCCTGCTTCAGGCAAGCATTTGCGCAACATCGGCCGCCCGTGCCGGAAAGTCGTGAATCCGTTGCCAAAAATTTGCTAAAAGACGCGAATGACAATCGGAGGCGACCTCTACCAGTTCGGCCCGTTCCGCCTCGATCCGGAGGTGGGCATTCTCTTTTACGGCGCCGAGCCGACCATACTTGGGCAGCGCGCCGTCGCGCTGCTGCGAGTGCTGATCGAGAACGCTGGCGTACCAGTGTCCAAGGACGCGCTGATCGAGGCCGGCTGGGGCGGATTGGCGGTTGCCGACAACAATCTGACGGTTCAGATCGCAGCCTTGCGGCGGGTGCTGGCTGACGCTGCGGATGCCGAGAGCTGGATCGAAACACTGCCGCGCCGCGGCTATCGCTATGTCGGACCGGCCGTCGCCACGAATGTTCCTGATGCCTCGGCCGCCGCCCGCGCCGCGTCGGCGCCGACCCCGCCCGAGAAACCCTCCGTCGCGGTCCTGCCGTTCTCGAACTTGAGCGGCGATCCTGAGCAAGAGTACTTTGCCGACGGAATGGTCGACGACATCATCACTGGCCTGGCACGCGTCAAGTGGCTGTTCGTCATCGCACGAAACTCGACCTTCACCTATAAGGGTCGCGCGGTGGACGTTAAGCAGGTCGGCCGCGAGCTTGGCGTTCGCTATGTCCTCGAAGGCAGTGTGCGCAAGGCCGGCGGTAGCGTGCGTGTTACCGGGCAGATGATCGATGCATCGACCGGCGCGCATATATGGGCCGAGCGCTACGATCGCAGCTGCGAAGACATTTTTGCGCTTCAAGACGAGATCGCCCTGTCAGCAGTGGGCGCGATTGCGCCGAGCCTGCGGAAAGCCGAAATCGAACGTGTCAGGCGCAAGCGCCCCGACAGTCTCGATGCCTACGATCTCGTGCTGCAAGCCCAGCCCGACGTCGATTCAGGCATGCCGGAGCAAGTGACCAGAGCGCTGGTGCTTCTTGACCGCGCGATCGCGCTCGAACCAGGCTATGCGTTGGCGCATGGCAATGCCGCGATGTGCCACCATTGCTTGTTCCTTCGCGCCGGTCTGCAGGAGATCAACCGTGCGTCTTCGATCCGCCACGCCCGGTCGGCCATCGTCCATGGACAGGATGATGCGCTCGCGCTGACATGGGCCGGCTTCTCCATCGGAATGGATGCGCACGATCGCGCCGCTGCATTCACGGCATTGGAAGCCGCCCTCGCCATCAGCCCCTCATCTGCGCTGACCTACATTCTGGGCAGTGTCATTCTCGGATGGAGCGGCGAAGCGGAGCGCGCGATAGAATGGAGCGAGCGGGGTCTGCGGCTAAGCCCGTTCGATTCCTGGGCCTGGGCCGCGTTTGATGCGCAGGCAGCGAGCCATTTGCTGCGCGGCCGCTACGAAGAAGCTTGCCGTGCGGCCTACAAGTCCGTTCAGGCCAATCCGGCACATAGTATCACCTATGTGCAATTGGCCGCCGCGCTGGCCAAGCTTGGCCGATTGGACGAAGCAAGGGCGGCCGCCGCCCGCGTGCTCGAGCTTCAGCCTGCCTTTCGCTACAGCCGCCAGTTTGCAGGCGTGAATTGCGCGCCCGCGCTCGCGGAGGTTCTTGGCAGCGCGTTAAGGAGCGCCGGGTTGCCAGAGTAGCCCGGCGCCTCAGTTCGTTGCTGCCGCCGCGACCCGCTTCTTCCTCTTGCCCTTGCCCGTCGTCGCTGCCGGCGTGTTCTCATCGTAGCCGGCATAGGCCTGGTAGTCGGTCGCGCTGGGCTCCGGCACCACGACATTGGCGTCGGTGAAGACGAACTGCGTGGCCGCAGACGGATCGGTGACCTGCACCTGGTACTGGTGGAGCTGCGAATAGAGCACGTCAGGCCCGTGCTGGACCGCGACGCGGATCGGCATGGTGACGGTGCCCGGCGCGAACAGCGGCCCCGGCACGACCTTGCCGGCGACCGCGATCTTCATCGTCAGCTGGCCGTTCTCGTGTGTGCAGTCGCGCGTCAGGTCGGTAATCGAAGCCTGGTAGATGATCTTGGCCGGATCGCGATTGGGATCGACCGGAGCGCCGTCGGGCCCGGTCTGCGCGGCCGCGGCGGCTGCCGCATCGGCGCCCTCGGTCGCATCGCCCTTCTTTTTCTTCGGCTTCGCGGTCGCGCCCTTGGCATAGGTATTGAAGTAGGCGGTGCCGTCGCGCAGCGTCACCTTCGGGCAGTAGGCGCGCAACTGGCTTGCCAGCACCTTGGGGTCCTGCGGCGGCGGCGGCGCGGTCGGATCCTTCTTGCCGAAGCCGAGGTTCAGGATACCGTTGTCGCTCGATTGGCAGCCGGCGGCGGCAAGCATAAAGCCGGCAAGCGCCAGACCCGCGACAAGACGACGGTTGACCGAATAAAACGTCATAAACTGCACTTCCCTCTCACAAAGCCGGTGACGTATATCAACGCCGCGGCGAAAATGCGACTGAGCCGGCTCGGAAAATTAACCAATTTGCCGTGGATGATGCGGCCGGCAACGATAGGCCTTTGACGATGCAATATGTGAGTACCCGCGGGGATGCGCCCGTGCTTGGATTTTCCGACGCGGTGCTGGCCGGGCTGGCGCGCGACGGCGGGCTTTACGTGCCGCGCGAGTGGCCGCAGTTCTCGGCTGCCGACATCCGCGCCATGCGCGGCCTTGCCTATCCCGACCTTGCCATCCGCGTCCTGACGCCCTTCCTCGACGGCGAGATTGCCGCCCCCGTGTTCGAGCGGCTGGTGCGCGAGGCCTATGCGACTTTCCGGCACGATGCGGTGTGCCCGCTGGTGCAGACCGACGCCAACGGCTTTGTCCTCGAGCTCTTCCACGGCCCGACGCTGGCCTTCAAGGACGTGGCAATGCAGCTGCTGGCGCGGCTGATGGACCATGTGCTCGCCGAACGGGGCCAACGCGCGACCATCGTCGGCGCCACCTCGGGCGACACCGGGGGTGCTGCCATAGACGCCTTCGCGGGGCGCGACCGCACCGACATCTTCATCCTTTTCCCCAACGGCAAGGTCTCGCCGGTGCAGCAGCGGCAGATGACGACGTCGGCTGCTGCGAACGTCCATGCGCTGTCGATCGAAGGCAATTTCGACGATTGCCAGGGCCTGGTGAAGGATATGTTCAACGACCACGCCTTCCGCGACCGTGTGTCGCTGTCTGGCGTCAATTCGATCAACTGGGCCCGCATCATGGCCCAGATCGTCTATTACTTCTCCTCGGCGCTGTCGCTCGGCGCGCCCGAGCGGCCGGTGTCCTTCACCGTGCCGACCGGCAATTTCGGCGATATTTTCGCCGGATACGCCGCCAAGCGCATGGGGCTGCCGGTTGAGCGGCTGATCATCGCCACCAACGACAACGACATATTGGCGCGCACACTATCGAGCGGCGAATACCGAACCAAGGGCGTGTTCGCCACCACCTCGCCGTCGATGGACATCCAGGTGTCGTCGAACTTCGAGCGCCTGCTGTTCGAGGCAGCTGGCCGCGATGCCGCCACGGTCAGGCGCTACATGAACGGGCTGAAGCAATCCGGCGCCTTCACCATCGAAGCGGGCGAAATGTCGCGCATCCGCGCCGAGTTCGACGCCGGCCGCGCCAGCGTCGACGAGGTCGCCGCAACCATCCGCAAGACGCTTGAAAAAAGCAGCTATCTGCTCGATCCGCACACGGCGGCGGCCGTGCATGTGGCGGCCGCCCACGCCCCCGGCTCTGTCCCCATGATCGTGCTCGGCACCGCGCATCCGGCGAAGTTTCCGGCAGCGGTCGAGGCCGCCAGCGGCATTGTCCCGGCCCTGCCCTCGTGGCTGGGCGACTTGATGACAGCCGACGAAAAGTACACCATACTTCCATCCGAGCTGAAAATGGTGGAAGATTACGTGAGCCGCCACACGCGGGCGGCCCGTTAGGGAGTAGTTGCCATATGGGTGTTGAGGTAAGCCGTCTGTCGAACGGCCTGACAGTCGCCACCGAAACCCTTCCAAGTCTCGAATCCGTTGCCCTTGGTGCCTGGGTGAAGTCGGGCGCCCGCAATGAACGCGATGAAGAGCATGGCATGGCCCATCTGCTCGAGCATATGGCGTTCAAGGGAACGAAGCGGCGCAGCGCCTTCGAGATCGCCTCGGAAATCGAGAATGTCGGCGGCGAGATCAACGCCGCCACCAGCGTCGAAACGACGTCCTACTACGCCAGGGTGCTCTCCGACGACGTGCCGCTGGCCGTCGATATCCTGGCCGACATCCTGCAGGAATCGGAATTCGACCCCGAGGAACTGGAGCGCGAGCAGCATGTGATCCTGCAGGAGATCGGCGCCGCGCACGATACGCCCGACGACATCGTCTTCGACCGCTTCACCGAAACCGCCTTCCGCCATCAGACCATCGGCCGCTCGATCCTCGGCACGCCGGAGACGGTCAAATCCTTCACCTCCAAGCAGTTGCACGATTTCATCGAACGGCAATATGGCGCCGAGCGGATGGTGATCGTGGCCGCCGGCGACATCAAGCACGACAATTTCGTGCGCGAGGTCGAAAAGCAGCTCGGCGGCTTTCGCGCCAAGGCCGACAGCAGCATTCCGCAATATGCCCAATATGTCGGCGGCGACTTCCGTGAGGACCGCGACCTGATGGACGCGCAGATCGTGCTCGGCTTCGAAGGCCGCGCCTACCATGTGCGCGACTTCTACGCCTCGCAGGTGCTGTCGATGATCCTCGGCGGCGGCATGTCGTCGCGGCTGTTCCAGGAGGTGCGCGAGAAGCGCGGCCTGTGCTATTCGGTCTATGCCTTCCACTGGGGCTTTTCCGACACCGGCATTTTCGGCGTGCACGCCGCGACCGGGCAGAGCGATATCGCCAAGCTGGTGCCGGTGATCATCGACGAATTGCAGAAGGCCGGCGAAAGCATCCAGCAGGAAGAGCTCGACCGGGCGCGCGCGCAATATCGCGCCGGCCTGATCATGTCGGCCGAGAGCCCTGCAAGCCGCGCCTCGCAGATCGCAAGGCAATTGCTTCTGTTCGGGCGGCCGATCGCCAAGGAGGAGTTGATGGAGCGGCTGGCGGCGCTGACCGTCGAGCGGCTGACCGATCTCTCCTCGCGGCTGTTCTCGACCAAACCGACGCTGACGGCGGTCGGCCCCGTGGGCACGCTGGCGCCCTACGAGGCGATCCTCGAATCGCTTGCGGGCCCGCAGACGACGGCCCGCAGGCTCGCCGTCTAACCTCCGTTCAAGAGCCGTGTTCGCGCTCCCTTTCTTTCGCCGCGACCTGCCGGCACTGAAGGGCGAAAAGGTCACGCTGCGCGTGCCGCTGACCAATGACTACCGCGAATGGTCGACGCTGCGCGGCGAAAGCAGGGCCTTCCTGGAGCCATGGGAGCCGCGCTGGCAGCCGGACGAGCTCGACCGCACCGCCTGGCGGCTGCGCATCAGCCGCTACCGCGAGGACTATGCGCAAGGCACGGCCATCGCCTTCTTCATCTTCGAGAAGTCGAGCGGCAAGCTCGCCGGCGGCATCACGCTCGGCAATATCCGCCACGGCGTCGCGCAAAGCGGCCATATCGGCTACTGGATCGGCGAGCGCTTCGGCGGCCGCGGCCTGATGACCGACGCGGTCAAGCTGGTGTCGCGTTTTGCCTTCGATACGCTGAGGTTGCACCGGATCGAGGCTGCCTGTATTCCCGACAACGCCCGATCGATCCGCGTGCTTGAAAAAGCCGGATTCCGGCGCGAAGGACTTTTGCGATCCTATCTCAGGATCAACGGCGTCTGGCAGGATCACTACCTCTACGCCCGGATCGCGGACGATCCGCCGGGTGATGGAACGAAGGGCTGATATGTGACGAATTTTTCGCGAATCGCGTCGCTGTTCGCCCTCATCCTGACGGCTGTCGTCACGCTCTCGGCAGTAGCACCCGCGCTTGCCGTCGAGCCGATCAAGATTGCCCGCGACGACAAGGCGCTCGACCTTTCGGGCGCCGTCGAGATCTACCGGAACCAGGGCGAAAACTTCCAGGTCTCGACCGCGCCCGGCCCCGACGGCATCGTGCGGCGCATCGAGGTCGAGGCCAATGACGCGCGTTCGACCGGCGACTGGGCGGTGTTCGCGCTCGCCAACACCACCGACCAGCAGCTCGACCGGTTGATTGTCGCGCCGCATTTCCGCCTGGTAAATTCCGGCATCTTCTGGCCGGACCTCGGCTCGACCCGGATCGCGGCGATCACCCCTAGCGAAGGCTTCGCGCTAGATCGCCAGACCAGCCCCGACGCCGACGTTTTCCGGGTGACGCTGAACCCCGGAACGGTCGTCACCTTCATCGCCGAGCTTGCCTCGCCGAAGCTGCCGCAAGTCTATCTGTGGGATCCCGAATCCTACAAGGACTCGGTCAATTCCTACACGCTGTTCCGCGGCATCGTCATCGGCATCGCCGGCCTGCTGGCGCTGTTTCTGACCATCCTTTTCGTGGTCAAGGGAACCTCGATGTTCCCCGCCACCGCCGCGCTCGCCTGGGCGGTGCTTGCCTATATCTGCGTCGATTTCGGCTTCCTCAACAAGGTCATCGAGATCTCGCCCGGAAACGAACAGATGTGGCGGGCCGGCACCGAGGTGGCCTTGGCCGCGACCTTCGTGGTGTTCCTGTTCGCCTATCTCAACCTCAACCGATGGCATGGCCATTTCAGCTATGGCGCGCTGGTCTGGATCCTCGGGCTGCTCTTGATTGCCGGTGTGGCAATCGTCGACCCGGCGGTCGCCGCCGGCATCGCCCGCATCTCCTTCGCCGCCACCGCGCTCACCGGCCTCGGCCTCATCATCTTCCTCGGTATTCGCGGCTATGACCGCGCCATCATGCTGGTGCCGAGTTGGGTGATGGTGCTCCTATGGCTATGCGGGTCGTGGATGGCGATCACCGGCATGCTGGACAACGACATCGCCCAGCCGGCGCTGGGCGGCGGCCTGATCCTGATCATTCTGCTCATCGGCTTCACCGTCATGCAGCACGCCTTTGCCGGCGGCGCGCTGCACCAGGGCCTGTTCTCCGACCTCGAGCGCCAGGCGCTCGCCGTCGCCGGATCGGGTGACATCGTGTGGGACTGGGATGTGCTGCGCGACCGCGTGGTGACCAAGCCCGACATCAGCCTGCAGCTCGGCCTCGCGCCAAACAGCCTGTCGGGTGCGGCGCGCAACTGGCTGCCGGTGCTGCATGCCGACGACCGCGACACCTTCCGCACCACGCTCGACGTGGTGCTGGAGCACCGCCGCGGCCGGGTAGCGCAGAATTTCCGTCTGCGCGGCGCCGACGGCCACTATCACTGGTTCTCGCTCAGAGCGCGGCCGGTGATCGGCTCGGATGGCGAAGTGATCCGCTGCGTCGGCACCATGGTCGACGTGACCGAGCAGAAGAAGTCCGAGGAGAGGCTGCTGCACGACGCCGTGCACGACAATCTGACGGGCCTGCCGAACCGCGAGCTGTTCATGAACCGGCTGGAGGCGATCATCTCGATCGCCCGCACCGAGGACAAGGTGCGCCCGACCGTGTTCGTCATCGACATCGACCGCTTCAAGCAGGTCAATGACGGCCTCGGCATCTCGGCCGGCGACACCATTCTGCTCACCATCGCGCGCCGGCTGCACCGTTTGCTCAAGCCCAAGGATTCGCTGTCGCGCTTTGCCGGCGACCAGTTCGCGCTGATGCTGCTCTCCGAGCAGGATCCGGCCCGCATCGCCGCCATGGCCGACGCCGTGAAACATGCCATCAACAACCCGATCACCTTCGCCAAGCGCGAGATCGTGCTCACCGCCTCGATCGGCCTGATCACCTGGACGACGGCGCAGACCTCGTCAGAGGACATGGTCAAGGACGCCGAGCTCGCCATGCACCAGGCCAAGCGCTTCGGCGGCGACAGGATCGAGCCGTTCCGGCCGGCCTTCCGCACCGTCGGCACCGACCGGCTGCAGTTCGAATCCGATCTTCGCCGCGCCATCGAGCGGCGCGAGTTCACGCTTGCCTACCAGCCGATCGTGCGGCTGGAGGACGGCAGCGTTGCCGGCTTCGAGGCCTTGCTGCGCTGGGATCATCCGCGACGCGGCATGATCCCGCCAGGAGACTTCATCCCGGTGGCCGAGAATTGCGGGCTGATCGTGCAGCTCGGCCTGTTCGCCATGCAGCAGGCGGCCGAGGATCTGGCGGCCTGGCAGAAGCAGATCGGCGACGCGCCGCTGTCGGTCTCGGTCAATCTGTCCAGCCGGCAGCTCATCCGCCGCGATCTGGTCAGCGATGTCCGCTCGGTCATCGCGCGCGCCAATCTCAAGCCGCGCTGCTTCCGGCTCGAGCTCACCGAATCTCTGGTGATGGACAATCCCGAGCAGACCGCGCATGTGCTGACCAAGCTCAAGCAACTCGGCATCGGACTGTCGCTCGACGATTTCGGCACCGGCTATTCCTCGCTCTCCTATCTGACGCGCTTCCCCTTCGATACGATCAAGATCGACAAGAGCTTCGTCGACGACGACACGCCGAAGCGGGCGGTGCTGCTCAAATCCATGGTCAACATGGCGCATGAGCTCGGCCTGTCGGTCGTCGCCGAAGGCATCTCCGACGAGAGCGACGCGCTGGAGCTGCGCCAGATGGGCTGCGAATATGTCCAGAGCTTCATGTTCGGCGCGCCGATGCCCGGCGACCAGGTGCTGAAGACCTTGAGGGAGCAGTACCCGCTGACGCAGGCCTGATCAGGTACGCCTGATGAGGCCTGTCGTCCTGGTGGAGTAGCAGAGCCCTCGGCAATTGGCCGTGACATCCATCGCGTCGTCATCCTCGGGCTTGACCCGAGGATCCATTCCGTGACGCTAAGGCGTTGAAAGCGGTGCAGAATTCTGCTCCGTTGCGCTTCACTTGAAGGTCACGGAATGAATCCTAGGGTCTCCGCGACGGAGCTTCGCTCCTGCTTCGCCCTAGGATGACGAAGGCTTGGGCGTCTCAGCTAACCTTCAACGTCTGCGAGGCTCCATGCCACGGCCCTTCGCTGTGCACCTGTCCCTAAGCGTGGCCGGCGGCGGCGCTCAAATGGGCGAGATCGATGCCGATCGAAGCGAGGATACGGTCGTATTTGCGCTCGATGTCGGCGTCGAACAAAAGCTCGGTCGTGGCCGGACAGGTCAGCCAGCCATTCTCGGCGATCTCGCTTTCGAGCTGGCCTGCGCCCCAGCCGGAATAGCCGAGCGCCATCAGCGCGTGACGCGGCCCGCGGCCCGTCGAGATGGCACGCAAGATGTCGACCGTGGCGGTCAGGCAGATGTCGTCGGAGACGCTGAGCGAGGATTCCACGCGATAGTCGCCGGAATGCAGCACGAAGCCGCGGCTGCGATCGACCGGCCCGCCATTGCGCACGACGAAGTCGCGGGCATGCGCCGGCAGGCGGATCGCCTCCTGCTCGTTCATTATGCCAAGCTGCACCAGAAGGTCAGGGAACAGCATCTGCTGCGTCTGGTTGATGATCAGGCCCATCGCGCCCTCGTCGCTATGGGCGCAAATGTAGATGACAGAGCGCGTGAAACGGTCGTCCTTCATGCCGGGCATGGCAATCAGGAACTGGTCGTCGAGAAAGCCGCGGCCGGCCCTCTTCTTGTGGCGCAATAGGTCCATGAGGCTGAGCGTAACGCGTTTCCGCCGCGCCGAAAAGATGGTGAGGCTGCCGGATGTCACGCAAATATGATACCGGCAGCAGCATGAAATCATTGCGCGGCCAAGAACGGGCGATCAAATCAGCGCCATGCGATACCTGAACATTGTGGCGCTCGGCGCCGTCATCGGCCTGGGTGCGGGCTTGCCTGCAGAGGCATCGTCCTCGGCCTGGTACAACAGCGAAGGCGGCAAGGTGCGGCTGGTGACCAGCGGCAAGCCGGACGAGGCGGGCAAGATCCACGGCGTGCTTGACATTGTGCTCAAACCCGGCTGGAAAACCTATTGGCGCGATCCTGGCGATTCCGGCGTGCCGCCGCAACTCGACGTCTCGGCCAGCACCAACATCGCCAACGCGCGGCTGTCGTTTCCGCCGCCGCAGCGCCACGACGACGGCTACGGCAAATGGGCCGGCTACGATCGTCCCGTGTCGCTGCCGGTGACCTTCACGCTGTCGTCGCCCGACCAGCCGGCGACCATCGATGCCAACGTCTTCCTCGGCATATGCGAGACGATCTGCATTCCGGTGCAGACGCGGCTCAGCGTCGATCCGGCGTCCGATCCGGACAACGCCACGGACGCGGCGCTGGTGAAGACGGCGCTTGCAACGCTTCCCTCGCCCGCGCGGCCGGATTTCGGCGTCCGCGTGCTGCCCGGCGACCACGAAACCCTTGTCGTCGAGGCGCATTCGCCGGGCGATCCGGATTCCGTCGATTTCTTCATCGCCGGCGAGCGCGACTACATGTTCGGCGCGCCGGCGCGCAGCGAGAAGGACGGCAAGGTCGTCTTCACCGTGCCGATCCTCGACCGGCCGTCGGCGACGCCCACGGATGGCGGGCTCTACTACACGCTGACCAGCGCCGAGGGTTCGGTCGACGGGGTGCTGCCTTTCCCTTGATCCAGGCTTGCTGAACGGTTGCGGGAAGTCGCTCAGTCCGATACGCACAGATCCTTCCAATCTCCCAAGCGAGGAACCCATGACCATTTCGGTTGGCGAAAAACTGCCCGAGGCGACCTTCAAGATCATGACCGCCGACGGCGCGAAGCCGATCAAAGGCGCCGAAATCTTTGCCGGAAAGAAGGTCGTGCTGTTCGGCGTTCCCGGCGCCTTCACGCCGACCTGCAGCAACAACCACCTGCCGGGCTATCTCGAGAACCACGACGCCATCCTGGCGCGCGGCGTCGACACCATTGCGGTCGTCTCGGTCAACGACGTCCATGTTATGGGCGCCTGGGCGCGCTTCACCGGCGGCGAAGGCAAGATCCTCTTTCTGGCCGATGGCAGCGGCGACTTCGCCAAATCGGTCGGGCTCGACAACGACCTTTCCGCAAACGGCATGGGGCTGCGCTCGAAGCGCTTTTCGATGATTGTCGACGACGGCAAGGTCGTGGCGCTCAATGTCGAAACCAAGCCGGGCGTCGACGAGAGCGGCGCGGCCAAGATCCTCGAGCAGCTCTGATGCTCGATATCGTCTGGCGTGCGGTGACGATCGGCATCGGCGCCACGGTGTTCATGGACGTCTGGGCAATCGTCCTCAACAAGGCGTTCGGCCTGCCCCGGCCGAATTGGGGTCTGGTCGGCCGCTGGGTCCGGCACCTGCCCGAGAAGGTGTTCCACGACGACATCGGCCAGGCCGCGCCCTATGCGCATGAGAAGGCGCTGGGCTGGGCGTTCCATTATCTCGTCGGCATCCTCTACGGCGTCATCCTGGTCGTGCTCGCGGGAGCGGGCTGGCTGGCGGCGCCGACCTTCCTGCCGGCCTTCATCCTCGGCATCGTCACCGTCGGCGCCGGCTGGTTCCTGCTGGCGCCCGGCATGGGCGCCGGCTGGGCGGCATCCAAACTGCCCAACCCGATGCTGGTCCGCGCGCTCAACCTCGTGTCGCACACGGTGTTCGCGCTCGGCCTGTTTTCCACGGCGCTGATGATCCGCTGAGCGGATAAACGGGCAGCTCGGTTTCACGAGCTAACAGCCCTTCGGCTCCGCTTCCGTCAGTTTCTTCCGAGCTTCCCTTCGGAGGGCGTGAAAATCTAAGCGCTCTGGTTTACCGCTCGCCTTGCCCTCATCCCAGAGTCGCCGCAGCTGGCGAAGGTCTTCTTGATCCAGTTCGCGCTTACCAAACCAACTTGGCATCGGTGCGTACATGTCAGTAGCTCTGCGTCGACCGTCGGGGCGCTGGCTTCCTGGCCGGAGCGCCTTCGGGCTTCGGTGCAGCAACTGGCGCCGGCCTCGCCGACTTCGGCTTGAACGGCGCCATGCCTTGCCGCGCCAGTTCGTCGGCGCGCTCGTTCTCCGGGTGGCCGGCATGGCCCTTCACCCAGTGCCAGATGACCTTGTGGCGCTTGTTGGCCTCGTCGAGCGCCTGCCAGAGCTCGCCGTTCTTGACCGGCTTCTTGTCGCCGGTCTTCCAGCCGTTCTTCTTCCAGCCATGGATCCATTTGGAGATGCCGTCCATGACGTATTTGCTGTCGGTGTAGAGGTCGACCGTGCAGGGTTCTTTCAGCGCATTCAGCGCGGTGATTGCCGCAAGCAATTCCATGCGGTTGTTGGTGGTCTCCGCCTCGCCGCCCGACAGCTCCTTGGTGACGCCGTTGTAGCGCAGCACGGCGCCCCAGCCGCCAGGCCCCGGATTTCCGGAGCAGGCGCCGTCGGTGAATATCTCGACCTCTTTGCTCATGTCAGTCCGTATTCGGAAGGAGATTTGATCGCGCGGTGGAAGCGCATGCGGCGGATATATTCGGTCGGATCGCGCTTCATCACCAGCCCGCCATTGGGAATGGTCAGCCAATCGTACAGCCTGGTCAGCATGAAGCGCAGCGCCGAGCCGCGCGCCAGCATCGGCAGCGCCGCCCTTTCCTCGCTCTCCAGCGGCCGCACCGACTGGTAACCGGCAAGCAGCGCCGTGCCCTTGGTGAGGTTGAAGGAAAAATCCTTCTCGAAGCACCAGGCGTTGAGGCAGGTGGCGACATCATAGGCATAGAGGTCGTCGCAGGCGAAATAGAAGTCGATCAGGCCGGAGAGCTTCTCGCCGAGGAAGAAGACATTGTCCGGGAAGAGATCGGCATGGATGATGCCTTGCGGCAAGCCGGCCGGCCAGTTGCGCTCGAAGTCGGCGAAGTCGGCGTCGACCTCTGCCGCCAGCCCCGGCTCGACCTCGTCGGCGCGGTCGCGCGATGCGGCCCAGAGCTTGCGCCAGCCTTCGATGGCAAGCGCGTTCGGGCGCTTCATCGGGAAATCCCGGCCGGCGAGATGGAGCGCGGCCAGCGCCTTGCCGACCTCGGCGCAATGCGCGGCCGTCGGGCGCCTGAGCGACAGGCCCTCGAGGAAGGTGATGATGACGGCGGGGCGCCCGGCGAGCGTGCCGATGACGGTGCCGTCATGCGCGGTGACCGGAAGCGGGCAGGAAATGCCTTTCCGCGCAAGATGACCCATCAGGCCGAGGAAAAAGGGCAGATCGGCCTTGTCGACGCGCTTCTCGTAGAGCGTCAGGATGTAGGAGCCGGTGGAGGCGTGGACAAGGAAATTCGAGTTCTCGGTGCCCTCGGCGATGCCCTTGTAGGACAGGAGCTCACCCACCGGATAGGCTTTGAGAAACGTGCTGAGCTCGTTTTCGTTGACGTCGGTGTAGACAGCCATTTGGGTTTACGAGGCTCCGTTGACGAAGGCCATATCGGCCGCCGTCAGTTCGACATCGCGCAACACCCGCATCACCGGAAAATCCTCCGTTTCCGTGGCCGTGATGGCCAGATCGATGGTGACGTCGAAGCGCTGCCGGAACGCGTCGATGATCTCGTCGACGATGATTTCCGGCGCCGAAGCGCCGGCCGACAGACCCAGCGTCGAGATCTCGCCGATCTCATCCCACGGAATTTCGGAAGCCCGCTGCACGAGAAGCGACATCGCGGCACCCGCACGCTCCGCCACTTCGACAAGGCGCCGCGAGTTGGACGAGTTCGGCGCGCCGACGACGAGGAAGAGGTCGGCGCCGGCGGCCGTTTCCTTCACCGCCTCCTGGCGGTTGGTGGTGGCATAGCAGATCGATTCGGCCGCCGCCGCGTGAAGCTCCGGGAACCGCTGCTCGAGCGCCCGGATGATGCCGGCGGTGTCCTCGACCGACAGCGTCGTCTGGGTGACGAAGCCAAGCGCCGCCGGATCCGCCGGCACGAAGGTTGCTGCGTCCGCCTCGGTCTCGATCAGGGTGACCGCACCCTCCGGCAGCTGGCCCATCGTGCCGATCACTTCCGGGTGGCCGGCATGACCGATCAAAAGCACGTGGCGGCCGAGCCGCTGGTGGCGCATCGCCTGCTTGTGCACTTTCGACACCAGCGGACAGGTAGCGTCGAGATAGAAGAGGTTGCGCGCCTCGGCGTCGGCCGGCACCGATTTCGGCACGCCATGCGCGGAAAAGACGACCGGCGACTGGCGATGCTCGGGCGGGATCTCCGAGAGCTCCTCGATGAACACCGCGCCCAGGCTCTGCAGCCCCTCGACGACGTAGCGGTTATGCACGATCTCGTGGCGGACATAGACCGGCGCGCCGTATTTCTTCAGCGCCAGCACGACGATCTGGATGGCGCGGTCGACGCCGGCGCAGAAGCCGCGCGGCTGGCAGAGCCTGATGGTCAGCGGTGGCTTTTTCTGAATCATGAGCACTAGCCGGATGTTTCGAACCTGACGGCGAAATGATGTGCGCACCCCTGCCCTGTCAAGAGCGGGGGCGTTCACCCGTCTTTCGCCGGGCGGCGGAGCCTGAGGATCAGCACGGCGGCAAGGGCGGCTGCAAGGCCGTACCAGGTGACGGCATATTGCAGGTGGTTGTTCGGCAAATCGATGATGGTGACGCCGCCGACTGGCAGGCCGCCGGGATTCGGCGTCTTGTCGGCGTCGATGAAGAACGGCACCAGCACGGCGCCGGCTGGCAGGCCCGCGGTTGAGGCCATGACGTCGCGGTCCTTCCAGTAGAAGATGTTCTTGGCGACATCGTTGTCGGGCAGCATCATCGAGGGCTTGCCCGGCAGCGGATTGCGGGCGAGCCCGGTCACCGTCACCTTGCCGGCGACATCGCCCTGCCGGCGCTTGGCCGGATCCTTGAGGTCGTAAGGAACGAAGCCGCGATTGACGAGCACGAAACGGCCGTCATCGAGCTGCAAGGGCGTGTAGACGTTGAAGCCGGTGTCGCCTTCCCAGGTCGAGAAGAAATGCCGCTCACCCTGGTGCAGGAAGGTGCCCGTCACCGTCACCGGCGTGTAATCGACATCGTGGGAGGCGGCGAACTCTCTCTCGACATCGGCCAGCGGCAGGGGCGCCGCATGGGTGCGCCGGTCGATGGTGCCGAGCAGGCCTTCCTTCCAGTGAAGGCGCTGCACCTGCCAGGTGCCGAGACCGAGGAGAATGGCGAACAGGACAAGGCCGAGCCCAAGCAGCAATGCGTTGCGCGGCCGCGAACGGCCGGCTGCCAAACTGGTCGCGTCGCTCATTGGCCGCTGTCCAGCCTGCCTTCCGCGGCTTTCTTCGAATATTGCAGAGTGATCAGCACGCCCTTGATCAGGCGCAACGCCGTCAGGCACAGCACCAGCGCCAGCGGTATCCACAAGATGAAATGCAGCCAGAGCGGCGGGCTCAGCGTCACCTCCATCCACAGCGCCAGGCCGACGACGATGAAGCCGATGATCAGGATGACGAAGACGGCCGGGCCGTCGCCGGCATCGGCAAAGGAATAGTCGAGGCCGCAATTGTAGCAGCGCTTGCCGACGGTGAGGAAGCCGGAGAACAGCTTGCCCTCGCCGCAGCGCGGGCAACGGCCGTGCAGTCCGGCCGAAACCGGGTCGATGGGCGGCCAGATCGCCCTGTCTTTGATCGCCCTGTCTTCGATGGCCTTGTCTTCGCTCATGTCCGCACCGTAGCCCCTTTCACTCAAAAAGATAAGGCGGCCACGTCGCCGCAGCCGCCCTTTTGGAATTCCGAAAGCCGTTGATTTAGTGGGCTTCGATCAACGCGCCGTTCGACGCCCAGACATAGATGCAGCTGAACAGGAACAGCCAGACCACGTCGACGAAGTGCCAGTACCAGGCGGCCGCCTCGAAGCCGAAATGCTGCTTCGGGGTGAAGTCGCCGCGTATCGCGCGCACCAGGCAGACGAACAGGAAGATGGTGCCGATGATGACATGGAAGCCGTGGAAGCCGGTCGCCATGAAGAAGGTGGCGCCGTAGATGGAATCCTTGAACGCGAACGGCGCGTGCATGTACTCGTAGGCCTGCACCATGGTGAACAGCATGCCGAGGCCGACGGTCAGCACCAGGCCGTTGATCAGGCCCTTGCGGTCGCCATGGATGAGCGAGTGGTGCGCCCAGGTCACCGTCGTGCCCGACAGGAGCAGGATGATGGTGTTGTAGAGCGGCAGGTGGAAGGGGTCGAGAACCTCCAGGCCCTTCGGCGGCCATACGCCGCCGGTGAAGGTGGTGCGGGCATATTGCGTGGCTTCGCCCGGGAACAGGCTGGCGTCGAAGAAGGCCCAGAACCAGGCGACGAAGAACATCACCTCGGAGGCGATGAACATGATCATGCCGTAGCGCAGGTGCAGCGACACGACGCGCGTGTGGTGGCCCTCATGCGCTTCCTTGATGGTGTCCGACCACCAGGCAAACATCGTATAGAGCACGATGATCAGGCCGATGAAGAACAGCCACGGATTGGCGATGTTGTGGCCGAAGACCGGGAAGTTGCCCGCCTTCAGATACTGCATCAGGCAGACGCCGCCGATGGCCGTGACCAGCGCGCCGATCGAGCCGAGGAAAGGCCAGGGGCTGGGATTGACGAGATGGTAGTCGTGGTTCGGTTTTGCGTGCGCGTCTGCCATATCAACCCCCGAGGCTTGCTTCGGAATCTGGAACTTTGTTGTTGCTGCTGCCAGCGGCCGGCGCGGACGAAGCGACCGGCTGTTTCTTCTCGACCGGGAACATCGTGTAGGACAGGGTGATGGTCTTCAAGTCCTTCAGTTCCGGCACGTTGACGATGTCTGGATCGACATAGAACACGACCGGCATGTCCAGCGTCTCGCCGGGCTTCAGCGTCGTGTCGGTGAAGCAGAAGCACTCCACCTTGTTGAAATAGGCGCCGGCCATTTCCGGCTGCACGTTGAAGGAGGCGCGGCCGGTGATCGGGCGGTCGAACTTGTTGGTCGCGCTGTAATGCGCCTGCGTGGTCTCGCCGATCTTGATCGTCACCGAGCGGGCGACGGGCTCGAACTGCCACGGAATGCCGTTGGTGTTGGCGTCGAAGCGGATGGTGATGTCACGGTCGAGCACGCGGCCGGCATATTGCTTCTCGGCGCGCTGCGTCGTGCCGCCATAGCCGGTGGCTTGGCAGAACATCTTGTAAAGGGGCACCGCCGCGTAAGCCATGCCGACCATGCCGGTGAAGAAAGCCAGGCAGACCGCCACGATGACGCGGTTGCTGTTCTTCCTGACGGGCCTGGAGGTGATCTCGCCGTTCATCGCCGCCTCACATCAAGTTCGTAGGCGTGAGGCCAGAAGCATTGTGGCCGAACTTCACGATGGTCGCGACATAGAAGATGATGACGAGCGCGGCCAGCGCCACGCCGATGGCGACCGAGCGGTTGCGCCGCGCCTTCCGCTGGCGTTCGGTCAAAGTGACCAGTTCGAGGTTCTTGTCGGCCACGATCATGCTCCCCCCGTCATGAGGGCGCGCCCGACCACGCTGTCGACGAGATAGGCGGCGAAGATTGCGAAAAGATAAAGCAGCGAATAGCCGAACAGCGCCTTGGCCGGCTTCATCGCGCGGTCGTCGTCGCTCATGCCCAGCACCTTCCAGGCATACCAGACGAAGCCCAGGCCGAGCGCCATGGAGACGATCCCGTAGGCGGCCGTGGTGTAGCCGAGCACCCAGGGCAGCACGCCCACCGGCGCGAGGATCAGCGCATAGGCAAAGATCTGACGCCGGGTCGAGGCGTGACCGGCGACGTTCGGCATCATCGGGATACCCGCGCGGGAATAGTCATCCGACTTGAACAGCGCCAGCGCCCAGAAATGCGGCGGCGTCCAGAGGAAGATGATGAGGAACAGGATCAGGCTTTCGAGACTGACCGATCCGGTCACGGCCGCCCAGCCGATCACCGGCGGAATGGCCCCGGCGGCGCCGCCGATGACGATGTTCTGCGGCGTCCAGCGCTTCAGCCACATCGTGTAGATGACGGCGTAGAAGAAGATGGTGAAGGCGAGCAGCGCCGCCGACAGCCAGTTGACCAGCACGCCAAGCGTCATCACCGACAGCACGGAGAGCACCAAGCCGAAGCTCAGCGCCTCGCCGGGCGTGACGCGGCCGGCCGGCACCGGACGGCTGGCGGTCCTCGTCATCACCGCGTCGATGTCGGCGTCATACCACATGTTGAGCGCGCCCGAGGCGCCGGCGCCGATGGCAATCGCCAGGATGGCGATCACCGCCAGCAGCGGATTGATCGCGACCGGCGCCGCGACCATGCCGACGAAGGCCGTGAAGACGACCAGCGACATGACGCGCGGCTTCAGGAGGGCGAAGAAATCGCCCGCGGTCGCTTCCGACATGTGAAAGCCCGCTTTCTCCATCAATCTGTCGTCGGCAAGGGCCATGCGTACTTAAAGTCCATCATTCCGTTGGCCAAGACCGCCGGCTGACCGGCGGCCTCGCATGCGTTGCTGCTTACTTGATCTTCGGCAGCTGTTCCCATTGGTGGAACGGCGGCGGCGAAGGCAGCTGCCATTCGAGCGTGGTGGCGCCCTCGCCCCATGGATTGGCGCCCGCGACGCGCTTCTTTTGGAACGCTTCGAACACGCCGTAGAGGAAGATCGCGACACCGACGGCCGCGATGTAGGAGCCGTAGGACGAGACCATGTTCCAGCCGGCAAAAGCATCCGGATAGTCGACGGTACGGCGCGGCATGCCGGCGAGACCGAGGAAGTGCTGCGGGAAGAAGATCAGGTTGACGCCGACGAAGGTGACCCAGAAGTGGGTGTTGGCGATCACCGGCGAGTACATGTAGCCGGTCATCTTCGGGAACCAGTAGTACCAGCCGGCGAAGATGGCGAACACCGCGCCCAGCGACAGCACGTAGTGGAAGTGTGCGATCACGAAATAGGTGTCGTGCAGCGAGCGGTCGAGACCGGCATTGGCGAGCTGAACGCCGGTGACGCCACCGATCGTGAACAGGAAGATGAAGCCCAGCGCCCACAGCATCGGCGGCTTGAAGCTGATCGAGCCGCCCCACATCGTGGCGATCCAGGAGAAGATCTTCACGCCGGTCGGCACCGCGATGACCATGGTGGCGAACACGAAATAGCGCTGCGTGTCGAGCGACAGGCCGGTGGTGTACATGTGGTGCGCCCAGACGATGAAGCCGACGGCGCCGATCGCGACCATGGCGTAGGCCATGCCGAGATAGCCGAAGACGGGCTTCTTCGAGAAGGTCGAGACGATGTGGCTGATGATGCCGAAGCCCGGCAGGATCAGGATGTACACCTCGGGGTGGCCGAAGAACCAGAACAGGTGCTGGAAGAGCAGCGGGTCGCCGCCATTGTCCGGCACGAAGAAGGAGGTGCCGAAGTTGCGGTCGGTGAGCAGCATGGTGATGCCACCAGCCAGAACCGGCAGCGACAAGAGCAGCAGGAAGGCCGTGATCAGCACCGCCCATGCAAACAGCGGCATCTTGTGCATGGTCATGCCAGGCGCGCGCATGTTGAAGATGGTGGTGATGAAGTTGATCGCGCCGAGGATCGACGAGGCGCCGGCGATGTGGATCGACAGAATCGCCAGATCCATCGCCGGGCCAGGCTGGCCGGAGGTCGAGAGCGGCGGATAGATCGTCCAGCCGCCGCCGACGCCGAAGGCGCCGGGCGCGCTCGGCACGAACATCGAGCAGAGCAGCAGGATGAAGGCCGGCGGCAGCAGCCAGAAGGAGATGTTGTTCATGCGCGGGAAGGCCATGTCCGGCGCGCCGATCATGATCGGCACCATCCAGTTGGCGAAGCCGCCGATGAGCGCCGGCATCACCATGAAGAAGATCATGATCAGGCCATGCGCGGCGCCGAAGGCATTGTACATGCTCTTGCCGCCGTCGATGGCTGCATCGCCCTGCATGCCATAGACCATCTGCGCCAGACCGCTGAATATCTGGATGCCCGGCTCCTGCAGCTCCATGCGGATGGCGACCGAAAGCGCGCCGCCGACAATGCCGGCCATGATCGCGAAGATCAGGTAGAGCGTGCCGATGTCCTTGTGGTTGGTCGAGTACACCCAGCGGACCCAGCCGTGCGGCCTATGGTCGTGGTGGTCGTGAGCTGCAGCCTCTGCCATATTCCGCTCCGTTCCCTAAATCTTGCTAACCCGCGGCGTCAGTTGCCAGCGGCCGCTACCTTGTTGGTACCATCGATCTCGGCCATCAGCGCCTTGTTGGCGGCAGGCACGTCGGTCTTGGCCGTCTCCAGCCAGGTCTTGAACTGCGCGTCGGAGACGACACGGACCGCGATCGGCATGAAGGCGTGATCCTTGCCGCAGAGCTGCGAGCACTGGCCGTAGTAGAGGCCTTCCTTCTCCGCCTTGAACCAGGTCTCGTTGGTGCGGCCGGGCACGGCGTCCATCTTGATGCCGAAGGAGGGCACGGCGAAGGAGTGGATGACGTCGGTGGCGGTGATCAGCACGCGGGTCATCGTATTGACCGGCACCACCAGCTCGTTGTCGACGGCGAGCAGCCGCGGATAAAGGTTGCGGTCTTCCTTGCCGGCCTTGGCGCGGTCACCATCCTGGAGGATCGCCGAGTTGAAGGAGAAGCTCTTGTCGACCTGGTACTCGTAATCCCAGTTCCATTGGTTGCCGATCGCCTTGACGGTGAGCTTGGCCTCCTCCTGTGGCGTGTATTGCGCGGTGAGCAGCTGGAAGGAAGGAATGGCGATGAGCAGCAGCACGATGACCGGCCCGACCGTCCAGATCACCTCGATCAGCGTGTTGTGGCTGGTCTTGGAAGGAACCGGGTTCACGCTGGCGCGAAATCTCAGGACGCAAACGGCAAGCAGTGCCAGCACCAGGACTGTGATCGGGACGACGAACCACATCGTGTAGTTCCCGAACCACTCGATCTGCCGCATCATTTCGGTCGCGGGCGCCTGGAAGGCGGTCTCCCATGGCCGCGGCTGATCCGCATAGGCGGGCACGCCGGAGAGGAGCGCGCCGGCAGCCGCGGCACCTGCCAGAAGTCCGGCGCTTGCCATGAATTTTCTCATCGCCCTCTCGTCTCCCACTTCCTGCGATCGGATCGCACCAATAACGAACGACGCCGGGATTGGGAATCCCGGTCTGTCCCTGGCTGGTTCAAACCATACTCTAATTCCCTCCGCAAGGAAGGAGCGGGCGAAACCGTGCGGCATTTTTGCGCGCAATGGGAAGGGCATCCCCGGCCATCGGGGCGGTGCGCGCCGGGCGGTCGCAATTCGGGCGAATTTGCTCTGGAAAAGCGCGTAATTGCCGGTATCTGGGCGGGCCGGCGACGGTCTCGTCCTTTACTTGGCCTTGGCGCAGCTTAAAGTGCCGTGATTCGCAATGGAGCCGTCATGACTTCCTGGCTTTCGAGACCCCTGGCGAAGGTCGTCTTCCTTGCCGCCTTGCTTGGCGCCGGCCTGAACGGCGTGGCGAGCGCCGCGCCACCTCAGACCGCCGCGCCGCCCAGCGGCACGGTCAAGTCGACGCATGGAGCGTGGTCGATCATCTGCGACACGCCGGCCGGTGCGACCTCGGAGCAATGCGTGATGATGCAGAACGTCGTCGCCGAGGACCGTCCGGAAATGGGGCTTTCGGTCGTCGTGCTGCGCACCGCCGACAACAAGGCCGAGATCCTGCGGGTGCTGGCGCCGCTCGGCGTGCTCTTGCCCAACGGGCTTGGCCTCAATGTCGACGGCAAGGACATCGGCCGCGCCTATTTCGTGCGCTGCTTCCAGGACGGCTGCTATGCGGAAGTGATCCTCGAGAAGCCGCTGCTCGACACGCTGAAGAGCGGCACCTCGGCCACCTTCATCGTCTTCCAGACACCGGAGGAAGGCATCGGCATTCCCGTCGATCTCAAGGGCTTCGCCGAAGGCTTCGCCGCCCTGCCCTGAGCTCGGCGTTGCAATCGGGTCGTCCACCGGTTCACGGCGATGACAATCGCGTGTGAATGCTGCCGATTGTCTTGACGTGCCTTCGCCCCTACATCGGGTGAAACGATGAAACCGCCAGTGGACAATCCTGCCATGAACAGCCTGATCGGCCAATTCGATATTTCCGACGACCGCGTCAAAGAGATCGTCGCCGACACCATCAAGGGCGCCGACGACGGCGAACTGTTCCTCGAATACAGCGAGAGCGAAGCGCTGATGTTCGACAACGGCCGGCTGAAGACGGCCAATTTCAACACCGACCAGGGTTTTGGCTTGCGCGCCGTCGCCGGCGAAGCCAGCGGCTATGCCCATTCCAGCGATCTTTCCGAAGCCTCGCTGCTGCGCGCGGCCGACGCCGTCTCGGCGGTCAAGGGCGGCTATTCCGGAACGCTCGCCGCGGCACCCGCCCGCACCAATCGCCACCTCTATGGCGACGAAAACCCCATCCCCTCGCCTACCTTCGAGGCCAAGGCCAAGCTGTTGCAGGAGATCGACGCCTGGCTGCGCGCCGCCGATCCGCGCGTGCGCCAGGTGACGGCTTCGCTCGCGGCCTCGTGGCAGCATGTCGAGATCGTGCGCGGCGACGGTCAGATCGTGCGCGACATCCGCCCGCTGGTCAGGATCAACGTCTCGGTGGTGGTCGGCGACGGCGACCGGCAGGAGAGCGGCTCCTACGGCATGGGCGGCCGCAAGAGCTTTGGCGAGTTCCTCACAGAAGAGAGCTGGCAGCATGCCGCGCGCGAGGCGCTGAGGCAGGCGCTGGTCAATCTCGAGGCCGTTCCGGCGCCGGCAGGCACGTTCGACATCGTGCTTTCGAGCGGCTGGCCGGGCGTGATGCTGCACGAGGCGGTCGGCCACGGGCTGGAAGGCGACTTCAACCGCAAGAAGACATCGGCCTTCGCCGGCCTGATGGGTAGCCAAGTTGCGGCAAAGGGCGTCACCGTGGTCGATGACGGCACGATCGCCGAGCGGCGCGGCTCGCTCACCGTCGACGACGAAGGCACGCCATCGGCGCGCAACGTCTTGATCGAGGACGGCAAGCTGGTCGGCTACATGCAGGACCGCCAGAACGCGCGGCTGATGGGCATGAAGGCGACCGGCAACGGCCGGCGCGAGGGCTACGCACACCAGCCGATGCCGCGCATGACCAACACCTACATGACCGCGGGCGACATGAACCCTGAGGAGATCATCGCCTCGGTCAAGAAGGGCATCTATGCCGTCTCCTTCGGTGGCGGCCAGGTCGACATCACCTCGGGAAAATTCGTGTTCGGCTGTACCGAGGCCTACATGATCGAGGACGGCAAGGTGACGCAGCCGATCAAGGGCGCGATGCTGATCGGCAACGGGCCGGACGCCATGCATCGGGTGACCATGGTCGGCAACGACATGAAGCTCGACAACGGCATCGGCATGTGCGGCAAGGCCGGACAGGGCGTGCCTGTCGGCGTCGGCCAGCCGCATCTCAGGATGAACCAGATGACGGTGGGCGGCACCAGGGTTTGAGGCTGCGGGGACGTTCTGATAGACGTTCCCCGCTATGTCCAAACTCGAAGACACGCCGGAGAGCATTCTTCCAAAGCCAGCACCGGCCTTTGCCCCAACGCGACCCGCAGATGTCTTTGGAATACTGCCGCACAGCGGCAAGCCAAAGACACCGGAAGAAATGGACGCTGGCGTCCTTGCCGAAGCGCGGCGGCGCCATGCTCGTGATTGATAGCGATCTGCAAGAGGCGTAGTGGCCTCCGTCGGGCGCGAACACGATCGTGTTAGCAAATTATTAATTGTTCAATTGCGTGGGCCGCCGTTTCCGCATTTACTGGCAGCAGTCTTCTCGTTGCGGTGGTGTTGGCATTGTTGCGTTCCCCTCACGTCCTGACCCCTTCTTTCCTCCTTGGCCTTGTTTCGTTGATCGGCGCGACGTCGCTCTCAATCGACCCGGCGGCGGCGCAGTCGACCTTGTTCAAACGGCCATCGACGCAACCTTCCGCAGATGCGGCTCGTTCCGTCGCGGTTGGAGGACGCACCAGCGTTCCCTATGGCTGGCTCGATTTCTGCGGCCGCCGGCCGAAAGAGTGCAAGGTGGCGGCTCTGCCGGCCACGAACGTCAAGCTGACCGCGCAGAACCTGCGCACCCTCAAGCGGATAAACCAGAAGGCGAACCGCGCCATCAAGCCCGTCAGCAATTACGAGCATTGGGGCACGATGATGGACCACTGGGACTATCCGGTGGACGGTAAGGGCGACTGCAAGATCTATGCGCTCTATAAGCGCAAGCTTCTCATGGCAGCGGGATTTCCCAGGCAGGCGCTGCTGATGACGGTGGTGCGCGACCTCAACAATGAGGGCCACACCATCCTGACGGTGAAGACCGACAAGGGCGATCTCGTGCTCGACAATCTGGTCGACGAGGTCAGGCCCTGGAACGCGACCGGCTATTATTTCCTGAAACGCCAGTCGCAGCAGAACCCGAACATCTGGGTGTCGATCAACCAGCGCGGCGGCACGCCGAAAACCTGACGCATGCCGCCAAGGGTTGTAGGCTGATTGGCCTGCTCCAACGCGTCGACAAGACAGGCAATCGCTCCTCGCTAAAAGCGCGTCGCGCTGAAACGGATACAGGCGACGCGCTTTTAAGTCTTTGTCTTGATGCATGTCGTTGTCCCAAAACCGCTGCAAACTTCTGGGCGACATGCATTGGTTCGCGAATTGGAAGGTCCAGCCCGAATTACGGCCTCGGCGACCGCCTACTCGTTGCAGGGCGGCTCGCCCGGATTCCCGCAGGCAAACTTCTTGTTCCTTCGCGGCGCCTGCTGCTCCGGCTGCTGCGGCAGTCGCCGCTCCTGGACCTCAGGCCTCGGTTGCGCGCGGAACTCCGGCCTCTGCCGTCTGGAGAACGCCTCGCCGTTGGGCTTTTCCTGGAACCGGCGCTGCGCGTTGTCGTTCGGCCTGTTGAAGCGCTGGACGTTGACCTCCGCGCCGCCGGAACCTTCTTCGTTCTGCAGCCTGCGGAACTTCCTTCCCTGATTCTCATCGGAGAACACGCTCGGATTGTTCCTCCTGAGCCGCTTCTGCATGCTCAGCTCGTTGTCGGCCGGCTCACCGTTGACGGTCGGCAGCCTGCGGAACTTCCTGCCCCTGTCATTCCGGCTGGCCGAGCCCTGATTCTCGTCGGAGAACACCTCCGGATTGTTCCTCCTGAGCCGCTGCCGCACGCTCGGCTCATTGTCGGTCGGCTCGCCGTTGACAGTCGGCAGCCCGCGGAACTTCCTGCCCCTGTCGCTCCGGTTGGCCGAGCCCTGATTCTCGTCGGAGAACACGTCCGGATTGTTCTTCCTGAGCCGCTGCCGCACGCTCGGCTCATTGTCGGCCGGCGCGCCGTTGACGGTCGGCAGCCTGCGGAATTTCCGGCCTTTGTTCTTTCCGCTGGCCGAGCCCTGATCACCCGGCTCGACAATGGGCTGGCCCGCCGACAAATCCTTGCGCGTCAGCTTCTTCGGTTCGCGGTTGTCCTGGCCGGACAGCGCGTTCGGATTGTTCTTCCCGAATCTTTCCTGGGCGCTCTGCCCGTTGTCGGCCGGCATGCCGTTGACGGTGGGCAGCTTACGGAATTTCTTGCCCTTCTGCTGACCGGTGCCCTGCTCTCCGGTCGCCGCGGCACCGGCATTTCCCGTCGCCTCCTGGTTGCCGCCCACAATGCCTTGCCTGACGAGCTTCCTGGATTTGTTGCCTGGCAAATTCTGGCCATTGAGCATCGGTTTGCCGTTGACGAGCGGCAGCGTTTTGCCGTCGGCTCCCGGCAAGGCGTGGTCGGTTCCAAGCCTGCGGGGGGATAGGTTCTTCGACAGCGGAGTCTCAGCACCAGGCTGCTGGCCCTGCATCACGCCCTGGCCGGGCTTCAGCGGCAAGCCGCTCTGCTCCTGATTGAACTCGGCGCGACCGGACGTGGCCGCCCTCTTCTTCAGCATGGGCGGCAGCGCGACCCTGGCCGCCAGCGTCGCGCCGGTGCCGACGGCAGCTCCGGTCATCTTCTGGCGGGTGGTGAGGCCGCCCTCGGCACCGCCGTTTGGCTGTCCGGCCTGATTGATGGTCTCGTTGTTGATCACCGTGTTGTTGATGACGGTCGCGTTGTGGATGTTGTTGAAGATGATGTTGTCCGGCGGCGACACGATGTCATGCGGCGGCCTGACCCATACGGGCACGGGCACGAAGACCGGCACCGGCAGGACGAATATCTCGACCGGTGGCCGCGGCGGCGGCAGCACGATGAAATCCGGTGGCGGTGGCGGCAGGAAGATGATTGTGATCGGCGGCGGCGGTTCGAAATCGAAGTCGGGGTCGTCGAAATAGAGCACCGGACGGTCGACATAGACGATCTCCTCCGGCGGCGGCGGCGGCACGTCATAGATAATCACGGTGAAGCTCGACGGTGGCTCGAGCACGGCGTCGAAATGCCTTAGCCGGCGGCGCGCGTCCCAGGCATGCGGTCCATGCGGATAGCGGTCCAGGTAGGACCAGTAAGCTTCCGGCGTATCCTGCATCCAGGTCTCGCGCCAGGTGATCGCCTCGCGCCGCGCTGCGATGATGGCGCGCACGCGCTTGGCCATCGGATCGTGCGGATAGGCGACGAGGAAATCCTGGTAGCCGCGCAGCGTGTCGCGATCGAGGGCCGCGACATAGGCGTCGTGAGCATCAAAGTCGCGAATCTCCCTGGTCCGGTTGGCCTGGGATTCGGCCTCGGAAACCTTGGGCGCGGGCGCATCCGGCGCGCGGTCGAAAAAGACGAAGGGCACGCTGATCTTCGAGGCGTCCCAAGGCACTTCGGCCCCTTGCGTCACTTCGTTGACGCGCAGGCGCGTACGGTCGAACACGTCTTCAAGCGGCAGGCCGCCCTCGCGCATCATCTCGGCCAGCGCCTGGGCATAGGCGCCATAAGGACCCTTGCCCTCTGGCGCGACGGTTCCCGGAGCGGCATTGAAGGCAATCAGCATGTTCGGATCGGGATCGACCAGCGCGAGGCCGCCGGCCAGCGGCTGCTTCCACTTCGGAAAGGCATTCGGCCGCGCCGCATCGAGCACTACGATGCTGACCTTCGTCGGCAGGGCCGCGAGCGGCCGGGTGAGGTCGGAGACCCGAATGGCCTGGATCGGCACATCTGCAGGATTGGCGATCTTGGCGTCGACCGGCAGGAAATAGTTCTCGCCTTCGAACTGCGCACCGTGACCGGCCAGGTAGACGAAAACGACCGCGTCAGGGCCGGCGGCCGAAACTTTGGCGAGGAAATCGCGGAAGGCGCCGCGCAGGGATTCCTGGTCCACGTCGCGCGCGCCGACCACATCAAAGCCGGCCGCCTGCAAGGTCTGTCCGATCAGGCCAGCGTCGTTGGCGGGCGTCGCGAGTTCGCCGGACTGATAAGCACCGTTGCCGATGACGAAGGCCAGCCGCTTTTCACCTTGCGCAAGCGCCCCGGTAGCGGAACCGACCGCGAATATGACGAGAACAACGACGAGTCCAAGGAATTTTCGAAGCGTCCGCATTGCAATCCGCCATCCATTCAGAATGGTAAACGCTCGAGAGGTCGAAACGTTTCCCAGACTGGGTGAATCTAAGGATGGCAAAAAGGCGGCTTTAGGGCGCAATTTCGTCGAAAGAACAGAGGCTTCACAAATTTCTGGTTGTGAACTACCGGCGTCGCCTCGGCTTCTCCAGCAGCGCGACTGCCTCGACATGCGGCGACCACAGGAACTGGTCGATCGGCGTCACGCTCTTCAGTTGATAGCCGCCGTCGAGGAGGATGCGCAGGTCCCGCGCCAGCGTCACCGGATTGCAGGAAACGGCCGCGACCAGCGGCACGTCCGAGCGGGCGATCTGCTTCGACTGGTCCTCCGCGCCGGCGCGCGGCGGATCGAAGACCAGGCCATCGAAGCTGTTCAACTCCTTGAAGGTCAGCGGCCGGCGGAAGAGGTCGCGGCGCTCGACGGTCACGCGCTTCAGGCCGCTGGCGAAACGGAAGGCGCGGTCGAGCGCCGCAAGCGCCGGCGCGTCGCCTTCCACGGCGTGCACCTCCGACTTCGCCGCGAGCCTGAGCGCGAAGCTGCCGCAACCGGCGAACAGGTCGGCTACCTTCTTTGCGCGCGAAAGGTGCTGGCAGACGAGGCCGGCCATCGTCTGCTCGGCGGCCTCGGTCGCCTGCAGGAAGGCGCCGGGCGGCACGGCGACGGCCACCGACCCGAACTGCACAACCGGCTTCTTCGGCTCGACGATGACCTCGCCGTCGACGGAAAGCCTCGCCAGGCCCTCGGCCATCACGAAATTGGAGGCGATGCGGCGCTGGTTTTCGCCGAGCTTGCCGGCATCCTGGACCGCGATATCTAGACCCGAAGCGGTGACGGTGACCGTCATGTGGAAGGCTTTCGACGTGGCGCAAACCAGATCGGCCAGCCTCCGCAAGCGATCGAGCGCGGCAACGATCACCGGCAGCGAGATCGGGCATTCCTCGATCGGGATGATCTCGGAGGAAAGTGCGCGCACGAAGCCGAGCAGCATGCCGGCCTCGGTGCGCCGGGCACTGAAGACCACGCGGCGCCGGGTGTGCGGCGCGCAAGGCACCAGCGCGTCGATTTCGCCGGTGATGCCCTTGGCCTTCAGCGCCTGCACCACTCGCTCGCGCTTCCATTTGCGATAGGCCTCGGCCTCGAAATGCTGCAGCGCGCAGCCGCCGCATTCGGTGAAATGGCGGCAGGCCGGCTCGACCCGGAGCGCGGACGCCTCCAGCACCGACATCAGCGTCGCGCGGTCCTTCTGCCGCGCGGCGGTGACCGTCTCGCCCGGCAGCGTGAACGGGATAAAAACCTCGCCGCCCTCGGCAGCGGCGATGCCGTCGCCCTGCGCGCCAAGCCTGGAGATGGTGAAACGCGCGCTCATTGCGATCCACCGTCCTTGATCGCGGCAAGCAGGAACTCGCGATTGCCGTCGCCGCCTTCGATCGGCGACGGATGCAGCCCGAGCACGCGCCAGCCAGGGATGGCGGCAAGCCAGTCGCGCAGGCCGGCGGCGATGCGCTCGGCATCGCTTGGGTCCTTGAGCAGGCCGCCCTTGCCGATCGCTTCGCGGCCGGCCTCGAATTGCGGCTTGACGAGCAGCAGCGCCCTGGCGCCTTCGCCCGCCAGGGCGAGCGCCGGCGGCAGCCCCAGTTTCAGCGAGATGAAGCTGACGTCGCAGACGAGGAAATCCGGGATACGGCCGCCGAGATCGGCAGCCTTCAGGTCGCGGGCGTTCAACCCCTCAACGACCGTCACGCGAGGGTCGCCGGCAATATCGGGATGCATCTGGCCATGGCCGACATCGATCGCCGTGACATGGGCAACGCCGCGCTCGAGCAGAACCTGGGTGAAGCCGCCGGTCGAAGCGCCGATGTCGAGCGCTTCGCTGCCTGACGGGTCGAAGTTGAAATGGTCGAGGCCGGCTATCAGCTTCAGCGCCGCGCGCGACACATAGGCCTGCGCCGGATCGTCGATGGCGACGAGGCAGTCCGGCGCGACGGACTGGCCGGGCTTGCGGGCAACAGCACCGTCGACGGTGACCGTGCCGCGCTCGATCGCGTCACGGGCGCGCGAACGGCTGGCGAACAGGCCGCGCTCGACGAGCAATTCATCGAGTCGCTGGCGCTGGCTGGCTGGCAACGGAGAATTCATCGGCCTTCATTGGCGAAAGCAGGACGCGAAGGCAATGGTAGCCTGTTGAATATGGCGCGGGACGCGGCAGAATGCGGGCCGTTTTGTCCAACCGAGGAGGAGGCAATGCTCAAGGGGACTTGCCATTGCGGCGCGGCGCACTGGACCCTGGAAGGCGATCCTGGGCCGGTCACGGCCTGCAACTGCACGCTTTGCCGCCGCTACGGCGCGCTCTGGGCCTACGACTATGTCGACGAGCGCATCCGCGTTGCGGGACCGGTGAGCTCCTACACGCGCGCCGAAGTGACCGATCCCGCGCTCGAGATCCTGTTCTGTCCGACCTGCGCCTGCGTGCTCGCCTGGCGCGGTTTGCGCTCCAGCTCCGATAGCCGTACCCGCATTGCCGTCAATGTCAGGCTGGCGCCGCCGGAAGCCGTCGCCGACCTGCCGATCGACCATTTCGACGGTCTCGACACTTTCGACGACCTGCCGCGTGACGGCCGTTGCGTCCGCGATATGTGGTTCTGATTTTTGTTTGAAGCATGTCGTTGTCCCAAAACCGCAAGGCACTTTTGGGCGACATGCATCAGAAAATAGTCCGCGAGACCGGGCGATCGACGGCCGGCATCAGGCCGTCATTGTTGGAGGCCTGCTTGCGCGGCTCGACCGGAACCGGCGCGGCTTCCGGCAACACCACCAGCTGAGGAACCTGCTTGTAGGAAAAGCCGCCGCGGATCTCGCCCATCTTGCCGGCGACGATGTCGACCACCGCCTTTTCCAGGTTGCGGTCGTAACGCGTTTCGGCTGCCACCGGCGCGGCCATGACCATCACAAGGGCCATGCCACTGAGGAACGACTTCATTGTTCTTATCCCTGCCTGATTAGGACCAAGGTCTTAGCAGGGCGTCGTTGAAAATCGGCCAAAAGACAGGGTAACCGAACCGCCAAACGGAAGCGTTAACAAAAGGTTACGGTTGGAAGCCTGCAAACTTATTCGGGCGGCTGAAGTTTCGATTCAGGCGCGCTGCGCCTGAACGCCGTGGCCAAGGGCGGCGAAGACCGTGCGCACGATGCCGGCCGTATCGAGGCCCGCGTCGGCATACATCTTCTCGGGCTTGGCGTGATCGGTGAATTCGTCGGGCAGGACCAGCGGGCGGACCTTGAGGCCGCTTTCCAAAAGCCCCTCATGGGCGAGGAAATGCAGCACCTGGCTGGCGAAGCCACCGACAGCGCCCTCCTCCACCGTCACCAGAACCTCGTGCGAGCGGGCAAGGCGGCGGATGAGATCCTCGTCCAGCGGCTTGGCGAAGCGGGCGTCGGCGACCGTGGTGGAAAGGCCCGCCGCGCCGAGCTCTTCCGCAGCCAGCAGGCAATCCTGCAGCCGCGTGCCGAAGGAGAGAAGCGCCACCTTGGTGCCCTCCCGCAGGATGCGGCCCTTGCCGATCTCGAGCACCGAGCCGCGCTCCGGCATGTCGACGCCGACGCCGTTGCCACGCGGATAGCGGAAGGCAATCGGGCCGCCATCATAGTCGGCTGCGGTGCGCACCATATGGCGAAGCTCCGCCTCGTCGGCGGCGGCCATGACGACGAAGCCAGGCAGCGAGGCGAGGAACGTCGTATCGAAGGCGCCGCAATGGGTGGCGCCGTCGGCGCCGACGAAGCCGGCGCGGTCGATCGGGAAACGCACCGGCAGCTTCTGGATCGCCACGTCATGGACGACCTGGTCGTAGGCGCGCTGCAGGAAGGTCGAATAGATGGCGGCGAAGGGCTTGTAGCCTTCAGTGGCGAGGCCGGCGGCGAAGGTCACCGCGTGCTGCTCGGCAATGCCGACATCGAAGGTTCGGGTCGGGAACACCTCGCCGAAGAGGTCGAGGCCGGTGCCGCTCGGCATGGCGGCGGTGATCGCCACGATCCGGTCGTCCTCGCGCGCTTCCTGGATCAGGCTCTCGGCGAAGACCTTGGTGTAGCTCGGCGCGTTGGCCGGCGCCTTGGCCTGCGCGCCGGTGATGACGTCGAACTTGTTGACGCCGTGATATTTGTCGGCAGCGGCTTCCGCCGGCGCGTAGCCCTTGCCCTTCTGGGTCACGACATGGATCAGCACCGGGCCGTCGGCATTGTCGCGAACGTTCTTCAGCACCGGGATCAGGTGCTCCAGATTGTGTCCGTCGATCGGGCCGATGTGGAAAAAGCCCATTTCCTCGAACAGCGTGCCGCCGGTGACATAGCCGCGTGCGTGCTCGACGGCGCGCGTGATGGCGTTGTCGGCGCGCTTGCCGAGATAGGAGGTCAGCTTCTTGCCGAAATCGCGCAGGCCGAGATAGGCCTTGCCGGAGGCGAGCCGCGCCAGATAGGCGCTCATCGCGCCGGTCGGCGGGGCGATCGACATGTCGTTGTCGTTGAGGATGACGATGAGGCGGGCATTGAGCGCGCCGGCATTGTTCATCGCCTCATAGGCCATGCCGGCTGACATGGCGCCGTCGCCGATGACTGCGATGACGTTGTTGCGGCCACCCGAAAGGTCGCGGCCCATGGCCATGCCGAGGCCGGCGGAAATCGAGGTCGAGGAGTGCGCGGCGCCGAAGGGGTCGTATTCGCTCTCGGCTCTCCGGGTGAAGCCGGAGAGGCCGCCCTCCTGGCGCAGCGTGCGGATGCGGTCGCGGCGGCCGGTCAGGATCTTGTGCGGATAGGCCTGGTGGCCGACATCCCAGATCAGCCGGTCTTGCGGCGTGTTGAAGACGTAGTGCAGCGCAACCGTCAGCTCGACGACGCCCAGCCCGGCGCCAAGATGGCCGCCCGTGTGCGACACGGCATCGATCAGCTCGGTGCGCAGTTCGCTCGCCAGCTGCGGCAGCTCGCTTTCCTCGAGCGCCCGCAAATCCGCAGGAATGCGGACCCTGTCGAGGAGCGGCGTATCGGGCTTCGGGTTCACTCTGTTGCGGCCTGCTGAAATCTTAACCTTGCATCAGAGCGGTTAACCGTTTCACGGGACCGCTCTGTCTTCTTGTTTCACGCAATTCCGGACGGAAAACCGTTTCACACTTTTCCCGGAATTGCTCCAACCTTCACAAATATGCGCCTTGATCATGCGCGAAATATGCTGCCGGCGAGCGAATGTAAATGCGTGTCAGTGACGCGGCTGGCGCACGATGTCCATCATGCTCTAACCTTCCGGCAGCGGAATGAATTCTTCCTCATCGCCAGGAACGATATCGAAGCGGCCTGTCTTCCATTCTTCTTTGGCCTGTTCGATGCGTTCCTTCGAGGACGAAACGAAATTCCACCAGATATAACGCTTGGAACCCAGCGACGCTCCGCCGAACAGCATGAAATGCGCGCCGCGCTCGGACGAGACGACGATTTCCTCGCCCGGCTTGAACACCAGAAGCCGCTCAGCCGGAAAACGATCTCCGGCGATCGAAACCTCGCCTTCCAGCGTATAGATGGCGCGTTCCTCGGCATCGGCGGGGATCTTGACGCTGGCGCCCGTCGCCAGCCGCAGATCGGCATAAAGCGTCTCCGAGGCGGTCGCGACCGGCGAGCGCAGCCCGGAAAATTCACCGATGACGAGGCGGCCGCTGATGCCTTCGGCGTCGATCTCGGGCAGGCGGATCACCGACGTGTTCTCAAAAATCGGGGCGATCTCTTCCCTGCCGTCGGGCAGCGCCAACCAGGTCTGCAGGCCGGAGATCGACATCGGCGCGCCGCGCAGCTCCTCGGGCGTGCGCTCGGAATGAACGATACCGCGACCGGCGGTCATCAGATTCACGTCGCCTGGCGCGATCACCATTTCGGTGCCGAGCGAGTCGCGATGCCTGATCTTGCCGTCGAACAGATAGGTGACGGTGGAAAGCCCAATATGCGGATGCGGGCGCACGTCGATCGCATGGCCGGCGCGCAGGATGGCCGGTCCCATGCGGTCGAAGAAGATGAACGGGCCGACCAGCCGACGCTTTGCCGTCGGCAAGGCGCGGCGAACCTCGAAACCGCCAATATCTTTGGCGTTGGGGATGACCATCAATTCGATCTGGTCGCAGGCGAAGGCGTCGCCGGCCTCAGGATCATTGCCCGGGAAAAAACTCATCGATGCATCCTCAGGCGAAGCGGAGCGCGGACCTGGCTTTCGCCTTGGCGGCCTCTTCCTCGCGATTGCGCGGCTCCTGGGCGGTTTCGAGCGAATCGATGAGCTCGCGCGCGGCGGCGGCGATCGCCTCGACGGCGTGGTGGAAGGCATGCTCATTGCGCTTGGACGGCTTGGTCGAACCACTCAGCTTGCGCACGAACTGCAATGCCGCGTCATGGACCTCGTCGTCGGTCGCCGGCGGTTCGAAATTGAACAGGGTCTTGATGTTTCGGCACATGCTTGCTCGCCTCCTGTCTGTCGTGTCCCGCCGTCGAGATTATGCACCAAGGTGTGTTGAGATTCAGGTCAGGCCGGCTTCACCTGAATATCAGTACAGCTTACTCAGCGTCGAGCGGCTCCGTTCCCACCGGCTTGCCGTCGCGCGAGAGCCTGATCTTCTCGACCTTGTCCTCGGCGGCCTTGAGCAGCCGATCACAATGCGCCTTCAGCGCCTCGCCGCGCTCGTAGATGCGGATCGACTGGTCGAGCGGGACATCGCCGCGCTCCAGATCATCGACGATCTTCTCCAGCGCGTCGAGCGCCTGTTCGAAGCTCATCGTTTTGACGTCTTCATTGCCTTCGCCAGCCATATCCTATCCCTTCATCAGCCGCCCGACATGGGCGGCGACCGAAAATGCCAGTCCCTGCAGATCGTAGCCGCCCTCCAGCAGGGAAACGAGCCGGTTGCCGCTGTGGCGCCCGGCGCGATCCATCAACTGGCCGGTCGCCCAGTCGAAATCCTCCTCGGTCAGGTTGATCTCGGCCAGCGGATCGCGATGGTGCGCATCGAAACCGGCGGAAATGATGATCAGGTCCGGCTTGAATGCATCGATCGACGGCAGCACGCGCGACAGGAAGGCGTCGCGGAACGTCTCGCTGCCGGTGCTGGGCGCGAGCGGCGCGTTGACGATGTTGCCGGCGCCGGTTTCGCTCTTGGCGCCGGTGCCGGGATAAAGCGGCATCTGGTGGGTCGAGCAGTAGAGCACCGACGGATCGTCCCAAAAGATGTCCTGCGTGCCGTTGCCGTGATGGACGTCCCAGTCGACGATGGCGACGCGCTCGACCTGGTGCTTTTTCTGCGCGTAGCGGGCGGCGATCGCCGCGGTGTTGAACAGGCAAAAGCCCATCGCGGTCGTCTTTTCCGCATGGTGGCCGGGCGGCCGCGCGGCAACGAAGACATTGGCGGCGCGGCCCTCGAAGACGTCGTCGACCGCAGCATTGGCGGCGCCGATCGCCGTCACCGCGGCCTGCCAGCTCTTCGGACTGGCGCTGGTGTCGGCATCGATCGAGACGATGCCGCTCTCTGGGATGGCCGCGCGGATGCGGGCGACAAAGTCTTCCGGATGCGCATAAAGGATGGTCGCCTCGTCGCCTTCCGGCGCCTTGACGCGGTCGAGAGTCGAAAAAGCCTCGTCGTCGAGCACGCGCTCGATGGCGCGCAAACGGTCGGGCCGCTCGGGGTGGCCGGGCGGCGTGAGGTGTTCCAAGAATACCGGATGGGTGTAGAGACGGGTGGTCATGGCGCCTAATCTAGGCATGCGTAACCCGGATGACCATGTTTGAGCGCCGAATGGCTGGGGAAAATCGCGTCTTGATGTGTCGCCGATGGCATTGGCGCGGCTGAAGCTTCGCGATAAGATCGCGCCGCTGCCTGGTGCCCGCAACGCGGGAGAATCGGGAACACGGTTGAAATCCGTGGCGTGCCCAACGCTGTAAGGGGGACCGCGCCGGCAAAAGCCACTGTCTCAGACGGGAAGGCGCCGGACGCGGGACGATCCCGAGCCAGAAGACCGGCCCGGCAGACATGGTCGTCCGCATGGTCAGGCGGATGATTGCTGTCGCAAGGGGAAAAGCGATGCAGGCACGAGCGGCCGCCACCGGCGGCGATGACTTTGACCAATTGGCGCGGAACGCCGTCTATCGGACGATTTTCACCAGGCGCGACGTGCGCAGCCATTTCGTTTCGGACGATCTCGACGATGCCGTGCTGGCGCGATTGCTGACGGCCGCGCACCACGCGCCATCGGTCGGCTATATGCAACCGTGGAATTTCATCGTCATCCGCGATGCCGAACGACGGCGGCAGGTGCGCGACCTGTTCCTCGCCGCGCGCGAGCAGGAATTGCCGGCGATCGAGGCGGAGCGGCAGGCGCTCTACCGCAAGCTGAAGCTCGAAGGCATCTGCGAAAGCGCGCTCAATCTATGCATCACCTGCGACCGGCAGCGTTCGAAGGACTCGCCGCTCGGGCGCTGGCACAATCCGGAAATGGACCTCTACAGCACCGTTTGCGCCGTGCAGAATTTCTGGCTGGCGGCGCGGGCCGAGGGCGTCGGCGTCGGCTGGGTAAGCATCATCGAAACGGAAGCATTGAAGCGGCTCTTGTCGATCCCCGAGCATGTCACGCCGATCGCCTATCTCTGCGTCGGCCGCGTCTCGGAATTCGCGCCGAAGCCGGACCTCGAAGCGCATGGCTGGGGCAAGCGCCTGCCGCTGCCCGAGCTGGTGATGAGCGAGACCTTTTGCGGCGCCGGCGAGGCGCCGCTCAAGTCGGCGATTGCAAAGCTTCGCGGCGTCGAGCTGCCGAAGCCGTGATCAGGCGACCTTCGTAGGTTAAGGGGCTGCTGATCAAGCAGGCCGGGGCGTGTCCCAGCGCGAGCCGCCGAAGGAGCCGAGCGCCTTGTCGCGGAGTTCCCTGAATTTCGACGAGGTCTCGGCCAGGCGCCGGTCCCATTCCGGATTGGGAACCTGGCCCTCGATGGTGGCGAAATAGACCTGCATCAGCGAAGCGATGGCGAAGGGCTCGATGAAAGCCGCCTTGAAGGCCCAGGCGAAGACGATGGCCAGCACGAAGGCCCAGCCGGCGAGCTGTCCGGGCATGACCCAGAGAATGGCGCCGGCAGGCGCCAGCATCAAAAGGAAGATGACGAAGGACACGCCCCACATGATCACCGCCAGCCAGACGGCGTTCTTGACCATGCGCTTGCCGTTCTGCGCGTAGAGCACGACGCCTTGCCTGGCGGTCTCGAAAGGCGAGTTGGAATTGATGCGGATGTTGTAGCCGAGGATGATCTCGTCGACATAGGTCAGCGACAGGCGGATGACCGTGTTGATGAAGCTGACGAGGCCGCTCAAGCCCGGAATGGGCAGGAAGGCGGCGATGCCGCCGATCAGGCCGGTGATGGCGCGGATGGCGCCCTTCACCAGCTGATCGACGACGAAAAGGATGTTGGCCTCGGCGAAGCGCTGGGTGACCACTTCCTTCGCATAGGCGATCTGGCCCTGGCCGTCGGGAACGTCGTGGCCGTCGATCAGATGGACCATCACGGCGATATGGCCGGCCTTGAGGACATAGAGGATGTATTCGCGGATCCAGTAGACGGCGATCGAGACGACGCCGAAGCCGACAACCCCGCCCCACAACGCAAACGACATCGGCCCGTCCGGGTCGGTCGAGATGTGGCCGACGCCATAGCCGACGCTGGCGCCGGTGCCGGTCGCCATGATGTAGGCCACCGTGATGCCGAAATAGACGATCATGCGAAAGACGATGAACGGCCATGTCCGCATCATGATGGACACCGACCGGCCGATGCTGAAGTCCCACATGGCCCCGACTCTCCCACCTCAGAGTTGGCCGGAGAGGATGCGCCCACCCCGATCAAAGTCAATTGCGGGCAGGGCCATTCAGACATCAAACCGGTGCACAAGTCCGAGCGACGCTGCTTATCCGGCCGGTTCGTCTGCTTTCCTCAGCAGACCTTCGAGCAGTTGCTTGAACGCAGCTATCGCCTTCTTCGACGTCGCCTCGGGATCGTTCGAATTGGCGATGCGTTGCGAGGCCTGGCTGCTGGCGCCGTTGATCAGCCGCGCCGCGGTCTCGGGATCGAGATCGGGCACGACCACGCCCTCTTCCTGCAGCCTTGTCAGATGATCCGTCATCGACGCCGTGCAGGCGTTGGCGTTCGGCCATTGCGCCGGATCCCCCAGCACCGCCGGGCCGTCGCGGAACATGATGCGCTGGATCTCCGGCTCCAGCGCCATCTCGATATAGGTGGTGCATTCGTCGACGAAATGCTGCCAGCGCGTCGGCGCCCGCGCGGCCACCTCGTTCACCCGCGCCGCCATCTCGCCGTCGATCTCGGCAATCACTGCCTGCAGCAGCCCCTTCTTGTCGCCGAAATGATGGTAGAGCGCGCCGCGCGTCAGGCCCGCCGAGGCGGTGAAATCGTCCATCGAGGCCTCGGCATAGCCGATCGTGCCGAAGGCGTGGCGAGCGGCGGCGATCAGCTTGGCGCGCGTCTCGGCGATCATCTCCTTGCGGGGTTTGTGCATGGCTTCTGGCCCTATTCACATACGTCTCGTATGCCAATTGACATACGCGACGTATGAACTATCTGACATTCATACGCTGCGTATGTAATTGCGGCGCCTTCCCTTGTCGAGGAGCAGGACCATGCGAAACCCCTATTCGGAAATCTTCCGGGCTCCCGGCACGAAAGGCTTTGCGGCGGCCGCCTTCATCGCACGGCTGCCGATCGCCATGGCGCCGATCGGCATCGTGGCGATGCTGTCGCAGGCGCATGGCGAATACTGGCTGGCCGGTGCCGTCTCGGCCACCTACGCGCTGGTCAATGCCTTCCTGTCGCCGCAGATCTCGCGGCTGGTGGACCGGCTCGGCCAGAGCCGGATTGCCGTGCCGACGACCTTGGTTTCGGTGCTTTCCTTCGCGGCCTTGATCGCGGCGGCCAACCAGCACTGGCCGGCATGGACCTTGTTCCTGTCGGCATTGCTCGCCGCCGCCATGCCCAGCATCCCGGCGCTGGTCAGGGCGCGCTGGACCGAGATTTTTCGCAACCGCCCCGAACTCAACACCGCCTTCGCCTTCGAATCGGCCGCTGACGAGCTGGTCTATGTCGCCGGCGCCTCGCTGTCGGTCGGCTTGAGCGCTGCGCTGTTCCCGGAAGCCGGCATGTTGGTGAGCACCCTGTTGCTAGCCTTCGGCTCGGCGGCATTCCTGCTTCAGCGCTCGACGGAGCCGCCGGTGCGTCCTGCAGACCATGGCGCGGCCGGATCGGCGATCCGCTTGCGGCCGGTCCAGATCATCACCTTCGCCTTGATCTTCGTCGGCGCGACTTTCGCCACCACCGAAGTCACCACGGTGGCGATCACCAAGGCGCTCGGCCAGCCCGAAGCAGCCAGCCTCGTCATCGGCGTCTACGCGCTCGGATCCTTCGTGCTCGGCATCATCGTCGGCGCGCTCAGTCTGAAAGCGCCGCTGCAGCGGCAACTGGCGATCGCGGTCGCCGTTATCGCGCTCACGACGCTGCCGCTGCTCTTTGCCGATACGGTGCCGACGCTGGCGCTTGCAGTCTTCGTCAGCGGCGTGGCGATCTCGCCGACCTTCATCACCGCCTTCGGGCTGATCGAGCGCCACGTGCCGGCCGCGATGCTGACCGAGGGCGTCACCTGGGTGACGACCGGGATCGGCATCGGCATGGCGCTTGGCTCCTTCGCCGCCGGCTGGATGGTCGACACTTTTGGACCGCAGAACGGGTTCTTTGTGTCCGTCGCGGCAGGCGCGATCGCGCTGGCAACGGTGCTCGCCGGTCAATGCCGGCTGGCGACGGACGATTGCGACGCGGATAGGGGCGAAGCGGTAGTCCCGGCAGAGTGACGGTACGAGCGTCAGCCATCCGATGATCATTGCAGAGGTCGGAAGTTGGCCGCGGCCTCAGGGACTTCGTCATCCACGGGCGGAGCGACGCGAAGCGGAGCGCAGACCCGAGGATGACGACGTCGCGGAGGCTCCGGCCAATCAGCAGCGCGGCAGGCTGCCGCCAAGACCGCCGGCGCGTCCCTCGGCAGCCTAAAGAATCTCGGTCTTGGCGATATGGATGCCGAACCCTTCGAGGCCGACATAGTGGCGCTCGCGCGAGGCGATCAGGTTGATCGAGGAAATGCCGAGATCCTTGAGTATCTGGGCGCCGAGGCCGATCTCGCGCCACTCGTTCTCGCGCCGGCGGGCTTCTTCGTGATCCTCGCGGTCGCCGCTCTGCGGCCGCTTGCGCTCCTGATGGGCGACGCCGACCGAGCCTTCACGCAGATAGACGATGACGCCGCGCTTGCGCTCGCCCATCGCCTTCATGATGCGGTCCAGGCGGTGGCTGGTGCCGAAGACATCGGTCACGACATCTTCCGAATGCAGCCGCACCGGCACCTCCTCGCCGTCGCGAATGTCGCCGAAGACGACCGCGACGTGGTGCATGGAATCCCAGGGCAGCGTGTAGGTGAAGACCTGCGCCTTGCCGCCGGGGGTGTCGATGTCCGAGCAGGCGACGCGCTCGACCAGCGTTTCCTTGCGCTGCCGGTAGGCGATGAGATCGGCGACCGAAACCTGCTTCAGGCCGTGCTGCTCGGCGAAAGCCTGAACCTCGGGCCCGCGCTTGACCGTGCCGTCGTCATTGACCAGCTCGGAAATGACGCCGACCGGCGGCAGGCCGGCGAGCTTGCAGAGATCGACCGCGGCCTCGGTATGGCCGGAACGCATCAGGACGCCGCCTTCGCGCGCGATCAGCGGGAAGATGTGGCCCGGACGGACGAAATCGGAGGCGCCGACATTGCCGTTGGCGAGATTGCGCACCGTGAGCGTGCGGTCGTCGGCCGAAATGCCCGTCGTGGTGCCGTGCTTGAAGTCGACGCTGACGGTAAAGGCCGTGGTGTGGGCGGAATCGTTGTCGGCCACCATCGGCGCCAGATTCAGCCGTCTCGCATCCTCGCGCAGCATCGGCGTGCAGACGATGCCGGAAGTGTTGCGGACGATGAAGGCCATCTTCTCCGGCGTGCAGTGGACGGCGGCGACGATCAGGTCGCCCTCGTTCTCGCGCCCATCATCATCCATGACGACGACGATCTCGCCGCGCTCGAAAGCGCGGATCGCTTCGACGATCTTTTTTTGGTCGTATGGCATAGGTGCTCGCTTCACTCGCTAGGGGAATAGGGGAGTAAGGGAGTAGGGGAAAGGCAAAGCTCCGCGTCGGGGGCGCCACACCACATACTCCCCTACTCCCCTACTCCCTTACCCGTCTGTCCTCTGTGCCGCAGATAATGATCCGCAATCGCGCAGGCAACCATGGCCTCGCCGATCGGCACGGCGCGGATGCCGACGCAGGGATCGTGGCGGCCCTTGGTCATCACCTCGACGTCCTTGCCGTCCTTGTCGATCGATTTCCGCGGCGTCAGGATCGAGGAGGTCGGCTTGACGGCGAAGCGAGCGACGATCGCCTGGCCGGTCGAGATGCCGCCCAGGATGCCGCCAGCATTGTTGGACAAAAACACCGGCTTGCCGTCATTGCCGATGCGCATCTCGTCGGCGTTCTGCTCGCCGGTGATGCGTGCCGCCTCGAAGCCGTTGCCGATCTCGACGCCCTTGACGGCGTTGATCGACATAAGGCCGGAGGCGATGTCCTGGTCGAGCTTGGCGTAGATCGGCGCGCCGAGGCCAGCCGGCACGCCGTCGGCGACGATCTCGATGACCGCGCCGACCGAGGAGCCGGCCTTGCGGATGCCGTCGAGATAGGCGGCGAAGACGGGGACCGAGGCCGGATCGGGGGTGAAGAACGGGTTTTCGGCATCGCCAACGAAATTCCAGTTCCAGTTGGCGCGATCGATCGATTTTTCGCCCATCGAGACCAGCGCGCCGCGCACCACCATGCCAGGCACCACCTTGCGGGCGAGCGCGCCGGCCGCCACTCTAGCTGCGGTCTCGCGCGCCGAGGAACGGCCGCCGCCGCGATGGTCGCGCAACCCGTATTTGACGTCGTAGGCGTAGTCGGCATGGCCCGGCCGGTACTGGCGGGCGATCTCGCCATAATCCTTGGAGCGCTGGTCGACATTTTCGATCAGCATCGACACCGGCGTGCCGGTGGTGATCATGGTCTCGCCGTCCTCGTCGAGGATGAAGCCGGAGAGGATCTTCACCTCGTCGGGCTCACGCCGCTGGGTGACGAAACGCGACTGTCCGGGGCGGCGGCGGTCGAGCTCGGCCTGGATATCCTCGCGCTTGAAGCGGATGCCGGGCGGGCAGCCGTCCACAACGCAGCCGAGCGCGGCGCCATGGCTTTCACCCCAGGTGGTGACGCGGAACAGATGGCCGAATGTGTTGTGCGACATGGAAAACGCCCTGCCCGGCGGCGAGCCGGTTAAGGCTGCGTTCTATTGGCGTTTTCCACAGCGGTCAAACGGTGATCGGCTGCATCAATCTGTGATCCGGCGGATTTAGTTTTGACACATTCGGTTGGTTTCTGCTCTCTTCCATCCGCCGTTGAGGATCCGCCGCTAACCAGCCGGCGCAATGACCAAAGAGGACGACGATGCGTACCCTGATTGGCGCCGTTGGCGCCATGCTCATGATTTCCACCGCCGCATTCGCCGGCCAGACCGAGGGCCTGATTAAGAAGGTCGACAAGGACACGCTGACGCTGACGCTGGACGACGGCAAGTCCTACAAGCTCAACGCCGAAACCGATCTCGACGCGCTGAAGCCCGGCATGGATATCGTCATCGCCTTTGACGTGACCAATGGCGAGAACGTCGTGACCGATATGCAGCTGCCGGACAGCGACTAGAATTAGTTCCTGGACGCGAAGTCGCATTGGCAGAGCGCAGCCTCAAAAATTAGCCGAAACGCCGAAAGCTTCGTCATCCTAGGGCGAAGCAAGGAGCGCAGCGACGCGCGCAGACCCTAGGATCCATGCCGTTACCTATGAGCGTTGCGGCGGTGTAGGACGACCTCCGTTCTGCGCCGTTCCTACGCTATGCCCGAAGTCACGGCATGGATCCCAGGGTCTCCGCGACGGAGCTGCGCTCCTGCTCCGCCCTGGGATGACGACGTTGCGGCTTTCAAAGCCACTCCAGGCTCCGGCCCTCCAGCCGGAGCAGGCGGTCCTGCGGGACCTCCAGGCTCGCCGCGTCCTTCTTGGACATGCCTTCGACAAAGCGGAACAGGCAGCGCATGACGCCGCCATGGGTGACGCAGACCGTCGGCCCTCGAAGCGCGTCGAACCACGGCTTTATCCGCTCAAGCAGCATTTCGTAGCTTTCCGCGCCCTCGCCTGGCGGCTGGAAATCCCATTTGGCGTGCCGACGTCCGTGGGTCGAACCCGGAAGCCTGGCCTCGAGCTCGGCAAAGGTGAAACCCTGCCAGTCGCCGAAGCTCATTTCGACAAGGCGCGGATCCGTGCGGTAGGCGAGCCGATCGAGCCACATCGCGGCGCGCATCAGCTCCATCGTGTCGCGCGTGCGCCGCATCGGGCTGGCGACAAAGTCGAAATCCGCAGGATTTCTGACGAACTCCGCCAGCCGATGGCCATTACGCGTCGCCTGCTCGCGGCCAAGCGCGTTGATGTCGGTGTCGGCCTGGCCCTGCAGCCGACCCTCGGCATTCCACTGCGTCTGGCCGTGGCGCACGATGTAGACGAGCGGATACATCATATCTCCCGGAGGTCGGGCCAGGGCCTGGGCGGAGAAGAAATAGGCGGGGATTTTAGTCCTTGACGGTCGAGATGTCCGGCGCGTCGACCGCCTTCATGCCGACGACGTGGTAGCCGGAATCGACGTGATGGACCTCGCCGGTCACGCCACGCGACAGGTCCGACAGGAAGTAGACGCCGGAATCGCCGACTTCTTCCTGCGTCACCGTCTGCTTCAGCGGCGCGTTGTACTCGTTCCACTTGAGGATGTAGCGGAAGTCGCCGATGCCGGAGGCGGCGAGCGTCTTGATCGGGCCGGCGGAGATCGCGTTGACGCGGATCTTCTTGGCGCCGAGGTCGACGGCGAGATAGCGCACACTGGCTTCGAGCGCGGCCTTGGCAACGCCCATCACGTTGTAGTGCGGCATCACCTTCTCGGCGCCGTAATAGGTCAGCGTCAAAAGCGAGCCACCTTCGGTCATCAGCGGCTCGGCGCGCTTGGCGATGGTGGTGAAGGAAAACACCGAAATGTCCATGGTGCGCAGGAAATTGTCGCGTGTCGTCTCGACATAGCGGCCGGTGAGTTCATCCTTGTCGGAGAAAGCGATGGCATGCACCAGGAAGTCGAGCTTGCCCCAGTGCTTTTCGATGTCGGCGAAGACGGCGTCGAGGCTTTCCGGATCTGTCACGTCGCAATGGCCGGCGACATGCGCGTTGAGCTCGGCCGCCAACGGCTCGACACGCTTCTTGAAGGCCTCGCCCTGATAGGTCAGCGCGATTTCAGCGCCGTGATCGACGCAGGCCTTGGCAATGCCGAAAGCGATCGACCGATTGTTCGCGACGCCGAGAATAAGGCCCCGCTTACCGGCCATCAGGCCCTGTCCACCCGCCATGTGCGCGTTCTCCGCAAGAATGTCTGCTTCGTGTGGAGCCCTATCGCACAGGCACAGAGCCCCTTCAAGCGTCGAAAACAGACTGGCTTGAGGAGAAAATCGCCTCGATCAGCCTTTTCGGTTGCGCATCAGGGCTTCGAGATCGGCGTCTCCCCCGTCATGCAGCATCAGCCGCACATGGGCATAGAGGTCGCCGTGGCCGCCGGCTTTTTCCGGCAAACCCCTGCCCTTCAGGCGCAGAACCTTGTCCGAGCTCGACCATGCCGGAACGTTGACCGCGAGCTTGCCGGTCGGCGTCTCGACCGCGACTTTGGCGCCCAGCACCGCGTCGGCGAGATCGACGGGCAGGTCGACATGCAGGTCGCGACCCTCGATGCGATAGCGCGGATGGCGGCGGATATGGATCTTGACCAGCGCGTCGCCGGGCTGGCCTGGCCCCTGCTCACCCTGCCCCTTGAGCCGGATGGTCTGGCCATCCTCGACATAGGCCGGAAGCTTGACCGCCATCTTGCGGCCATCGGGGAACATCGCCGTCACCTTCTCGGCGGTGGCCGCCTCTTCGACGCTGATATCCAGCGTGACGTTCAAATCGGCAGCCTGGACAGGCTGGCGGCGGTCGCCCCTACCGGCGCCGCGAGCGCCCGAAAAGGTATCGCCGAAGATCTGGCTGAAAATGTCGCTGTTACCGTCGAACGGATCGCCACCCGGACGGCCGGTGCGGAATTCGAAATGGTGCGCACCGCCCGGGCCCTGCTGGCGGCGGAACCCGGCGAACGGATCGCCGCCGCCAGCCGTGCCCTCGAAGCCCTGGAATCTCGGCTTGCCGTCGGCGTCGATCTCGCCGCGATCGTAAGCGGCGCGCGTCTTCTCGTCGCCGACGATCTCGTATGCCTGGTTGGCGGCGGCAAAACGCTCCTTCGCCTTCGGATCATTCGGGTTCTGGTCCGGATGATGCTGCTTGGCGAGCTTGCGGTACGCCGATTTTATGTCCTTGGCCGATGCGTTTCTGGCAACGCCCAGCACTTCATAGGGGTCGCGCATGCTTCCTGCCTGAAAGAGAGAATGGGTCCACGGTTGCCCCCTATATGCGCTTGGATAGGAAGAAATTCCAGTGGCGCAAGTGGGATCGGCGAGCGAAAATCAGAGTGCCCCGAACTAAATCAGAGCGCCTTGAACTCTTGCATGCGCCAGCCGCCGGCGCCAGCCATGCAAAGCTCGCCCTTATACAAGGCAACGCCGTCGAAGCTCTCACGCGTAGCGGTGAAGCGACGGCAGCTGAGGCCGCCATCCTTGAGTTCCACCAGCTCGGTGATCGCGCCGCGTGAGCCGGTGCCGGCATTGGCCCATGGCACGGCCTGGCCGCCGAGCTCCTGGATGTCGGCGGAAGAGACCGCGTTGCCGATGGTGGTCTGGTCCGAATCCTTGTCGCTGCTTGCCGGCTGGGCAGGCGAATAAGGCGCGCTGGAGGTAATGATCGAGCGGTCGACTTCCGCCTTCTCGAGGCTGAAGCCGCCGGCGCCGCAACCTGCAAGGGGGAGCGCCAACGTCAGCAGCGCAGCCTTGGCACTGGCCGAAGCGATAACGCTCCATTGCCCGCTGTCAAAAGCTTGCGCAATACGCGACAATCGGCGAACTCCTCCCGCAATGTTAAAAGTTTGGAAAACTATGAACGAAACCGAGTTAACAAGCAGTGACTTCACCGAGGCGGCGGAGCCGTTCCGGCTTTTTGCCGCATGGCTGGAGGATGCCACCAAGAGCGAGCCCAACGACCCCAACGGCGTTGCGCTGGCAACCGTCGATGCCGACGGCATGCCGGATGTGCGGATGGTGCTGCTCAAGGGGTTCGACGAAAAGGGATTTGTCTTCTATACGAATTTCGAGAGCGCCAAGGGCCGCGAGATTCTTGGCAGCATGAAGGCGGCGATGTGCTTCCACTGGAAATCGCTGCGCCGCCAGGTGCGCGTGCGCGGGCCGGTGGAGATCGTCAGCGACGCCGAGGCCGATGCCTATTACGCGACGCGGCCGCGCGGCAGCCGCATCGGCGCCTGGGCCTCGAAACAGTCGCGGCCGCTGGAAAGCCGCTTCGCGCTGGAGAAGGCAGTGGCCGAGTACACCGCACGCTACGCGATCGGCGATATCCCGCGGCCGAAACACTGGTCGGGCTTCCGCATCCTGCCGCAGACGATCGAGTTCTGGCACGATCGACCGTTCCGGCTGCACGACCGCGTGGTCTTTTCGCGCAACGCCGCCGGCGACTGGGACAAGACCAGGCTGTATCCCTAATCTTTTTCCATCTGGAACAGCAGGAAATGCGGCCGCTCGCTGGCGACACCGACGGCCGGGCGTATCGATTTGGTCGCCTCCTTCGGGACCAGAAACGTCTCGCGCAGATTGAGCGTGTCACCGCTCTTGGCGCCGGAGAAGATCGCCGACGTGCAGGTCAGCACGTTGTCCGGCGCCTTCAGCGACACGACGGAAGTCGGCAACCAGCGCCGGCCGTCCTTGTCGATCAGCATCACCTTGCAGCCGAGCCATCGGTGCTGCAGATCGGGATCGCCGATGTTCACCGAGAAGTCGGCCAGCACCGGCACTGTATCCGGCGGCAGGTTCGCCATGCCGAAGGCGCCGCGCAGATCCGTCAGCTTCCAGTCGCTACCGCCGAAACGGGCGCTTTCGCCCCAGGCAACGCGGCGCGGGAAGAGGTCGTTGCCGCCAAGCAGTGCCTTGACGCTGTCATAGGACTCGATGGCCAGGCCCAGCGGGATGAGCAGGACAAGCGACCAAAGGCTGCGGCGGCGCCATTTCCGCTCGCTCGTCCTGCTCTCGCCATCCAGAACCTCTACCGTCATCCGCTACCCCCTCAGATCGGCTGCGCCATATCCAGCGTGCCGACCGTGCCGGGCGGCATGCCGTCGGGTCCAATGGCGACGGGCCCGAGCGATATCTCGGCTTGCGAGTCGAGCGCGGACATCAGCTTTTCCGAAATCAGCAAAGTGGCATCGCTGACCTCATCGGGCCGCAGCTCGAAGATCAGCTTCGCCTTCTTCGGCAGGCCGGGATCGATGGCCACGGGAAGGAGCCCATCGGCGAACGACAGCCGCTCGGTCTGGTCATAGGTCAGGCCGGTCGCCCCGCGCCAGGACGCGACCGCCACCGTCGTCGATTGCGCCCGCGCCGCGAACTCCACCGTGACAACAGCCCAGATGCCGCCGGTGGTCAGAACCTTGCTGTCGCCGAACCTGTCGACTTTCAGGTTGCGGGCGAATTCCACCTTTTCGGCCCGCACCTCGAAGCCGCGCCCGACGACCGTGTCGCCGAGCTTGCCGCGCGCCGGGATCGGTCCGATCAGGTCGCCGTAATGCGGCTTCGACACCTGCAGGCCGTAGCAGAGCGACACCGCGACGAGCAGCAGGACGATGTTGGCGAGCTTGCGCATCATGGCTGGATATCCGCTGTGCCGGGTCCGCTGCCAACGGGCAGCTTCAGCGTGCCGATCGGCGCAGGATTGAACCAGCCGGGCAGGCCGTAGAGGTTGTCGCGCTGCTTGTAGGTCTTGCGGATGACCGTCAGCTCGAGGCTCGCCGGCGCCGCCGCTCCGTCCGGCAGTTGCCAGATATAGGCCATGCGTTCCGGCATGCCGGGATGCAGTTCCGGCGACAGTGTGGAATCGCGCGTCAGCGCGATAAAGGGTTTCGTCGCCGCATCGACTGTCGTCTGGTTTGCCTGCAGGACGTCGAAATAGTCCTTTGTCGATTTGGCCGTCCGGTTGGTCATCTCGACCTCGAGGACGAGCGCCTTCGCGCCGGGCTTGAGCGGCACGCCGTAGAGATTCTCGCCTTCGGCGGCATAAGCCTTGAGCGGTCTCAGCAGCCATTCACCCGTTTCAATCTGGCTGGCCGGCGCCAGGGCAGGCAGCGGCTCGTGCCTTGCGCCGAATGCGCCCATGACACCGGCGACGGCAATCGCCGCCGCGCTGCCGATGCCGGCGACCAACAAAGCTTTCAGACGGGACCGGGCATTCTCAAGCATTCTGCGCCTTTACTTCCGCACCGCCCGGCGAGCCGGCCGGTTGAGCGTCTTCGCTGGTCCGGCGCTTCGGCAGCGCAAACGCCGTTTCGAGGATCGCGGCGAGGAAGCAAATCCTGAGCGGCTCGACAAGAATGCCGGTCGAGGAGTCCTGGAACGGGCTGCCGAAGAGCAGCGAGACGCCTTCGGAAAGCACCTGCCAGGTATCGAGCTGATGCGGGCCGATGAGGCGCGCCATGCCGAGCCATGCCCAGGCCGCCAACCAGTCGATCAGCCGGTAGCCGACGATCAGCGTGACGATGAGCACCACGCCCGAGCTCAGCGTGATGCGCACGCCGTTGGCGATCGGCAAATAGCGCGAGCGATAGCCGGAGATGAAATGCTCGGCGAAGTCGCGCAGGAATTTAGGGATGGCGCGGTAGCGCTCGCCAAAATGTTCGACGCGCCGGTGCATGCGCATCAGTTCCTTGTCGTCGCGCACGTCGTAGCCGTAGATCAGCGCGGCGAGCACCAGCCAGATCACCGGCAGGAGCATGTAGAAGAACAGGTTGACCAGCCTGGCGGTCGTGTCGATGGACGTGACTTCCACCGGGACCATGGGATCGGCGAAGGCGCTTGCGATCGGATTGGCCATGCCGTCCGCCGCGGCCTGCAGGACGGAAAAGAAATTGCGGCTCATGATCCAGCCGACGGCCTCGTCCTTCCAGCGCGAGATCACATAGAGACCGATGAAGATCCAGTTGGTCTCGCAGATGACCACGACGATCTGCCAGAAGGAGCGCGATGCGCCGCGCGCCTGCACCATGATGGCGAAGCGCCTTATTAGCCAGGAGATGACGACCGAAACAATCAGCCAGCGCGAATCGAGCACATCGAGAACATTGCCCGCCCCTTCGCCGAAGGGCGCCATGTCGAGCGCGACGCGGGAATATTGCCGCACCGTGTCGCCGAGAAAGCCCCAGGCGGCGTAGTAGGCAAAGAAGGGCAGCAGCGCGACGGTGACCATGCGCGCCAGCCGCGCGCCACCGTTGCGCTGCTCACTGGCGCTTTCGCCACGCGCCGCCTGCTGCGCGGCGCGTGTCGCCGGCAGGGCCGGCAGCAGCGTCTGGAACATGGCGACGGTGACGATGAGCTGCGTCAGCGCGACCAGCGTCAGCAGGGCGAGCCCGGCCATGTGATTGACAAGGGCGGTGCGCGCGGCAAGCTGCATGAACAGGTCGCCGAACACGATGCCCAACAGCACCATGGCGACCAGTTGCGGCCAGAAGCGCCACCAGAGCTTGAAGGTCAGCGCCAGCGGCTTTGCGGCATCGGCAAGCATGTCGAGGCGTTCAATGCGTCAATGCAAGCCCCGGATTGTTTTCAAAGCTTGCACATCGACGGCAATGTTGCGGGCCATGTCCTCTCCACCGACCGGGCCCCCGCCCGCAAGATTTGTCAGATAGGGGGTGAAGACCCGTGTGTACAGACAAAAATCGCGCCAGACGCGAGTTTCCCCTGGACAAGGCACAACCTGCCCGTGCCGAAATCAGGTCGCCTTCTTGCGCGTCATGAAAGCCGTGAGCGCGGCGCGCGCCTCGTCGGACTTCAGCCGCTCATGGAAATGCTCGCTTTCTACCTTGATGCGGGCGACGAGTTCTTCCCGCGGTTCACGCATCAGGTCGCGGGCGATCTTCAGCGCCTGCGGCGGCTTGGCGGCGATCTCATTGGCAGCGGCGAGCACCGCGCCTTCCAGCGCGTCTTCCGCGACCACCTCATAGATCAGTCCGGCGGCCTTGGCGCGCTCTGCCGAAAAACCTTCGCCGAGCCCAAGCAACGCGAAGGCGCCCTGCCGGCCGAGGGTCTGCGGCGCCAGCAGGCTTGACCCGGCTTCAGGCACCAGACCAAGATCGACGAAGGGCGTGCGGAAGAGCGTGCGCGGCGTGGCGAACGTCAGGTCGCAATGCAAATTGAGCGTGGTGCCGATGCCGACCGCGATGCCGTCGACGCCCGAGACCATCGGCTTCTCAGCCTTGGCCAGCGCCATGAGGAAATCCCAGACCTCGTTGCCGCCCTCGCCGCCGGTGGCAATGACCAGGAAGTCGGCAAGATCGTTGCCGGATGAAAAGGCGCCCGGAACGCCGAGGAAGACATGGACGCGAACCGCCGGATCGGCGTCACCTCCGGCAAGAGCGGCCGACATTTTCGCGTACATGGCGCGCGTCAGCGCATTCTTCTTGTCGGGACGGTTCATGCGGATGATCTGCACTGCGCCCCGGCGCTCGATGAGGATATGGTCGGTCACGGTCGGTCCTTTGGATGTTCAGGCGGAGATCAGCGCCTTCCCGGCGGCGGCGAGGCTGTCGGCGCCTCCGATGACGCGCTCCTTCAGGGCGCGCGTCTCGCCGAGCAGGTTTTCGGCGAAGAAGCGGCAGAGCGCGATGCGGCCACGGTCGGCCAGCCCGCCTTGCGCGAGATAGGCGCCGCCGGCGGCGAGCGAGATCAGGCGCAGATAGGGCGTGGCGCCGGCCAAGGCGGCGTCGGCCTTGCCGTCGGCCATCAGCTTCTGCAGGAAGCGGGTCGCTTCGTCGAGATCAGTGAGCGCACGATCGAGATTGTCGGCGGTGCGCCCAAAACCCTCGATGTTGGAGGTGCGCACGCCGTCGGCCACCGCTTTCAGCTCGCCGATATAGCGATGGACATGCTCGCCGCCGCCGAGCGGCAGTTTTCGCGAGACGAGGTCGATCGCCTGGATGCCGTTGGTGCCTTCATAGATCGGCGCGATGCGGGCATCGCGATAAAGCGCGGCAGCGCCCGTCTCCTCGATGAAACCCATGCCGCCATGCACCTGCAGCCCAAGCGATGCAACCTCGACGCCGACATCGGTCGAGAAAGCCTTGGCCAAGGGCGTGAGCAGATTGGCGCGGTCGCGCCAATTGGCGGCTGCCTCGCGCTCGGCGACGCGCGCGCGGTCGATGGCGTGCGCGCAGGAATAAGCGATGGCGCGTGCGATCTGGGTCAGCGCCCGCATGGTCAAAAGATTGCGCTGCACGTCCGGGTGATGAATGATCGGCGCCATGCCTGAGCCGGCATAGTCCGAGGCTTTGCCCTGGCGGCGCTCATTGGCATAGGCGATCGCCTTCTGCGTCGCGGTCTCGGCCACCGCCACGCCCTGCATGCCGACGGCAAGGCGGGCGTTGTTCATCATGGTGAACATGCAGGCGAGCCCCTTGTTCTCCTCGCCGATCAGCCAGCCGATGGCGCCGGGCGCCGCGCCCGAAAAACCGTCGCCATAGATCATGGTGCAGGTCGGCGAGGCGTGGATGCCGAGCTTGTGCTCGAGGCCGGAACAGAAGACGTCGTTGCGCGCGCCGAGCGAGCCGTCGTCATCGACCAAAAATTTCGGCACCAGGAACAGCGAGATGCCGCGCGTGCCGGCCGGCGCGTCGGGCAACCTCGCCAGCACCATATGCACGATGTTGTCGGTGAAATCGTGCTCGCCATAGGTGATGAAAATCTTCTGGCCGAAAATGCGATAGGTGCCGTCGCCGGCGGGCTCGGCGCGGGTGCGTAGCGCTGCCAGGTCCGAGCCGGCCTGCGGCTCGGTCAGGTTCATCGTGCCCATCCACTCGCCGGAGACGAGCTTGGCGAGATACTTCGCCTTGAGCGCCTCCGAGGCGTGCTTGTCGAGAGCTTCCACCGCGCCCATGGTGAGCGTCGGGCCGATGCCGAAGGCCATGGCAGCCGAGTTCCACATTTCGAGCGCGGCGACGGCGAGCATCGTGGGCAAGCCCTGGCCGCCGAATTCCTCCGGCCCGGACAGCGCGTTCCAGCCGCCCTCGATCCAGCGCCGGTAAAGCTCCTTCCAGCCGGGCGGCGTGGTGACGGCGGCGTCTTTCAGCACCGCGCCGTGCTCGTCGCCGATCTTATAGAGCGGGGCCACTTCCTCGCTGGCGAAGCGACCGGCCTCGGCCAGGATCGCGTCGACCAGATCTTCGCCGAGATCGCCGAAGGTGCCTGCCTCCAGCGCCGGCTTCAGGCCGGCGACGTGCTTCAACGTGAAGGCGATGTCCTCGACCGGTGCGCGATACATGTTCCTGCTCCTCCTCCGTTCCGGCCAACCGTAGTCGTGCGGCCGAAGCGAGGCCATCCACCTTTGGGTCGGCCAAGCACCTTCTTTTTACGTAAACGTCAAACTTTGTCACGCGGATTTTGCAAGCGTAGACTTCGTCATCCACGGGCGGAGCGGGAGCGAAGCGGACGCGTAGACCCGAGGATCCATTCCGTAACATTGCGCGAAAGGTGCAGCGGAGCAGATTCTGGATCGTAGAAAACGCCTTAACGTCACGGAATGGATCCTATGGTCTGCGCTGCGTCGCTCCGCTCCTTGCTCCGCCATAGGATGACGAGATCGCGAAGGCTTTGGCCAATTTTCAAGGCTGCTATCACGTCTCAAAATTTCGCAACATGAAACTACAGCCTGCTGGTATGATCTGCCGAGGCAGATCACAGACAGATTGGACCGGAGCATCATGCTTGCCAGACCCGACGCCTATCGCTGCATCGAATGCGGCCTCCCCTATCGGGCCACGGGCTTCTGGTATCATGAGGGCAAGATGGAGCATGGACCGGCCTATTGGTCGGATCGCGGTATATTATGCTCGCCGCAATGCTCGCTGGCGCATCACAAGAAGCGCGCGGCCGAAGGCACGTTGGCACAGGAGCCGGCGCCCGATCCGTTCGAGGTGCAGTCGCTGTTTCGTCGCTAAGCGCATATCTCGGTGACCGTGATGCCAACCCAACAAACTCGAATCCAGAAGACTTCAATCATCCGCCTGTCGGTCAAAGATCAGCGCGTCCTGATGGAAGTGATTCTCAATCCGCCCGAGCCCAATTGCGCGCTGCGTAAGGCTGCCGAAGCCTACAAACGGCTGGTCGTCGAATCCCGGTAAAGTCTGTATCGACCATTCGCGTCATCTGATCTGCGCGCCTCAGTAGCTTCGGGCTTTGAAAGCACTTCCTTAACCATAGCGGTTCAGGATCGTCCCCTGGTCAGTGGGGACACCCTGATTGAAAAAGCCGGCGCGCCCTCTTCGCCGCCTGGCGCTTCTCGCGGCTGCGGTTGCGCTGGGCACGGCGGCAAAGGCCTCGGATTTCTCCGAGCCGTGGAAGAACGCCGACCGCGCGCTGGTGATCGACGCCTACGAATACAACACGATCGACTGGGCGCAGCTTGCCACCGACAAGCGCATCGTAGGCTTCATCAACAAGGCCTCGGACGGGCTGCCGCCGCCCTATTTCTGCTTCGGCGGTGAGACCGACGTCAAACTCTGCAAGGCGCTGTGGAAGCGCTATGCGGTGACGCGCGAACTGTTCCAGACGCGCAAGGTGGTGGCCAAGGCGCTCGGCCTGAAATGGGGCGCCTATCATCTTGCCCGCCCCGGCAATCCGGTCGAGCAGGCGAACAACTTCGTCGATTTCGCCGAGCCGGCGCCGGACGATCTCATTGCCCTCGACATCGAGGGCATCGACCCCACGCAATGGATGTCGCTCGAGGATGCGGAAGAATTCGTGCGCCAGGTGCATCGCCGCCTCGGCCGCTTCCCGGTGCTCTACTCAAACGGCAAGACCGCCCAGTACATCGCCGACAACCGCTACACTTACCGGCTGCTCTCCAGGCTGCCGCTCTGGTATGCGCGCTACAAGCCGGACATCGACGTGCATTTCCCGATGGGCAACTGGCAGGGCTACGCGCTCTGGCAGTTCTCGGCGAAGGCGAATTGCGGCCGCTTCAGTTGCCCTTATCGCGTGCCGGGCACGCCCAACGACATCGACGTCAGCGTCGCGCCGATGAAGGCGGAAGAATTGCGCCAGCAATGGGCCTTTGGCGGGCTGATCGATGTGCCGCCGGATTACCTGGCCTCTATCCCGGTGCCGATCCCGCGTGAAGCAGGCCTCGCCGGCAAGGTCACCATCACTTATGCCGACGTCGCGACGCCGCCGACCATCGAGGAACTGGTCGCGGTGCTCGGCGCGCGCTGGGTGAAATTCCGCGACGGTTTTCGTATGCCGGTGGTGAAGACGGTGCCGCAGCGCCCGGGTTTCGGCATCGTCCAGTATGTCGCCTGGAAGCGGGCCGGGCAGCGCACCCCCGAACAGCTCGACGCCGCCTTCGCCGCGGCCGATCCGGTCAGCACCGCATCGACGACAGCCGATCGCAGCCGGCGCTGACTCTCAGCGATGGTTGCTCAGGCTGGCATACATGCCGGTGGTGCGAAACTGCGTAGGCGTGATGCCGTAGGCACGGCGGAAAACCTTGGAGAAGTAATTCGCGTCCTCGAAGCCGCACAGCACGGCGACCTCCTTCACCGGCAGGAAATCGGCTTTGGTCAGGAGCTTCGCCGCGCGCTGCAGCCGTTGCTGCAGAACGAACTCGGCCGGCGGCAAGCCTTCGCTCTCGGCGAAGCAGCGCGAGAAATGGGCGCGGCTGAGGCCGCTGATTTCGACCAGCTCCGCCACCGGCAGCGGCTTGTCGAGATTGGCGTTGATGTGATCGATGACCGGCTGCATGGCGCTCTGCTTTTCGGCGAAAGCGTGCGAGCCGAAGACATCGTCGTAGAGCGCCATCGCCGCCTCATAGGCGATGGCCGATGCCGCGCCCGGCGAAGCGGCTCCCTTGATGAGACGCAGGCTGCAATCGGCAAGGTGATCGACGGTGGCCGGCTGCAGCCGGAACACGGGCCCTGAGACGCTCAAGATGGATTTGTGGATGCGCAGCGCCTCCTCGCCGTTCATCGAGATCCAGAAATATTCCCAGCGGTCGCCCTTGGCCAACCAATAGCGATGGTTGTGCGGCACCAGCACCAGCAGCGTGTCGTTCGCCTGCAGGCGATAGTTGCGGCTTTCGTAGCGCAATTGGCCGGTGCCGCTGATCGTATGCTGGAGCACGGTGAACGGGGTCTGGCCGCGCTTTCGCCCGTCCCAGTCATAGGTCTCGTCCTCGCGCACCTCATAGCCGGTGCTGGTCGGCATGGCATGCAGGCGCTGGCGGCCGCGCGGCAGCGAGATCGTGCGCATCAACTTTCCATTGGCGATCAGGTCCCGCAGCACAAAATTACCCTCGAAAGCATAATCCTTCTCTGGCCGCGCCGGCGAATAAGCGCATAATCAGGCCCTCAAGAACGGGAATGACCCGCGGTCGAGGAGCGGGCGGGAGGAGAAAAAGCCGGATTTCCGGCTTTGATTGGCACGCGCGCCATGGCGCGCGGCCAAATCCTCCCTTGCTGCTCCTTGCCTAGCATTTGATCGGATCGAGGTGAAGGTGATGAGCTTCAAAATCGCTATTATCGGCGCCGGCAGCGTCGGATTCACCAAGAAGCTGTTCACCGACATTCTGTGCGTGCCGGAGTTCAAGGACATCGAATTCGCGCTGACCGATGTCAGCGAGCACAATCTCGGGATGATCAAGGCGATCCTCGACAGGATCGTGGAAGCAAACAATTTGCCGACCAAAGTGACGGCGACCACGAACCGCCGCGAGGCGCTGGAGGGCGCGCGCTACGTCATCAGCTGCGTGCGCGTAGGCGGCCTCGAAGCCTATGCCGACGACATCCGCATTCCGCTCAAATATGGCATCGACCAATGCGTCGGCGACACGATCTGCGCCGGCGGCATCCTATACGGCCAGCGCAACATTCCGGTGATCCTCGACTTCTGCAAGGACATCCGCGAGGTCGCCGACACGAACGCCAAATTCCTGAATTATGCCAACCCGATGGCGATGAACACCTGGGCGGCGATCGAATACGGCAAGGTCGACACGGTCGGCCTCTGCCATGGCGTCCAGCACGGCGCCGCGCAGATCGCCGAGGTGCTCGGCGCGAGATCGCCCAGGGAGCTCGACTATGTCTGCTCCGGCATCAACCACCAGACCTGGTTCATCGAGTTGCGGCTGAACGGCCGGCCGATCGGCAAGGACGAATTGATCGCCGCCTTCGAGGCGCATCCGGTCTATTCGAAGCAGGAAAAGCTGCGCATCGACGTGCTGAAGCGTTTTGGGGTCTATTCGACCGAAAGCAACGGCCACCTGTCGGAATATCTGCCCTGGTATCGCAAGCGCCCCGACGAGATCACGCGCTGGATCGACATGTCCGACTGGATCCATGGCGAGACAGGCGGCTATCTGCGCTACTCGACCGAAACCCGCAACTGGTTCGAAACGGAATATCCGCAGTTCCTCGAAGCGGCATCGAAGCCGATCGACCCGGCCAAGCGCTCCAACGAGCATGCCAGCCACATCCTCGAAGCGCTGGAAACGAACCGCGTCTATCGCGGCCACTTCAACGTCAAGAACGATGGCGTGATCACCAACCTGCCGCAGGACGCCATCATTGAATCGCCCGGCTTCGTCGACCGTTTCGGCATCAACATGGCGGCCGGCATCACGCTGCCGGAGGCCTGTGCCGCCACCTGCATGTCCTCGATCAACGTCCAGCGCATGTCGGTGCATGCCGCGATCGCCGGCGACATCGACCTGCTCAAGCTCGCTGTGCTGCACGATCCGCTGGTCGGCGCGGTGTCGACGCCGGAGGAGGTCTGGCAGATGGTGGACGAAATGGTCGTCGCCCAGGCCGCCTGGCTGCCGCAATACGCGCATGCCGTTCCGGCGGCCAAAGAGCGGCTTTCGAAATCGAAGGTCAAGACCCGCGAATGGGCGGGGGCTGCGCGGCGAAGCGTGCGCTCGATCGAGGAATTGCGCGCCGAAAAGGCGGCTTTGAAACAGGCCGGCTGAGATCCGGGGCAGGTACGCGGACGCGCAGGAGGACGTCCGCCAAAATCAGCCGTCCGGAACAAGAGGCGGGCAGCAGCAGGCGTCCAAACAACTGGGAGGAGACGATGAGGACCTTACGCAGAATTGGCTTTGCCGCCGGACTGGCGATGAGCGTTGCCGTTCCGGCACACGCTTTCGCATCCGAGCCGACGATCCCGCCCGAGCCGGCGACGTTCCCGGCCGAGGGCAAGATCAACTATGTGGCGCGCGACTCCATCCTGGAGTTCAAGGCGCTGCCCGAATACCACGAGCCGGACTGGGTGACGGAGAAATACGTCAAGGCCGGCAAGCTGCCGCCGGTCAAGGACAGGCTGCCGAAGGAGCCGCTGGTCTTCAAGACCGCCAACATGCCGGACGGCGTCGGCGTCTATGGCGACACGATGCGCCATGTCATCGGCGGCCGGCCGGAAGGCTGGAACTATGGCGCCGGCCAGACACAAGGCTGGGGCGGCATCGACATCGGCCTTTCCGAATGCCTGACGCGCACGGCGCCGCTGTTCCAGGTCGAGGCCAAAGACACCGAGCCGCTGCCGAACCTCGCCAAGAGCTGGGATTGGTCCAGCGACGGCCACAAGCTGACCATGCATCTGATCGAAGGCGCCAAATGGTCCGACGGCGCGCCCTTCAACGCCGACGATGTCATGTTCTACTGGGACGATGAAGTCGTCGACCCCAACGTCTCGCCGCTGAACGGCGCGACGCCGGAAACCTTCGGCGTCGGCACGACGCTGAAGAAAATCGACGACTACACCGTCGAGTGGACGTTCAAGGAGGCCTTCCCGAGGCAATATCTCTATGCGATGGCCTATGGCACCTTCTGCCCCGGTCCGTCGCACATATTGAAGCCGCAGCATCCGAAATATTCGAAGAACACCTACGATCAGTTCAAGAATGCCTTCCCGCCCGAATACATGAACATGCCGGTGATGGGCGCCTGGGTGCCGGTCGAATACCGGCCGGACGACATCATCGTCATGCGCCGCAACCCCTATTATTGGAAGGTCGACGAGAAGGGCAACCAGCTGCCCTATCTCAACGAGCTGCAATACAAGCTCTCGACCTGGGCCGATCGAGACGTCCAGGCGGTGGCGGGCTCGGGCGATTTCTCCAATCTGGAGCAGCCGGAGAATTTCGTCGCTTCGCTGAAGCGCGCAGCGGACGCGAACGCGCCGGCAAGGCTCGCTTTTGGGCCGCGGCTGATCGGCTACAATCTGCGTATGAACTTTTCCGCCAATGGCTGGGGCAATCCCGACGAGCGCGGCCAGGCGCTCCGCGACCTGAACCGCAACGAGGATTTCCGCAAGGCCATCACCATGGCGCTCGACCGCAAGGCGCTGGGCGACTCGCTGGTCAAGGGTCCGTTCACCGCGATCTATCCCGGCGGCTTCTCGTCCGGCACCAGCTTCTATGACCGCAAGTCGACCGTCTACTATCCCTTCGATCTCGAAGGCGCCAAGGCCGAGCTCGCCAAGGCTGGTCTCAAGGACACGGACGGCGACGGTTTCGTGAACTTCCCGGCCGGCACCGCGGGCGGCAAGAATGTCGAGATCGTGATGCTGGTCAACAACGACTACACGACAGACAAGAGCCTTGCCGAAGGCGTGGTCGCGCAGATGGAGAAGCTGGGCTTGAGGGTCGTGCTCAACGGCCTCAACGGCACGCAGCGCGACGCTTCCCAGTATGCCGGCCGCTTCGACTGGCTTATCCGGCGCAACGACCAGGAGCTGACGTCGGTCGTGCAGAACACTGAGCAACTCGCGCCGGTCGGCCCGAAGACCAGCTGGAACCACCGCGCGCCGGAAAGCGGCGAGGTCGACCTGATGCCGTTCGAGAAGGACCTCGTCGACATCGTCAACAAGTTCGTCTCGACGCAGGACAACGACCAGCGCGCCGGGCTGATGCGGGATTTCCAGAAGATCTCGACCGAGCATGTCTACAATGTCGGCCTGACGGAATATCCGGGCGCGCTGATCATCAACAAGCGCTTCTCCAACATTCCGCAGGGCACGCCGATCTTCATGTTCAACTGGGCCGAGGATTCGATCGTCCGCGAACGCGTCTTCGTCGCGGTCGACAAGCAAGCCAAGTATGAGCTCTTCCCCGAGGAGCTTCCCGGCAAACCGGGTGACAAGGGTCCGATGTAAGGTTTACCTCCCTGACGAAGACAGTCCGGCCGCGTCGCGGCGCGGCCGGACAAACGAAACTTCCGAACGCACCCGAGGGAGCGACCGGCCAGACAAAGGAAGCGGACCGTCCATGCTGCGATTCCTGCTCATGCGCATAGCGTCGGCGCTTCCCGTCCTCGCAATCTTAAGCCTAGTCACCTTCGCCATCATCCAGGCGCCGCCCGGCGACTATGCCGACTACATCCGCTCGCAGTTGATCAACCAGGGCGGAGCCTCCTACGCCGAGGCCGAAGCGCAGGCCCAGGCTTACCGTGTCGAACACGGCCTCGATAAGCCATTGCCCGTCCAGTATCTCAACTGGATCGGCGGCATCGTCACCCGCGGCGATTTCGGCTACAGCCTCTACTACAACAAGCCGGTCGCCGATGTGGTCGGCGAGCGCCTGCCGCGCACGCTGCTTCTGGCGCTTGTCTGTCACCTGCTCGCCTCGGTGCTGGGCATAACCTTCGGCATATGGGCGGCGACCCGGCAATACTCCTGGATCGACTCCACACTTTCGGCCATCTCCTTCCTCGGCATGACGGTGCCGCGCTTCCTGATGGCGCTGATCATCGTCTATCTGCTGGTCTTCCAGTTCAACGTATCGGAGATCGGCTCGTTCTTCTCGCCGCAATATGGCGGCGCGCCGTGGTCGTGGGCGAAATTCGTCGATCTCGTCAAACATGTCTGGCCGGTGGTGGCGATCGCGACCTTCGGCGGGCTCGCCTACAACATGCGCGTCATGCGCGGCAATCTGCTCGACACGCTGAACGCGCAATATGTCGAGACGGCAAAGGCCAAGGGCCTGACCGGCGGCGCCGTGGTGATGCGCCATGCCGTGCCCAACGCGCTGCACCCGCTGGTCATGTATCAGGGCGTGGTGCTGCCCTACATGCTCACCGGCGAGATCGAGACGGCGATCATCTTCGCGCTGCCCACCGTCGGTCCGGCGATCGTCGGCTCGATGGCGGTGGGCGACGTCTATGTGACGGCAACGTTCATGATGGTGCTGTCGGCTACGCTGATCGTCGGCAACATCATCGCCGACATGCTGCTTGCGCTGCTCGATCCGCGCGTGCGCCAGTTCGGAGAGCACTAGATGCTGGCGCGCGATCCCTCACCCCCACCATTGCCGGCCGAAGGCGTCGCCGTTGCTGAGCCCGCGCACGGCAATGAGAGCTACATCGCGCTGGTGTGGCGCCGGCTGAAGCGCTCCTGGACTGGTATGGCCGGGCTTTGCCTGGTCGTGCTGCTGCTGGCGATGGCGGTCTTCGCGGAATTCCTGGCGCCTCTAGACCCGAAGGCGACCGATATCGCCTTCGCGCCGCCGGAAGTGCCAAGCTTCCATGACAAGGACGGCAATTTCACCGCGCGGCCGAGGATCTATGCGCTGGCCGAGTCGGCCGACCTCGACCCGGTCACTTTCCAGCCGATCGTCGGCCCGGACTACGATCATCCGCGGCTGCTCGGCTTCTTCGTCGAGGGCGCTCCCTACAAGCTCCTCGGGCTGATCCCGGCGAACCGGCACTTCTTCGGCTCTATGGACGGCCAACCGGTGCATTTCCTCGGCACCGACAAGTTCGGCCGCGACGTGCTTTCGCGCGCCATCCATGGTTCGCGCGTCTCGCTGATGATCGCGCTCACCGTCGTCTTCATCATCACCGTTATCGGCACCACCGTCGGCATGGTCTCCGGCTATTTCGGCGGCCGGTTCGATGTCTGGATGCAGCGCTTCGTCGAGCTTATGCTCGCCTTCCCGCAGTTGCCGCTTTATCTGGCGCTGACGACGCTGATCCCGGTCACCGCGCCGACCAACGTCTTCCTCGCCTTCGTCATCATCGTCATGTCGGCGCTGGGCTGGGCGCAGATGTCGCGCGAGGTGCGCGGTAAGACGCTGGCGCTGGCGCGCATCGACTATGTGCGCGCCGCCATGGCGGTCGGCGCCACCGACCGGCGCATCATCATGCAGCACATCTTTCCCAATGTGATGAGCCACGTCATCGTCGCCGTGACGCTGGCGATCCCAACGGTGGTGCTGCTCGAATCCTTCCTCGGCTTCCTTGGCTTCGCGGTGAAGCCGCCGCTGATCTCCTGGGGCCTGATGCTGCAGGACACCGCGACCTACTCGGTCATCGGCACCTATCCCTGGATTCTCTCGCCGGTCGGCTTCGTGCTGATCACCGTCTTTGCCTTCAACGCGCTGGGCGATGGCCTGCGCGATGCCGTCGATCCCTATTGAGGTGGCTGGATGACGACCGTCGCGCTCGCCGAATCCTTCGCTCCCGCCGTCAGGCACGACCACAATGGCCGCCATGACCAACCCGTCATCGACGCTCGCAACATTGAGGTCGCCTTCAAGGTCGAGCACGGCACCGTCGAGGCGGTCAAGGACGTCTCGTTCCAGCTCTATCGCGGCGAGACGATCGCGATCGTCGGCGAATCCGGCTCCGGCAAGTCGGTGACGGCGAGAACCGTCATGGGGCTGCTGTCGCGGCGCGCGACGGTGTCGCCGCGGTCGAGCGTCGACTATCACGGGCAGAATGTCCTGAAATTCTCCGAGAGCGCCCGGCGCAAGCTGCGCGGCAACCGCATCTCGATGATCTTCCAGGAGCCGATGAGCTCGCTCAACCCGATCTACACGGTCGGCAGCCAGATCGTCGAAGCGATCCGCGTGCATCGCAAGGTGAGCCGCAAGGAGGCCTGGGCGCGAGCGCTCGAGCTTTTGCGGCATGTGCAGATTCCCGAGCCGGAGGCGCGGCTCAAGCAATATCCGCATCAGCTTTCCGGCGGCCAGCGCCAGCGTGTGATGATCGCCATGGCCTTGGCCAACGATCCCGACGTGCTGATCGCCGACGAACCGACCACAGCGCTCGACGTCACGGTGCAGGCGCAGATCCTGAACCTGATCCGCAACCTGCAAAAGGAACTGCGGATGGCGGTGATACTGATCACCCACGACCTCACCGTGGTGCGCAAATTCTCCGACTACGTCTATGTCATGCAGCATGGCGAGATGCGCGAGCACAACGTCACAGAGCGGCTCTTCGCCGAGCCGCGGCATCCCTATACGCAGCGGCTGCTGGCTTCCGAGCCGCGCGGGCGACCGAAATCGTTGCCCGAAGGCAGCGGCACGATTCTCGAAGCGAGCGGCGTTCGCGTCTGCTTCACGCTGCGCCACGGTTCTTTCCTCAAGCCCGACTGGCGCGAGCTGGTCGCGGTCGACGACCTCGACCTGAAGCTCTGCCGCCACGAGACGCTGGGGCTGGTCGGCGAATCCGGCTCCGGCAAGACCACTTTCGGCCAGGCGCTGCTCAGGCTGCTGGACGCCAGGCGCGGCGAGATCCGCTTCGACGGACAGCCGATCGAGAGCCTGTCGCGGGCCGAGATGCGGCCGCTGCGCTCGCGCATGCAGATCGTCTTCCAGGACCCCTTCTCCTCGCTCAACCCGCGCATGACGATCGGCCAGATCATCGAGGAAGGACTGGTGGTCAACCGGCTAGGCGCGACGCGGCGCGAGCGGATCGAGCGGGTGCGCGAGGCGCTGGTCAGCGCCGGCATGCCCGGCGATATCCTGTCGCGGTTTCCGCACGAATTCTCCGGCGGGCAACGGCAGCGCATCGCGATCGCGCGGGCCATCGCGCTGGAGCCCGAATTCATCCTGCTCGACGAGCCGACATCGGCGCTCGACCTTTCGGTGCAGGCGCAGATCATCGACCTGTTGCGTAAGCTGCAGGACGAGCGCGGCCTGAGCTATCTGTTCATCTCGCACGACCTCAAGGTGGTGCGGGCGCTCTGCCACCGTGTCATCGTCATGCAGCACGGCAAGATCGTCGAACAGGGACCCGTCGACGAGGTCCTCACCAATCCCAAGACCGCCTACACCGAACGGCTCGTCAGGGCCGCCTTCGACGTGGCGTGACCATATGCCGGAGGTTCATAGTGACTAGAAATCCCAAGATCACGTTCATCGGCGCCGGCTCGACGGTGTTCATGAAGAACATCGTCGGCGACGTGCTGCAGCGGTCGGCGCTGTCGGGCGCGACGATCGCGCTGATGGACATCAACCCGCAGCGGCTGGAAGAAAGCGCCATCGTCGTCAACAAGCTGATCGCGACGCTCGGCGTGAAGGCCAAGGCCGAGACCTATTCCGACCAGCGCAAGGCGCTCTCCGGCGCCGACTTCGTCGTCGTCGCCTTCCAGATCGGCGGCTACGAGCCCTGCACCGTCACCGACTTCGAGGTGCCGAAGAAGTACGGCCTGCGCCAGACGATCGCCGACACGCTCGGCGTCGGCGGCATCATGCGGGGCTTAAGGACCGTGCCGCATCTGTGGAAGATCTGCGAGGACATGCTCGCCGTCTGCCCGGAGGCGATCATGCTGCAATACGTCAACCCGATGGCAATCAACACCTGGGCGATCGCGGAAAAATATCCCCAGATCAAGCAGGTCGGGCTCTGCCATTCGGTGCAGGGCACGGCGATGGAATTGGCGCACGATCTCGACCTTCCCTATGAGGAGATCCGCTACCGCTCGGCCGGCATCAACCACATGGCCTTTTATCTCAAGTTCGAGCATCGCCAGCCCGACGGCTCCTATCGCGACCTCTATCCGGATCTCGTCCGCGCCTATCGCGAAGGGCGGGCGCCGAAGCCGGGCTGGAATCCGCGTTGCCCGAACAAGGTGCGCTACGAGATGCTGACCCGGCTCGGCTATTTCGTCACCGAAAGCTCGGAGCATTTCGCCGAGTACACGCCCTATTTCATCAAGGACGGCCGCCCCGACCTGATCGAGAAATACGGCATTCCGCTCGACGAATATCCAAAGCGCTGCATCGAGCAGATCGAGCGCTGGAAGGGCCAGGCGGAGGCCTATCGCTCAGCCGACCGGATCGAGGTCGAGCAATCCAAGGAATATGCCTCATCGATCATGAATTCGGTGTGGACCGGCGAGCCGTCGGTGATCTACGGCAATGTCCGCAACAATGGCTGCATCACTTCGCTGCCCGCCGATTGCGCGGCGGAAGTGCCGTGCCTGGTCGATGCCTCCGGCATCCAGCCGACCTATATCGGCGAATTGCCGCCGCAGCTCACGGCGCTGATCCGCACCAACATCAACGTGCAGGAGTTGACGGTGCGGGCACTGATGACGGAAAACCGCGACCACATCTACCACGCGGCGATGATGGACCCGCACACCGCGGCCGAGCTCGATCTCGACCAAATCTGGTCGCTTGTCGACGATCTCATCGCCGCTCACGGCGACTGGCTGCCGACGTGGGCACGCGGCGGGCGCAAGAGCCAAGCTGCCTGATCAGGCGCCGGCCTGCTCGCGCTCGACGGCGCGCCAGCCGATGTCATGGCGGAAGAAGCCCTGCGGCCAATCGATACGGCCGATGGCCGCATAAGCCTTCTTCTGCGCCTCGCCGACCGTGGCGCCGGTTGCCGTAACGTTGAGCACGCGGCCGCCATTGGCGACCAGCGCACCGCCATTGATGGCGGTGCCGGCATGGAAGATCTCGGCGCCTTCGCCTGCGGCCTCATCGAGACCACGGATGACCGAACCCTTTTCCGGCGTGCCGGGATAGCCCCTCGCCGCCATCACCACGGTCAGCGCCGCCTCGTCGCTCCAGCGCGCCGACATATGCGCGAGCTGGCCATCGACGGCGGCGTTGAGCAGGACGAGCAGATCGTCCTTCAGCCGCATCATCAGCACCTGGCATTCGGGATCGCCGAAGCGGGTGTTGTATTCGATCAGCTTCGGCCCGCTGTCGGTGATCATCAGTCCGGCAAACAGGATGCCGGCGAAGGGCGCGCCGAGATTGGCCATGCCGCGCATGGTCGGCTCGATGATCTCGCGCATGGTGCGCTCGGTCATTTCCGCCGTCATGACCGGCGCCGGCGAATAGGCGCCCATGCCTCCGGTGTTCGGGCCGGTATCGCCGTCGCCGACGCGCTTGTGGTCCTGCGCGGTGCCGAAGGGCAGCGCGGTGGCGCCGTCGCAGAGGCAGAAGAAGCTCGCCTCCTCGCCGGTCAGATATTCCTCGACGACCACCTCGGCGCCGGCGGCGCCAAAAGCGCCATCGAAACAGGCCTCGAGCGCGGCCAGCGCCTCCTCCAACGTCATGGCGATGGTGACGCCCTTGCCGGCGGCGAGCCCGTCGGCCTTGATGACGATCGGCGCGCCGGTCTTCTCGACATAGGCTTTGGCCGAGGCGAGGTCGCCGAAGCGGCCATAGGCGGCGGTCGGGATGTTGAATTTCGCGCAAAGGTCCTTGGTGAAACCCTTCGAGCCTTCGAGCCGCGCCGCCGCCTTCGACGGACCGAACACGCGGATGCCCCAGGCGCGCAGGTCGTCGGCAATGCCGGCGACCAGCGGGCCCTCCGGACCGACCACGACGAGATCGATCTTCTTCTCCTGGCAGAAGGCGGCGACAGCGGAATGGTCGGCGACGTCCAGCTTCACAAGTTCGGCGACGCTGCCGATGCCGGGATTGCCGGGCGAGGCATAGAACCTGGTCAGTAGCGGCGAGGCGGCGATCTTCCAGGCAAGCGCATGCTCGCGGCCGCCCGAACCGAGAAGAAGAACGTTCATGGCCACCTCTTGCTGATCGTCTCCCTGCACCCGCTATTGGTCCGCGGGCGACGGGTCAAGGCGTCTTGGCGTTTTGGTGGCGATTGCATACGGGAACATGGCCCGCATCAAGACGTGATGGGGCCCGTGCCTGACGGGCTCCGGACAATCAGCTTCGGAAAACGACGGGGAACCAGTCCTCGCGCAGTTTCTGGCCGGGCTTCATGTCGTGGCCCGGATAGGGCGGCGAGGTGCGGCCTGGACGCTCGACATAACGCGCGTCGTCGCCGACCCAGCGCAGCGACAGCGCACGACGCCTGGCCGAGGTCATGTTGCCGCGCGCGCCGTGGGCGGTGCGAAAGTCGAACAGGATGGCGTCGCCCGGCTCCATCTCCCATTCGAGCACTTTCATCGACGGATCGTTGTCGGGATCGGGCACCGGCAGGTAGTCGCCTTCGCCGGCATAGAAGTTGCTGTCGTTCAACCAGCGCACCGGCAGGACCATTTTTTCCCATTTGTGCGAGCCGGCAATCAACCTGAGCGTCGCCTCCTTCACCGGATCGATCGGGATCCAGAAGCTCACCGTCTGGCTGCCGTCGACGAAATAATAGGGAATGTCCTGGTGCCAGGGCGTCGGCTTCTGCGTGCCAGGCTCCTTGACCAGCACATGGTCGTGGAAGAATTGCGCGCTGCGCGACTGCATGACGGCGGCCGCCAGCTCGGCGGCAGGCGATTCGCGCACGATCCTGACGAATTCCGGAATGCGCTCCCAGTTGCAGTAGTCGTCGAAGAAGCTGCCTTTGCCGCCGGCAATGTCGGAGGCGGTGGCGCTGCGGTTTTGCATGTTGCGCTCGATGCCGTCGGCGATGATTTCGACCCAATCCTTGAACGCGCCGCGGATGCAGACCGCGCCATCGCGCTGGTAATCGGCAATCGTTCCGGCATCGATTTTTGGGCTGGTCATCGCGCTCTCCTTGGGCTGATGCCTGACTATCGCAGGCGCCAAATATCGAGTAAAATAATAACTTCTCATTGCGCTTATAGTTTTACTCTATGGCTTTGACTCTCACCCAGCTGCGCTATCTCGTCGCCGTCGCGCGCTATGGCAGCGTCACCATGGCCGCCAGGGCGCTGAATGTGTCGCAGCCTTCGATCTCGGTGGCGATCGACAACGTCGAGGATGCGCTCGGCCAAAAATTGTTCGTGCGTCAGCGCGGCAGCGGCATCGCGCTGACGTCGTTCGGCCGATGCGCCGTGGCCAAGGCGAGGCAGGTGCTGGCCGAGGCGGATGAATTGGCCGCGCTCGGATCGCGCGAGGCCGATGTCGGCGGCGAGCTGGTGCTCGGCTGCTTCGAGGATTTGGCGCCCTATTTCGCGCCGGCGCTGATCCGTTCGTTTTCCGAACGCTGCCCCTCGGTGACCGTCATTGTCCGCGACGAGACCTTCGAGACGCTTGGACGACGACTGGCCGACTGCGCGGTAGATCTCGGCCTGACCTACGATCTCGGCCTGCCGGCGCATTTTGCGCGCATCCTTTTGCATGAGCTGCGGCCGCATGCGCTGCTGCCGGCCGGTCACGTGCTGGCGGACCAGCGGACCGTCAGCCTGGCGGATCTCGCTGCTCACCCGCTGATCACGACCGAGCAGCCGCACAGCTGGCAGCATATGCTCGACCTTTTCTTAAGCCGCGGCCTCTCGCCCGTCGCCCAGACGGCGACAAGCTCGTTCGAGCTGCAGCGCTCCATGGTGGCCAACGGCTTCGGTGTCGCGGTGAGCTACACCAGACCGCATGGCGACATGAGCTATGACGGCCTGCCGCTGGTCTGCAAGCCGCTCTCCGATCCGCTGCCGATGCAGCGCATCATCCTGACCCATGACACCCGCCAGCGCCTGCCGAAGGCGGCGCTCGCCTTCATAGACGTCGCAAAAGTCTGGTTCGCCAGTCACGATGTTTTCACCGGCTGAGCGACAACGCGGCCGCTTGACGCCGCTCATCGCTGCTGCCACTCCAGCACAATGGAACCCATCCAGTCGAAAGCAACGCAGGGCCGCGTCGCCGACGCCCCGAGCGGCCATTGGGTCTACCGGGTGCTGCCGCGCTGGCTGTGGCCCTACGCGCAGCTTGCGCGCTGGGACCGGCCGATCGGCTGGCAATTGCTCTTATGGCCTTGCTGGTGGTCGGCCGCCCTTGCGGCAAGCGCCTATCCACGACCGACGGACCCGCTGCTGACGCTGTTGCCGGCGCCCTGGTACCTGTTGCTGTTTTTCAGCGGCGCCGTCGCCATGCGGGGCGCAGGCTGCACCTATAACGACATTGTCGACGAGGACATCGACAACCAGGTCGAGCGCACCCGCTCGCGGCCGCTACCGGCCGGCAAGGTGACGCGCCGCCAGGCGTGGGCGTTCCTGATCATCCAGGCGCTGGTCGGGCTTGGCGTTCTTTTGCAGTTCAACAGCTTCGCCATTCCGCTCGGCATCGTCTCGCTCGTTATCGTCGCCGTCTATCCGTTCATGAAGCGCATCACCAACTGGCCGCAATTCGTGCTTGGGCTGGCCTTCTCCTGGGGCGCGCTGATGGGATGGGCGGTCGAGTTCGGCGATCTCGATGGCCCCGCCATCACGCTCTATATCGGCTCGATCCTATGGGTGATCGGCTACGACACGATCTATGCGCATCAGGACAAGGAAGACGACGCCATCGTCGGCGTGCGCTCGACGGCGCGGCTCTTCGGCGACAACACCAAGACCTGGCTGGTCGGGCTCTATGGCGGCACGCTCGTCTGCTTCGCCATCGCCTTCGCTTCGGCCCAGGTGCCGATGCCGGCGCTGGCCGGGCTGATCGCCGCCGGCGCGCATATGGCGCGCCAGATCATCCGGCTCGACATCAACGATCCGGATCAGTGCCTGAGGCTGTTCAAGTCGAACAACCAGGTCGGCTGGCTGATATTTCTGGGGCTGATCGGCGGCGCGCTGTGGGTGGCGCTGAAGCCGCTGGTGTAGCGGGGCGCTCCCTTCTCCCCTTGTGGGAGAAGGTGTCGCCGAAGGCGACGGATGAGGGGTGCTCCAGGGAACACCAACCTCTCACTCCGCTGGAACACCCCTCATCCGTCTCGGCGCTGCGCGCCGATCCACCTTCTCCCACAAGGGGAGAAGGGGGGTTGTGCTACTCCCGCGCAATAATCTCCTGGCCGTCGATGACCAGTCTCAGGCCAAGATCACCGGTCCTGCGGCGCGCCAGGAAGCGCGGGCGGCGCATGTTGGAGACACGGCCCTTGCGGCGTTCCTGCGGCGGCAGCGCCTTGATGGCGGCGCCGAGCGATTCCTCCAGCGTGCGGGCAATGCCGTCGGCCTCGATCAAAAGCATCGGCAGGCGATAGGCGTCGGCCCAGGCGCGCCAGTCGGCGGCGACGTCGTCGAGATCGTCGGCGACAAGCAGCGGCACCGACAGCATCGGATCATTGTGCAGAAGTTCCAGCGTCACCGTGACGTTGCCGTCCGGATCTTCCATGGCGCGGGCGGCGACGCCGCGGAACGCGTTGGCGGGCAGCGCGATGATCGCCGGCACGCCGCTCATCTCCAGCATGCGGCGGATGACCGCGCCACGCTGATCGATGGTGAAGGTTACATCGCCATAGTCATCGCGCGTGGCATAGCTTACCATCTGCGGCAGGCGAAACGGGTCGAGACGCATGTTGCGCCCCGCCCAGACTGGCTTCAGTCCAGTGTTCATCGAATGCCTTCCCTGTTTCTCCTGAGGGCCGTTTTCCGGTTCTCTCAGGGCCGGTTTTTCCGGCCTCGTTATGGGAGAAACATTAGCGCTCGCTTCTTACCGCCGCGCTTAAGAAAGTCGGTTAAATTTTGCTGATCGGAGCCGATGGTTATCGGAATGCGACCAACTACCAGATGTTGGAAGGATCAGATAACCTTACCGGGATTCATGATGCCGGCCGGATCGAACGCCGCTTTGACGCGGCGCATCAGGTCGATTGCCATCGGCGGCGCCGTGGCGATCAGTTCGTCGCGCTTCAACTGGCCGATGCCGTGCTCGGCCGAGATCGAGCCGTGGAAGGAGCGCACGACCTCGTGCACGGCATTGTTCATCGGGCGGTAGAGACCGAGGAACGCTTCGTCGTCGCCGCCTTCGGGGCGCGAAATGTTATAGTGCAAATTGCCGTCGCCCATATGGCCGAAGCAGACCACGCGCGCGCCGGGGCTGACCGACGCGACAGCAGTTGCCGCCGTCTCGATGAAATCCGGGATCGCGGCGATCGGCACCGAGATGTCGTGCTTGATCGAGGCGCCCTCCGGCTTCTGGCACTCGGGGAGCGTCTCGCGGAAATTCCAGAAGGCATCGCCCTGGGCAAGGCTCGCCGCGACCACCGCGTCGCCGACGATGCCTTGCTCGAGGCCGGCCGAAAGAATCTCCTCGATCAGTGTCCTGCCGTCTTCTTCAGAGCGGCCGGAGGAAACCTGCATCAACACATACCATGGCCAGTCGTCGGCCAGCGGCCGCGTGATGCCTTGGCCGTGCCGAAGCGTGAAGTCGTAAGGCCTCTTGGCGATCAGCTCGAACGCGGTGAGCGCCGCGCCAGCGCGGTCCATCGCCAGGGTGAACAGCGAAAGCGCCGCTTGAGCCGAAGACAGGCCGGCAAAGGCAACCTCCCTGCCCTTCGGCTTGGGAAACAGTTTCAGCACCGCGGCGGTGATGACGCCGAGCGTGCCCTCGGCGCCGACGAAGAGGTTCTTCAAATCGTAGCCGGTATTGTCCTTCTTCAGCTTGCGCAGATCGTCGAACACCTCGCCGGTCGGCAGCACCACCTCGACGCCGAGGCAGAGCTCGCGCGCATTGCCATAGGCAAGCACGCCGGTGCCGCCGGCATTGGAGGACAGATTGCCGCCGATCTGGCAAGAGCCTTGCGCCGCGAGCGACAGCGGAAACAGCCGTCCGGCGGCGTCGGCGGCTTCCTGCAGCGTTTGCAGGATGACGCCCGCCTCCGCAGTGACCGTGTTCGACAGCACATCGATCTCGCGGATGCGGTTCAGCCGCGACAGCGACAGCACGATGTCATGGCCGGATTTGTCCGGCACCTGTGCGCCGACCAGGCCGGTATTGCCGCTCTGCGGCACGACCGGCGTTCCGGTCTCGGTCGCCAGCCGCATGATACGGCTCACCTCCTCGACGCTGCCTGGCCTCAGCACCAGCGATGTCCGGCCATGCCATAGGCCGCGCCGCTCGGTGATGTAGGGCGCGATGTCGCCATGGCTGCGCAGCGCGTACTTGTCGCCGACAATGGCCGCGAAGCGGTCGATGAGGGCAGGATCGAGATCAAAAGGCTGGTCGTTCATGAGCCAGAACCTAGAGCAATTCCAGGAAAAGTGTGAAGCGGTTTTCCGTCCGGAATTGCGTCAAAACAAAGAGATAGGCTCAGGCGATCTTGTCACGCGGGGCGGCGGCGCGGACGAGCCGGTCGTTGATCGCCTCGCCCAGCCCCTCGAACGGGATCGGCTCGACGGCGATGGTGGCGGCGCCGCTGCGATCCAGCGCCTGCATATAGGCGAAGAGATTGGTGGCCGCCTCGCGCAGATCGCCCGTCTCGGAAAGATTGCGCACCGCGACCGCATCCCGCCAACCTTCGGCGCGATCGCGGCCGAAGGCGAGCAGCGCCTCGCCGCCGGCGATCTTGCCGACGTTGAGTCGCATCGCTGCGCCCGGCGCGTAATGCGAGGCGAGCATGCCCGGCGCCTCGATGCCGGCGGCGCCGCGCTGCAGTTTTACACCGGCAACCGCTTCGATCTCATCAGCGGCAATGCCGCCAGGCCGCAGCAGCCTCAGCTTGCCGTCCTCGATCTTGACGATGGCCGATTCCAGGCCGACGGGCGTCGCGCCGCCATCGACCACCAGCCTGATCCTGTCGCCGAGATCGGCGGCAACAGCTCCTGCCGTCGTGGCGCTGATTTTGCCGGAGGAATTGGCGCTGGGGGCGGCGAGCGGCCGGCCGAGCCGCGCGATCAGCTCGCCGCCGAAGCCCCTGGGCATGCGCAGCGCGATGGTGTCCAGCCCTGCGGTGACCAGCGGATGGATGCCGTTTTGCGCGCGCTGCCGCAGCACCAGCGTCAGCGGACCCGGCCAGAAGACCTCGGCGAGCCTGGCCGACAGCGGATCAAAGTCAGCGATGCGGCTTGCCATGGCGAGATCGGCGACATGGGCGATCAGCGGATTGAAGCGCGGGCGGCCCTTGGCCTCGAAGATACGCGCCACCGCGGCGCCATTGGTGGCATCGCCCGCAAGCCCGTAGACGGTCTCGGTCGGGATGGCGACGACATCGCCGCCTTCGAGCAGCGCCAGCGCCCGCTCCATCGCCTCGCCGACGGCAAGTATCTCAGCCAAATCCGTCACCAGTCATTGAATACGCCGGTCCCCTAATACGGTGGGCAATGCGGGGCAAGGGTGGGTATTGGCGATTTATCAATCCCTAAAATGTTAAGTTTCAACGCAAGCCGGCATCAATTCGCCGCCACTAGGCTGCGGATTTCCGGTTGTTGGGCTCGGGGAGTTATCGTGATGCGTATGCTTTGCCTTGACGCAATTCCGCAAGGAAGGCTACGGCGAAGTCGCCGAGCCCAACCGCTACACACATTTCCTGGAATTGCTCTAGCGGCGGTCGGTATCGGGTTTTTGGCGACGGCCGGTTTGGCGCAGGCTTCGTCCATCGTGGTGCCTGGCGTTCCGACCTCGACGCCATCCGTGGTCAGGCTGGCCGCGATCGAGCCCGGCAAGGTCTCTGCGGCTTCCACGCCATCCGTGGTTGCGCTCAGCGAGCCAATGCCAGCCGTCACCAACGAGAAAGTCGCGGCGATCCCGGAGAAGTCCGGGCAGAGACACGCGCAGACGCCGATGATCATTCGCGGCGGCATCGTCGGCGGCGCCCCCGCGACGGCCGTAGCGACCGCCTCAGCCAAGTCCACCACGCCTGCGGCCGCGACACCGGCAAACGGCACCACGCCCGCCGCCGCCACGCCTCCGAACGGCACCGCAGCAGCAGCCCCGAACGGAGACACCAAGACGGCTGACAATAAGCCGGCCGACAACAAGGCCGCCGCGACAGCAAGCGCGGCAGACGACCAGCCGCAGCCTGAAGCCCAACCGCAAGAGGCCCCGATACCGCCGCGCTTCAGCAAGGCAATGTAGACGCGGCAACCCTTGAGGACTGACAGAAAAGGGGCGACGCCTGCCGCGTCGCCCCTCTTTCTTTTCAAGCGACGAGAAACGGCTCAGGCCGCTTCTTCCTTGTCGTCGTCCTCGGACTCGTCGTCCTCGCCGTCTTCATCCTCGTCGTCGGCCGAGGCTTTGGCTTCGTCGCCGTCCTCGCCATCCTCGTCTTCGTCCGAGGCAGTGGCTTCCTCATCGGCGTCTTCGTCCTCATCGTCGCCGTCGGCTTCTTCGCCTTCTTCGTCATCGTCGTCAGACGGTTCGGCGGCTTCGATCGCCGCGGCGGCGGCATGGTCGAGGATGTTGTCGGAAGCGGATTCGATGCCCTCGGCGGCGGCCGGGGTCTCTTCGGTCAATTCGATATCGTCAACGGAATTCATGGCATGCCTCCGTGGTTTGGGAACGTCTTTTGTCTGATGCATGTCGTTGTCCCAGAACCGCTGCACACTTCTGGGCGACATGCATTAGTTCTCCCACGTGGAGGTCATCGTCATATGACTGTAAGCCGGCTCCGGCGCATTAAATTTCGGACGTCGAATTGTTGAAGCGTGCCTGCATTCTAGCGAAAGCAGGCTGCTTCGAACGTGCGATTTTTGAGCTGTCAGCCGACGATTTTTGAAAAATCGGCGACCTGGTCGGTGGCGGCGCGGATGCGGGCGAGCAGGGCGAGGCGGTTGGCGCGCACGGCCTGATCCTCATCATTCACGAGAACGCCTTCAAAGAATGAATCAACCGGCTCACGCAACACGCTAAGCGTCAGCATAGCGGCGGAAAAATCTTCATTTTGAATCGCTTGCCCGGCTTCCTTCTCGGCCTGATTCACCGCAACAAACAGCCTCTTTTCCGCGTCCTCGCGAAACAGCGCCGGCTCAACAGTGTCGGCGACCAGTGTCTTCTTCTTCTCCTCTGCGGTCAGGATGTTGGCGGCACGCTTGGTGCCGGCGAGCAGGTTCTTGCCGTCCTCGGTGTCGAGCAAGGAGCCCAGCGCCTCGACGCGGCGCACGATCTGCAGCAGGTCGTCATTCGGCGATTGGCCAATCTCCCCCCTTGTGGGGGAGATGCCCGGCAGGGCAGAGGGGGGCGCGACAGAACGAGAGGCCGGCGGGACAGCGCCCCCCTCTGTCGGCTTCGCCGACATCTCCCCCACAAGGGGGGAGATTGGGCGCGAGCCCGCCGACAGCACAGCATCAATCAAGTCATACCGAGCGCCGTTTTCGCGAAGATAGACCTTCAGGCGGTCGTGGAAGAAGGCCAGGAGATCGCGAGCCTTTGCGTCATCTCCCACAATCTCTGCGCCTAGATGAAGGCCAAGTCCGCTGCGGAAGCACTCACCTAGATGGAGCCGCAACTGATTTTCCAAAATGAGCCGGATGGAGCCCAGTGCCGCTCGACGGAGAGCAAATGGATCGCCTGAGCTCGTTGGCTTCTCATTCACAAACCAGAATCCGGTGAGCGTGTCGAGCTTGTCGGCAAGCGCCACGGCAACCGATACCGGGTCGGTGGGCACGCGATCGGACGGGCCTTGCGGCTTGTAGTGCTCCTCGGCGGCCGCGGCGACGGACGGATGCTCGCCCTGCAGCAACGCATATTTGCGGCCCATGGCGCCCTGCAGTTCCGGGAACTCGCCGACCACCTCGGTCTGCAGATCGGCCTTGGCCAGCACCGCGGCGCGGGCGACGAGCGCGGCAATCTCCCCCCTTGAGGGGGAGATGTCGCCGAAGGCGACAGAGGGGGTCGTCTCGCCTGGAGCGCCGACGCTGTCCCTCGTCGCGGAAGACGTTGGCGCCTCACGCGCGGCGACCCCCTCTGGCCTGCCGGCCATCTCCCCCTCAAGGGGGGAGATCGACTTCGCCACTACCGGCGCCAATTCTTCAGCGAGCTTCTTGATCCGCGCGACCCGCGCGCCCTGCGTACCGAGCTTGGCGTGGAAGGTCACGTTGAGATGATCGAGGCGCGCCATGCGCTGGTCGAGCGGCTTCTTCAAATTCAGATCGAACTTTGCAGCGGACTCTTGCAGTTGGTCGAGGTCCGGCAGGTCGCCCTGGTCGGTCTTCCAGAAATAGAGCGCGTCGGAGAGGCGCGCCCTGACCACCTTGCCATTGCCGTATGCGATCTCCTTGCCGCCGTCGGACGCCTCGATGTTGGCGACCAGGACGAAGCGGTTGGAGAGATCCTCGGCCACGCCATGCGGCCGGGTGACGAAACACTTCTGGTTGGCGCGAATGGTCAGCCGGATGACCTCGGCCGGAATGGTGAGGAAATCCTGCTCGAACTCGCCCATCAGCACGACCGGCCATTCGACCAAGCCGGAGACTTCCTCGAGCAGACCTTCGTCCTCGACGAGGTCGAGGCCATTGGCGAAGGCGATGTTACGGGCGTCGGCGAGGATGATCTCCTTGCGCCGGTCGGCGTCGAGCACGACCTTGGCCGCCCCGAGCTTGGCCGCGTAGTCATCAAAGCGGCGAACGGTGATCGGGCCCGGCGCGTGGAAGCGGTGGCCAAAGGTGATGTTGCTGGAGCGGATGCCGTCGATCTCGAAATCGACCACCACCGGCTCCTCGGTCTCCGGGCCGAAGGTGCAGACGATCGATTGCAGCGGCCGCACCCAGCGCAGCGAGCCGGGCTTGGCCGAGGCTGGCCCCCAGCGCATCGACTTCGGCCAGGGGAAGGCTTTGATGATGCCGGGCACCAATTCGGCGATGATTGCTTCCGCCGCCCTGCCCGGCTTCGAGATGTGGGCGATGTAGAAATCACCCTTCTTAGGGTCCGAATGGACGTGCGCCTCGGCGATCGATGAAAGGCCGGCCTTGCGCAGGAAGCCCTGCACAGCCTGCTCGGGCGCCGTGGTCGAGGGACCCTTGATCTCCTCGCGAATGTCCTTGGAGCGCGCGGTCAGCCCGCGGATGTCGAGCGCCAGGCGCCGCGGCGTCCAATATTCGCGCGCCGCCTCATAGGTGAGACCCGCCTCGACCAGACCGTCGGTCAGCATCTTGCGAAGATCGCCCGCCGCCTTGCGCTGCATGCGGGCAGGGATTTCCTCGGAGCGAAGTTCGAGCAACAAATCCGGCATCAGAGTTTCTCCACCCGCATGCCTCTTTCCTGTTTGCGCGTCCTCACGCCTTCGGCGTTGCGGTCGCGCGGGCAGGCGGGGATTTCCTCGGAGCGGAGTTCGAGAAGCAAGTCGGGCATAGGTTGGCTCCCTACCCTCCCCATGATGGGGAGGGTCGGCGCGGCAGCGCCGGTGTCACGAATGCGCGGGAAATAGCAACTCGGCTCGCCGCTGTCACCCTGCCTGCCGATCGCCAGTTCGACCTATTTCAGGAAATTTTCAGGTCTTTGTCGGGACGACGCGGGTTCGCCCGTCCTAAGACCAGCAAATCCCATGAACCAAACGCGGCACTGAAGCGACCAACGCTCAGGCGGAGAACTATTGGCTGAACGACGATGAAGACGGCATCGAGAACCCTGCAGATCCTGGCACTGAGCGCATGCTTGGCCGCGCAGATGCATGGCACGTTCACGATGCCGGGGGTGAGGCAAGCGCTGCGCACGATCGATGGCGCAACGGCCCAAATCGCATTGCCGATCGCTGCCGCTACCGAAATCGCAAAGCCCGTGCTGGGTTAAGCCGCCAGCCCGCCCGCCTGCGTCTTCAGGAACGCCTCCCCGCAAGCTTTCGCCAGGTTGCGCACGCGCAGGATGTAGCTCTGGCGCTCGGTGACGGAAATCACGCCGCGCGCATCAAGCAGGTTGAAGACATGGCTTGCCTTGATGCACTGGTCGTAGGCCGGAAAGACGAGGCGGTGATACCCCTCCCCCTTGAGGGGAGGGTGGCCCGAAGGGCCGGGAGGGGTCGCCCGCGACGGACTCGGCGCCTTATTTGTGGTGCCTTCTGATAGGACCCCCTCTGCCCTGCCGGGCATCTCCCCCTCAAGGGGGGAGATTGGCGCGCCGGCGTTGAGCAGCGCCTTGCACTCGGTCTCGGCATCCTCGAAATGCCGAAGCAGCATCGCCGTGTTGGCGAATTCGAAATTGTGGCGCGAATATTCCTGCTCGGCCTGCAGGAAGACGTCGCCATAGGTGACCTTCTCGGCGCCCTCACGGCCGTTGAAGTTCAGGTCGTAGACATTGTCGACGCCCTGCACATACATGGCGAGGCGCTCGAGCCCATAGGTGAGCTCACCCGCCACCGGCGCGCATTCGATGCCGCAGACCTGCTGGAAATAGGTGAACTGCGACACTTCCATGCCGTCGCACCAGCACTCCCAGCCGAGACCCCAGGCGCCGAGCGTCGGGCTTTCCCAGTCGTCCTCGACGAAGCGGATGTCATGCAGCAGCGGATCGACGCCGATCGCCTCGAGCGAGCCGAGATAGAGCTCCTGCAGGTTCGGCGGGTTCGGCTTCAGGATCACCTGGTACTGATAGTAATGCTGCAGCCGGTTCGGGTTTTCGCCGTAGCGACCGTCTTTCGGGCGGCGTGACGGCTGCACGTAAGCCGCGTTCCAGCGCAGGGGCCCGAGCGCGCGCAAGGTGGTCGCCGGATGGAAGGTGCCGGCACCGACTTCCATGTCGTAGGGCTGCAGGATGACGCAGCCATAAGCCGCCCAGTAATTGTGCAAAGTCAGGATCAGCCCCTGGAAGGAGCGGCTGGGATGCATGTGGGCAGGAATCTCGATGGTCACGGCGGCCTCGCAAAGCGCAGGATTGCGCATTCCCTAGTTGCCGGGCCGGCGAGCGTCAAGGCAGGGCGCCGTATCACGGAGAGGTTGAACGCTTTGCCGGCGGCTGGCCCATTGCCGGGCGGTCATGCTGGCCGTTTGCTCGCCCGAGCCACAACGACAAAGGTCCCGCCATGCCCGGTCAACTCACCGTCCGTCCCGTCACCCGGCAGGACTACGAGCAATGGCTGCCGCTCTGGGACGGCTACAACGCCTTCTACGGCCGTTCGGGAGAGACGGCGCTTGCCGGCGAGATCACCCGGATGACCTGGTCGCGCTTCTTCGATGCCTATGAGCCGGTGCATGCGCTGGTGGCAGAGCGCGACGGCAGGCTTCTCGGCCTCGTCCACTATCTCTATCACCGCTCGACCATCGCGATCGCGCCGAACTGCTATTTGCAGGATCTTTTCACCTCTGAGGCCGCGCGAGGCCAGGGCGTCGGCCGGGCGCTGATCGAAGGCGTCTACGAACGCGCAAAAGCCGCCGGCTCAGGCCGCGTCTACTGGCTGACGCACGAGACCAACCACACCGCCATGCAGCTCTACAACAAAATCGGCGAGCGTTCGGGGTTCGTCGTCTACCGCAAGATGTTTTGACGGAGCGGCTGAAAGAATTACGGGGCGCGAGCGCCCCGTAAAATGCTGATCTGAAGCTCAGCCCTTCGGCGGCGCTGTCGGTGGGACCGGCTTGACCTTCGGGGTCTCCTGCGCCGTGTTGGATTCGATCGGCGGCAGGCCCTTGAGCAGCTTCTGCTGCAGGGCGGCGAGCACGTCCGGGTCCGGCTTCAGGTCGCGTGCCTGCGTCCACTGGAAGGTCGCTTCCAGCTTGCGGCCGACGCGCCAGTAGGCGTCGCCCAGGTGATCGTTGAGGACCGGATCCTCCGGCTTCAGCGACACGGCACGCTCCATTTCGCGGACGGCGTCGTCGTAGCGGCCGAGGCGGTAATAGGCCCAGCCCAGCGAATCGACGATGTAGCCGTCGCTTGGCCTGAGATCCACGGCCTTCTGGATCATCGCCAGGCCTTCCTTGAGGTTCATGTTCATGTCGACCCAGGAATAGCCGAGATAGTTCAGAACCTGAGGCTGGTCGGGCTGCAGCTCCAGCGCCTTGCGGAAATTGGGCTCGGCCTTCGGCCATTCCTTCAGCCGCTCGTAGGCGATGCCGCGCTGGTAGAAGATATTCCAGTTGGCGGCGGTCGGCGTCTTCAGCTGATCGACCGCCTTGTCGTAGAGATTGGCGGCCGAACGGAAATCCTCCTTGGAGGAGTAGACGCCGCCGAGCGCGAGATAGCCGCGCATGTCGGTCGGATGCGCATCGACATAGCCCTTGAGGTGCGCGATGGCTTCGTCGTGGCGGTCGATGTCGGCAAGGTTCAGGCCAAGCTGCAGCTCCGAGAGCTCCTTCAGCGGCGAGGTGGCCGGAATGCGGCGATAGAGGGCGATCGCGCCCTCGCCGTCCTTCAACTGCTCGGCGACGGCAGCAAGCTGCACGAGAGCCGCGTCGCTGTCCGGCTTCAGCGCCAGCGCATATTGCAGATAGAGCCGCACGAAAGGCTCGCCGCCGCCACGATTGAGCGCGGTGGCGAGGTCGAGCAGGATCTCCGAGGCGCCGTCGGCCGGGGTGGCGACCAAGGGCTCGATCTTGTCGCCCTTGTTGATCCTGTCGCGCAGCGTGGTGATTTCCAGCTTGCCCGGCGCGAAGGCTTCGGCCTGGTTGAGCACGGCAAGCGCCTTCGACTTGTCGCCCTTGCGGGCGAGGAAGGAGGCATAGGCCTGGGCGTTGCGCATCCATGTCTCGGGCGCGGAGCCGCCTGCGGCGGTGTCGGCCAGAGTGGCGGCGTAGATTTCATCGGCCTTGTCGGAAAGGCCGGCGGCGTCGGCGATCAGCGCGCGGTGGAAGGACTTGAACAGGCCGAACCAGTCCGGCCCCTTGAGCTTGTCGATCGAAGCCATCGCCTCGGAGGCATCGCCAGCGCCTTCCTTGGCCCAGCCGTCCATGACGCCGGAGAGCAGCCGGTCGAGATCGGATTCGAGCGAGAGCTTCAGCCAGTACTGGGCCTTGGTGTAGTCCTTCTTGTGGAAGGAATCGACGGCAAGCGCCAGGCGCGAGAAGCGCTCGACATCGGGCACTTCCTTGAGCTTGTCGGCATAGACCAGCGATTCCTCGAAGCGGCCTTGCGCGACCAGCGCCAGCATCAGGCTCTGCTGCAGTTCGGTGTCGTTGGGGGCAAAGGCCAGCGCCTGCTTGTAGTAGGCGATGGCATTGTCGAGATCGTTGTCGCTTTCGGCGATGTGGGCGGCAAGATAGGCGCCCGAGAAGGACGTGATCTGGATCGGTTGGGCGTTTTCCTTGGCATGGGCAGGCAGCACCGAAAGCGCCACACCCGCTAAAAATGCCAGCCTTGTCAGCCAGCGCGCACGTCCTTGCCGCATTGTATCCCTTTCAGCCAGACGCGATCCCGCCCTTGGCGGACCGCCCACAGACTCGACCTTTTCCGAACAAAGCATGGCCTTTTTGGGGTCAGGCTTCAATCCGGCGCGAATCACAATTGTGCCGCTCAACAGAGCATGGCCACCGGAAATAATATCTGCATCCAGCCTTGACGTCGATCGCCCGTCTGGCTGATGCGCCGATCCCCATGGCAGTCGATCGTACTACAAACGGGTAGAGTGGAACCCCTCGGCGGCAACGGCATCGCAGAGGTTGGCCCATTCGCAGCCCAGACATGCCGCGCGCGTGCGCCTTGCCGAAAAGGCTTCCCGCATCGTGGTCAGGCGCGCCGCACCGAGGCTGAAACGGGCGCCTACCTCAACCGGCCGGCCCAGCAGTTCCCTCATATCCCGCGCGGCGAGCCCGTCCCGCTCCTTGGCGCTTTCACGCAGACAATGCGGCTCGGGCTCGCTGAGCAGCGGGGCGCAGATGTCGTCCGGCCCGGAAACGATCAGGACCGCCTCGCCCTCGCCCAGCCGCCTCACCACCTTGTCGTAGTTGGCGGTGAAGGCGGGCGAGTAGCCCTTGCCGACATAGGTCAGCAGGCAGGGCAGATGATGGGCGCGCAGCCTGACGGTCATCGCGCATTACGCGCGTGGGTCGCGCGGTTCCGCCCGATAGGTGGAAAAGAGCTTCAGCGTCGCGGCGCCCAGCGCCGACTTCAGCAGGCCGCCGACGATGAAGGGCAGGAAGCCGAAGGTGATGGCCTTCCCGGCGCCGATCATGGCGGCAAGCCAGGCCGTGCCGAGAACCAGGCACAGAAGATTGCCGATGAGCATGGCGGCGAAGGCAAGCGTCACGCGATTGCCGTTCCAGCCGCGTTCGGCCAGCCAGCCGACGACAGCGCCGACGACCGGGAAGGAGAAGAGGTAGCCGCCGGTCGGGCCGACGAAATGCTGCACGCCGGCGGCGCTGCCCGCCAGAACCGGGAAGCCTGCCGCGCCCTCGACGAGCCAGGCCGCAATGGTGAGCGCGCCGAACCGCCAGCCGTAAAGCGCGCCGACCAGCGTCACGGCGAAGGTCTGCATGGTCACCGGAACCGGCACCATCGGCACTTCGATGTAGGACGACAGCGCCAGGAACAGCGAACCGAGAACGACGGCGCCGACTTTCCAAGTGACGGAGCGGCTATCCAGCCTGAGCGGGCTGAAGGAGGGCTTGCGGGTCGAAACGGCGATGTTTGTCACGGTGATGTCCCTGGCCGGATTGAAATTATAGATAATTTTTGCATTCGATCTATTATCGAATCCATATTTTTGCAGAGATGGCAAGCGCTGCATCGCGGAAACGTGGATCGACGAGCGATGAGGCTGAGCCATTCAGGGGGGGGGTATTAGGGTGCCCAAAACCGACATTTGGCGGCGACAGCGCGCTGAAAGGTAGCTGCGTCTGCGTTCTCGCTAGCCAACGATGGCGAAGGCGTCGCGGGTTCTGCCGGAAGCGGTCTTGATTGGTTTCTGGCCGATCCATTGCACGTGCCGGCCAAGCGTGGCGGCGGCCGATTCGATATTGCCCTGCCGGAGCGCGCTCAGAATTGCGCGGTGATCCTGGTCGGTGCGGGTTTCCCATTCGGAACGCCAGGCGGCGAACAGGAAGCGGGCGCTCGCGGCGTGCAGATCGTCGATGGTGGAAAGCAGCCTCGGCATGTTGCAGGGCGCCAAGATCAAGCGGTGGAAGGTGCGATTGGCCTCTTCCCAGGAACGGACGTCGCGGGATTTGTCGCCCGCCTTGGTCGCTTCCTCGGCCTGGTCGAGGATCGCCGGCGTCAGATGCGGCGCGGCGTGGCGCAGCGCCAGCACTTCGAGCGCGGCGCGCATCTCGGCCACTTCCCTGACCTCGCCGAGGTCGAAAGCGGCAACGCGCACGCCACGGCGCGGCTCGCTGATCGCCAGGCCTTGCGCCTCGAGGCGGCGGAAGGCCTCGCGCACCGGCACGTGGCTGGTGCCGAATTCCTCCGCGACATGGTCCTGGCGTAGCCGCGATCCAGGCTCGATCGCGCCCGAAATGATGCGGTCCGCCAGTTCCTTGCTGATGCGGACGGCGATCGTGTCCTCTGTATTGGCCATACTTTATAGATAATTTGCGCGGTGACCGTTTGTCGAGACGGGCAAAGCGGGAATTCAAGACTTTCGCAATCACGCGTCTTAGACGCCCCAACAAGACAAATGTTCGCGCCGACCGCAGGCGACGGCGATCCGGCACTGGCTCGGGCTCGGGCGCCATCCGCGCCGCAGCCCTACGGAAGGGACGGCAGATTGCAACGCAACCGACGCGATCTTTAAATCAACAGGGCGAATCCCGCAGCCTTGTTGACGCTGTCCTTCACGATCGCAAGCGCGCCGTTCACGATCTTCTCGATCACGGCATCCGTCATCACCGTCATCATGGCGATCGTGGCGATGACATGGAACCTGGCGGTTCGCAAATGCTGCTTGGCACGGGCTTGGCTGAGTTCCCCGTTCGCATATGCCTGCACGATCAACACGATGCGCTGTGCCAGTCCCCGCAGTTCCACGGTTGCCGCGGTGGCTATTGCCTTCCAGCCGTCCCCTGCCACTTTCGTAGCCTGGGCGACGATTTGGGAGCCGATAACGCCGACGTCGAGAGCCATTGTAGTTCCTCCTAGTAGTTTTTCGCGCGCAACGCAGTCAGAGCAACGCGCACCGCCGCGTCGACCTCCTGACTGTCGAGCAATGCCACCGTTGGGGTCAGTTTGCTCGCTTCCCGGTGATCGGCCTCAAGGTCGGCCTCGGCCATTCGCACTCCGCGCACCACAATCGCGATGCAGTTGCCCGAGACATCGAGAGCTTCGGAATCGGCGGCGCCGCCGACCCGCTTTTCGGCATTCGCTATCGCTGCCTGGCTTGTATCGACGCCGGCCGATGCAAGCAGTTGAAGAGCTTTCGATGTGGGGCAGGTCCGGCTGCTGAGAACATCCGCGCGAAGCTGCAGATTGGAAAGGCTTGCCGCCGCCGACGCGTAGTATTTTCTGGCTTCATCGGACTGATAGGATCCCTTTGCCGTGCCGGCATTCATCTGCATGCTCTTGATGAACTCAGCCGACGATTTCTGAAACGCATTCAGCTCGTCATCGATGGCTTTGTCGTATGGCTCGCCAATCACAAACGACGTGCAACCGGACAGAAGGAGGCCAAGCACGACAGGCAGGATTCTGTTCATAGGACGACACATTGACGAAAACCCAGGTTGGTCGGTTAAAATCGGCAGTTGCGTTTCAATCAGCGGCCTCTCAATGGCCGATGACCTCGCTTCCGGGCACAACGGCCGTCATGAACCGGTAGGATGAATTGGCCTGATGCCTGGGGTCGGACTTGACCTTCGCCATGAACTGGACATGGCCAGCCTTGGTGCGGCCAACCAGGCACCCTGCGCTGGTGCGACCCAAATCGTCCTTCGGCGCGTCGTAACCCCAGTGCTGATTGACCGCGAAAAGCCCGAGGTCGACGGCGTCGCCCTGGCGCTTGAAGTCTTTGTTCAGGTCGCGATAGACCAGAATTGGCTCTACCTGAACCAGCGCTTCATGCGCCGCGGCCGTGCCGGGGTGATGGGTTCCGACAACCCATGACTTGTACTGTCCGAACGCGATGCGCGCGGCGCCCTTGGGACTCATCGGATGCATCGTCCAATAAAGGCCCGGCTCGGTCGTTCCGTCCCATAACTGCGTAACCGGCAAGCCCGTGGAATCGATGGAAAATACGATCCGCACGTCATTGAACCGGTTGGGCTTGTTGTCGTTCAGAGTGCCGTCGACATTGGTCCCCTCAAGATAGACGATGTTCAGCGCGAGCGGGTGTCGACAAATCCAGTGCTCCTTGGCGGCCATGTAGGCGATGACATTGTCGAACCAGTCGCCACGCTTGCGAATGGCCGGGAGCGACGGGCTGCCGATGTCCAGAAGAGCCCGGGCCAGCGCCTTGGTAAGACCCTGGCCCGTCGAAAGGCCCTTGCGGTAGGCGAATTCCGACAACGCCCAATTTGAGACGCCGCCGAACTTTCCGTCCGCCGGCGGATCGAGGTAACCATGCGTCGTCAGCAGTTGCTGGATCTGTTTCACGAGGTCGATATCGCCGCCGAGGACCGATATCGGCATGGAGTTGGTTACGTCTTCGAGCCTCATAGAGGTCCTCCGCCTGCCTCAAGCCACCTTTGCGCTTCATGCATCGGGAGGAAGCAGCAGCGCTCCCGCCTGCACGGATTGATCGAGATGGGCAGCATTGCCTGGATTGGAAGTGTAATAGTCGGTCGCCATCAAATAGCCCCGCATGTCACTTCCACCGACAAGCTGCGGAGGCTTCGGCACCGGATGTTGCAGATGTGGATCGTCGCCTTTCAGCCATGTCAGGAGCTTTGACGGATGGCCGGACATGTTGATCCACAAGGCAGCATACAACAGAGCTTTGGCGCTGATCTTGCGATGAGCTTTTGCGGCCGCCTCGATACACTTGTCCAGATCGGAATAGACGTCGGCAGCAATTGCCTGGTCCATCGCATCGACCTTTGCACTGCCCGTCTTGAGCGCGTTGTTGACGAATTTCGTATCAGCGCTTGAAAGCGGATTTCCAATCAGGTGCACCGACAGCTTGTCGAGATAGCGCTGAATATCGGCCTTGCTGGCGCCGGCGTCCGCCAGTATCTGCCTGAACGTCTTTGTGACAATATCCTGACCCGCGGCGAGATCGCCTTGCATGAACCCGAACGAAGCGCCACTTTTTCCTTTGGCAGCGAAGTAGAGCTGGTAAGGGCTTTTCGTGCCGATCTCGTGCATACGCAACGCGGCACTGATGGCTGCTATGAGCCTGGCTTCCGGCATTCGCCGCCCCCATCGCACGCCAAGCAACCGCTTGGCTATGCCGCACACCCCAGGTCGATCAGGAATCCTCTGCGCCGAACGGGCGCGGCCCATGAATAGCCATCAACCCCGTTCAACCCAGACCAAAGAGAAATGCTTTCTGGAGGAATTCGGCGGACTATTCTCTCGCCAATCCCTAGAAACCCAACGCCATAGTTATTAAAACGACATCAGTGCTTTAAAGTCAATACTTAAAAACAAACCTCTACTTCGACCTCTGCCAAATTGGCTTAGGCTAAAGCGCGTCACGATCTTTCAGATTCGCTCCGTGCGCTTTAGGTTTTTGATTTCACGCATGTCTTTGTCCCGAAACCGGTCCCACTTTCGGGAGACATGCTTTAGTTAATGGCGACATGCCAGCAAACGGCAAGCATCACAACGCCACAGGAGAATATGGCGGCGAGCAGGCTTGTGATGCACGACTATTCCCCACGAATGCAGGAATGGTCCAGTCAACCAGCCTAAGCCAGACAGGCGAAAACCGCACCCACTGCCTGTGGCCGGACGGGTCTCAGTTGACGCGGCTGATGCAGAAATCGATGACGTCGATCAGCGCCGACTTCTGCGGCGTCGCTTCCAGCGGCGCCAGCGCGTCGCGCGCGATCTCGCCGAAGTGACGGGCGCGGCCGATCGTGTCGGCGATGGCGCCGTGGCGGGTCATCAGGCCGATCGCCTTTTCGAGCCCGGCGTCGTCGGCGACATTGTCCTCGATGGCGCGCTTCCAGAAGGTGCGCTCGGCCTTGGTGCCGCGCCGGTAGGCGAGGATCACCGGCAGCGTCACCTTGCCCTCGCGAAAATCGTCGCCGACATTCTTGCCGAGGTCCTGGCTCGAGCCGCCATAGTCCAGCGCATCGTCGATGAGTTGGAAGGCAAGGCCGAGATTCATGCCGTAGGAGCGCAGCGCCGCGCGGTCGTTGCGGGAGGCGAGCGCAATCACCGGGCCGACCTCGGCGGCGGCCGAGAACAGGGCGGCCGTCTTTGCCTTGATGACGGCGAAATGCTCGTCCTCGGTGGTCTCCAGGTTCTTGGCGGCGGCAAGCTGCATCACCTCGCCCTCGGCGATGATGGAGGCGGCGCTCGACAGGATGTCCAAAGCCTCCAGCGAGCCGACCTCGACCATCATGCGAAAAGCCTGGCCGAGCAGGAAATCGCCGACCAGCACGCTCGCCTGGTTGCCCCAGATCATGCGCGCCGTCTTCTTGCCGCGGCGAAGCGCGCTCTCGTCGACGACGTCGTCATGGAGAAGCGTCGCGGTGTGCATGAACTCGACCGAGGTGGCGAGCTTGACATGGCCCTCGCCGGCATAGCCGAACATCTGGGCGGCGGCGAGCGTCAGCATCGGCCGCAGCCGCTTGCCGCCGGACGAGATCAGGTGGTTGGCGACCTCCGGGATCATCTCGACGTCGGAGCCGGCCTTCGACAGGATCAGCTCGTTGACGCGTCCCATGTCGGCTGCCGTCAGGTCGATGAGATCCTTGATGGAAGCAGGTTCCCGCTTGCCTTCGATATTCAGAACGACACCCACCACGATCACTCCCGTCTAATTGACGCGCACGACAACACCCTGATCCCGGTGTGACTCTAGGTCGGTACAACCGGGCACGGCAAGAGGCGAATTGGCGCGGCTTGGCTGGCATGAGCCTGCCTCAACGTTTACATGAAGGCCGCAACCTGCGATTTTCATTCCATGATTGAGCTTGTCCGCACCAACGACGCCGTCCTCATCTCCTTCGTCGAATCGCTGATGCGCGACGCCGGCATCGCCTGTTTCGTCGCCGACCAGAACATGAGCGTGCTCGACGGATCGATCGGCATCCTGCCGAGGCGCATCATGGTCGACGCCGACAAGGCGGACGCGGCGCGGCGCATCCTGAAGGATGCGGGCATCGAGAACGAAATCCGCCGGAAATAATGGCAACTTCAACCGCCCTTGCCCCGGACACGCCGGCCCACACGGTCGACGCCTTCCATCGCGGGCGCTTCTGGCTGGTGCAGCCGAGGCAAGGCCACCGCGCCGGCATGGACGCGATGATGCTGGCCGCCGCCGTCCCGTCCGTCTTTTCCGGCCGGCTCGCCGATTTCGGCGCCGGCGCCGGCGCCCCGGCGCTCGCCGGGTTGTCGCACTGCCCTGAGGCGCGCGCGGTGCTGGTCGAGCGCTCCGCCGAGATGGCGGCATTTGCCGCCGCAACGCTTGCGCATCCGGGCAATGCGCATCTCGGCGACCGCGCTACGGTGCTTAAGGCCGACGTCACGCTCGCCGGGCGCGCTCGGACCGAGGCCGGGCTTGCCGACAACGAATTCGACTTCGTCATCATGAACCCGCCCTTCAATGCCCTCGAGGATCGCTCGACGCCGGACGCGTTGCGCAGGGAGGCGCATGTCGCGGAGGACGGGCTGTTCGAGCGCTGGATCAGGAGCGCTGCCGCCGTCGTCAGGCCGCGCGGCGGGCTTGCGGTGATTGCCCGGCCCGAGCAGCTTGTCGCCATCCTCGATGCGATCGAAGGCCGCTTCGGCGATGCCGAGATGCTTTGCGTCCACCCTCGCCCGGACGCCGCGGCGATCCGCATCGTCGTCAGGGCGGTGCTCGGCGCGCGCGGAAAACTGTCGATCCGGCCGCCGCTCACCTTGCATGGGCCCTCCGGCAACGGTCCGACGGAGCGGACCGAGATGATCAACAATGGGCTGGCGTCGCTGTTCGGCGATTGATCCCAGTCCAGCAATGCGGCATTGCCGTTGGCTGGCGAATTCCTACATGCCGGGAGCAAGGATGAGGTCTCACCTTGCTCTTCGCACCTCTTCCGGAGACAAGCTTTCGTGAAACGCTTCTTCAACCGCCTGCTGCCGAAATCCTGGCGCTCGACAGTCGTCACCATTCCCGTCATCCGGCTGCATGGCACCATCCTGCCCGGCGGCGGCCAGTTCCGGCCGAGCCTGTCGCTCGCCTCGACGGCCGGCGTCATCGAAAAGGCGTTCGGCTTCGACGCGCCGGCGGTTGCGATTTCGATCAATTCGCCAGGCGGCTCGCCGGTGCAGTCGCGCCTGATCTTCAAGCGCATCCGCGATCTGGCGGCAGAGAAGAACAAGAAGGTGCTGGTCTTCGTCGAGGACGTGGCGGCCTCCGGCGGCTACATGATCGCGATTGCCGGCGACGAGATCTTCGCCGACCCGTCCTCGATCGTCGGCTCGATCGGCGTCGTCTCGGCATCGTTCGGTTTCCCGGAACTGTTGAAGAAGATCGGCATCGAGCGGCGCGTCCACACCGCCGGCCAGAACAAAGCCGTGCTCGACCCGTTCAAGCCGGAGAAGAAGGAAGACGTCGAGCGGCTGAAGGCGCTGCAGCTCGAAGTGCACGAGACCTTCATCGACCTGGTCAAGGAGCGGCGCGGCACCAAGCTCAAGGACGATCCGGACCTGTTCACCGGCCTGTTCTGGACCGCAAAGAAGGGCCTGGAGCTCGGCCTCGTCGATGCGCTGGGCGACATGCGCAGCGTGCTCAAGACCCGTTTCGGCGAAAAGACCCAGCTCAAGCTGATCACCGCGCCGCGCGGGCTTTTCGGCCGTTTCGGCCTGTTCGGCTCGCGCTTTTCGGCGCCCGACATCGCCGCGGCCGCGGCCAGCGGCGTCATCGATGCGGCGGAAGAGCGCGCGCTGTGGGCGCGCTTCGGGCTTTGAAAAAGTGCTGAAAGCGTCTAGCATAATAGCTTGACCGACCCGTACGGCCGGCCTTGCCGCGCAAACGCGGGAGGAGTTTCGAGATGCCGCAGATCATTTTCTTCGCTGTCGTCGGCGCCGCCGCCTATTTCGGCTATCGCGCGTTCATCCGCGAGGCCGAGCGCGTGACGGCGAAAATCCGGCGCACCGAGAAACAGGCGGCCAACGGCACGATGGGCACGCTGGTCAAGGATCCGAAGACCGGCGAATACCGTCTGGCCAAGGACTGAAGCCATCTCGCCAGCAGCCGACATTCTGGAGCCCGAGGCCAGGTCCCGGACATGGTTTGCGCCTGCCAAGATCAACCTGGCGCTGCATGTCACCAGCAGGCGTGCCGACGGCTATCATCTGCTCGACAGCCTTGCCGTGTTCACGCGCTTCGGCGACCGCCTGCAGATCGAGCCTGCGGAGCGCGATGAATTCTCGGTCTCAGGCCCCTTCGCGGTCGGCGTGCCGCTCGATGGCGACAATCTGGTGGTCAAGGCTCGCGAGGCCTTGCGGCGGGAAGCCGGCGCGCAACAGACCCCGCCCGTCGCCATCCGGCTGGAAAAGAACCTGCCGATAGCCTCGGGCGTCGGCGGCGGCTCGAGCGACGCGGCGGCCGCGCTCAACGGCCTTTCGCGCCTCTGGGCACTTGATATCGACGAAGCCGGCCTGGCGTGGATCGGGCTGACGCTCGGCGCCGATCTGCCGATGTGCCTCAAGGCAAAGCCGCTGATTGCGCGCGGCATTGGCGATGAATTGTCGCCGCTGGCAGGCTTTCCGGCGCTGGCGCTGGTTCTGGTCAATCCGGGCGTGGCGGTTTCGACGCCAGACGTGTTCAAGGCGCTTTCCAGGCGCGACAATGAGGCATTGCCGCCCCTGCCCGGCCGTCTGGATTTTCACACCATCCGCACTTGGCTGGAGAGCACTCGCAACGATCTAGAGCCAGCCGCGCGCGTCATCCAGCCCGCCGTCGGCGACGCGCTCAAGGCGCTCGAAAAGGCAGGCGCCGCCTTCGCCCGCATGTCCGGCTCCGGCGCCACCTGCTTTGGCCTGTTCGAGACCGGCAATGTCGCCAAGCGCGCGGCGATCGACATCCGCGGCCGCCATCCCGGCTGGTTCGTCGCCGCGACGCGCAGCATGGAGGCTGATTGATGGCGAGGATCGACGAAAGCCGCCCCTTCATCCCCGTGCGCATCGCGGTGCTGACGGTGTCCGACACGCGCAGCCTCGCCGACGACAAATCGGGCCAGACGCTGGCCGACCGGATCGCGGAAGCGGGCCATATATTGGCCGCTCGCGACATCGTCACCGACGACCGGGAAAAGATCCGGGACAAGGTGCTTACCTGGTCGAAGGACGAAGCGGTGGATGTCGTCATCACCACCGGCGGCACCGGCTTCACCGGCCGCGACGTGACGCCGGAGGCGCTGGAGCCGATCTTCGAGAAGCGCATGGACGGTTTCTCGGAAGTCTTCCACCGCATCTCCTACGACAAGATCGGCACCTCGACGATCCAGAGCCGGGCGACAGGCGGCGTCGTCAACGCCACTTTCGTCTTCGTGCTGCCGGGCTCGCCCGGCGCCTGCATGGACGCCTGGGACGGCATCATCAAGCCGCAGCTCGACTACCGGCACATGCCCTGCAACTTCGTCGAGATCATGCCGCGTCTCGACGAGCATCTCAGGCGCGGCGGCAAGCCTGCCTCGTAAAGCATAGGCAAAGCGCCCGATCGGCATCCGGTTTGCAGGCGGAATGGCGCCCCGACCTTCGAGGCGCCATTCCGAAGCCGACCGTGGCAAAGTACCTTGTGTAGGCGAACAAGGGACGATGCCATGACCGTTCACAGCGGCGGATGCCATTGCGGCAATATCCGCTTGAGCTTCTCCAGCGATGCCGATCCCGCCGGACTGGAAATCCGCGCCTGCCAGTGCTCGTTCTGCACCAGGCACGGCTCGCGCGCGACCGCCGATCCGAACGGCCGCCTCACCATTTCAGCCGAGGACAGAGCAAAGCTGCAGACCTATCGTTTCGGCTTGCGCACCGCCGACTATCTCCTCTGCCGCGAATGCGGCGTCTATGTCGCCGCGATCGCCGGCGACGGCGCCGAGACCAGGGCAATCGTCATCGTGAACGCGCTCGACGATCGCGAGCAATTCTCCCGCGAACCGATCCCGGTGCGCTACGACGCCGAAAGCCGAGAGCAACGCCTGGCCAGGCGCCGCAGCGCCTGGATGCCGGTCGAGATTCAGGGGATTTGACCGCCTAAAGCGCGTCGCGATCTTTCAGATTCGCTCCATGCGCTTTAGGTTTTTGATTTTACGCATGTCTTTGTCCCGAAACCGGTTCCCACTTTCGGGAGACATGCTTTTAGGTCCGGCTCAGCGGACGACCGGCTCGCCGTGGAAGCGGCGGCGTGACGGCTTGGAGACGCCGAAGCCGATTTCCATCATCAGGCGCGGCGTCTGCGCCGGCACAGTTCCCATATGGAAGCCGAACGGGTCCTCGACAAAGCCGAGGCCGGCCTCGCCCGTCAGCGTGACCGGGCTTTGCGGACCATAGACGTCCAGCACATCTTCCGCTGGATGGCCGACCAGAAGCGTCAGCTGATGCTTGAGCGCGCGGCGCTTGTGGCTGCCGCGGACATAGACATGTGGACCGGTGCCGGCATCGCAGGGTTTCAGATAGAAGAAGAATTTCAGCATGCGCCAGTCGTCGAGATCGAAATGGTATTTGCCGAGCGAGGCGAGGTTCTTGTCGGCGTCGGAAGCCTTTCCGGTCGGGAAGCTCCACCAGACGCGCGTCGTGATCAGTTTCGCCTGGCCGCCGAGATAATGCCGGGCGACGTCGAGAAGCAGCGGGTCGTTCTGGACGGCAAGAGCTGCCTTGCAGTCGAGGATGCGCTCGAAAAAGTGCCCGCTGAGCAGCGAGCGGCCGAAACGCTTTTCCGCCTCGGCATGCTCGCCCGGCATGAATTCGAGGCGGCGGTCGAAATTGCCGAAGCAAGGTGTGCGCTGCGCGAACGCTGCGATCTCCTCATGGATCGCCGGTGGCAGCATGAAACCCGAAAACAGCCCATCCGAGCGTAACGCCTCGACCACCGCCTCGCGATCGACGCCGGCGAATATCGTCTCTCCCGCATCTCCGAGCGGACGGGCTCGTTTGGCGCCCAGCCAGTGCATGCGGCGCCCCGGCATGGTGCGCGCCAGCACGAACATCGGCAGCCAAGCCGGATTCTCACGCAGGTCCTTCAGATAGGTCGGGATGCGCACGGCGATGCGCCTGAAGATGCTGCCGTTGCGGGCAATCGCCTCCAGGCTGGCCGCGCCGGATTGGTCTGGTGGAGCAAGATTCATCGGGTCCTCATATGCATGGCGTCCGCCGAAACGTCGGCCGGTCACAGTTTGGGCGTTCCCCAATCCCGATTGTCCCGCATAAGAAGATGCTAACCTTGTGGCTTTTATTGTGCAATGCACAATAGGGCGATGCCGCGAAATTTACCGCACCGCCCTCCCCTTCTCCCTTGTGGGAGAAGGTGTCGCCGAAGGCGACGGATGGGGGGTGTTGGACAGAGTGCGACGAGAAAATATAAAGCGATTTTAGGCGTTTAGGCTTGAGAGGCAGCGATCCGTCCAGCACCCCTCATCCGTCTCGGCGCTACGCGCCGATCCACCTTCTCCCACAAGGGGAGAAGGGGAAGTGTTGCAACTCACTTCGGCGGTGCAACCCAGATCTCGGCATTCAACCTTCTGGTTGCCAGGCCGCGCGCCAAAGCTTCGGCGCCGCGCGCGCTTTTCGCCAAGACAGCGGCCTGGCGCTTGCTGATGACAAGGCCTTCGGCCAGCGCCCGACTGCCTGAAAAGATCCGTGCCAGGAACGGCGCGCGATTGGCGCGCGCGCGGGAAAAACGCGCCGGCATGGTCTGCCTCGCCGTGTGGGCGGCGACCTCCTCGATCCAGCCTTCGGTCAGCCGCGCGCCGGGTTCCAGCAGCAGCAGCCAGTCGCCCTTGGCCTGGCCGATGCCGTCGGCAATGCCACCTGACACGTAGTGGCAGCCGGCATGCTCGGCGACGTAGTGAGTCTGGTCGGTCGAACCGGTGTCGCAGACGATGACATCGCGCACCACGCCCTCGACCGCGCCGCCGATCAGAGAGGCGAGCGTGCGGGCAAGGCCTTCTTCGTCGTTCCGGGTTTCGATGAGAACGCTGAGCATCCCTAGCCGAATAGCGGAAAGCCGGGCGCTGCGCCAGTTGCGCGTCCCAACCGAAAAAGTTCTTGCTTTGTTCTCATCGGCAAAATAGGAATAGTTTCATGAACAGAGCGATTCGACAGCCTGCCGACAGTCCCTGGGAGAGGGCGAAAATGGAACAGATCGTGCGCGCCGATATTGCCGCCTTCGGAGCAGGCAGGGCCGAGATGGCGAATGCCATGATCGAACAGAGCGGCATGCGCGTGCGGCCGGAGCGCAATCGCGGACGCTCGGCCGGCATCAATCCGTCCGGCCGCTTCGAGCCGGTCAGCCGGCATGTGTTCGACGACGGCTGGAACTCGCTGGAAGAGCTGCCGCCTTTCAAGACCGAGGTGCAGGTCGAGAAGCCGCGCACCATCATCACCCGCAACGAGTCGCCGGACATTTCCTTCGACCGGTCGATCAATCCCTATCGCGGCTGCGAGCATGGCTGCGTCTACTGCTTCGCCAGGCCGACGCATGCCTTCATGGGGCTGTCGCCGGGGCTCGATTTCGAGTCCAAGCTGTTCGCCAAGCCGGACGCGGCACGCATGCTGGACAGGGAATTGTCGAAGCCAGGCTACCAGCCGCGCACCATCGCCATCGGCACCAACACCGATCCCTACCAGCCGATCGAGAAGCAATACCGGATCATGCGCGAGATCCTGGAGGTGCTGGAGGCCCGCGGCCATCCGGTCGGCATCGTCACCAAGTCTGCGCTGGTGACCCGCGACATCGACATCCTGTCGCGCATGGCCGAACGCGGCCTCGCCAAGGTGGCGCTGTCGGTGACGACGCTCGACCGCATGCTGGCGAGAACGATGGAACCCCGCGCGTCGACGCCGACCAAGCGGCTGGAAGCGATCAGGCAGCTTTCGGATGCCGGCATCCCGGCCTCGGTAATGGTGGCGCCGATCATTCCGGGCCTCAACGATCCGGAAATGGAGCGCATCCTCGATTCGGCGCGCGCCGCCGGCGCCAGGGAAGCAGGCTATGTCATTCTGCGGTTGCCGCTGGAAGTAGCGCCTATCTTCAAGGACTGGCTGTTGCGGCACTATCCGGACCGCTACCGGCATGTGATGTCGCTGATCCGCTCGATGCGCGACGGCAAGGATTACGATTCGGAATGGGGCAAGCGCATGAAGGGCGCCGGCCCCTATGCCTGGCAGATCGGCCGCCGCTTCGAGATCGCCGCCAAGCGGCTCGGACTCAATGTCGAGCGGCGGCAGCTCAGGACCGACCAATTCGTCGCAGGCTCAGGCGCCGGCGAGCAGCTGATGCTGCTTTGATAACTGTGCCGGCCGTAGGAGGCCGATGCTAAGCAATTCCAGACAAAGCGATTTTCTCTCTGGAATTGCGATCCATTTCAAGAATCCCGTCCGGCCAAGTCCCCCGGCCGTGAGACGGTGCCCTCCCTGGTCCTACGCCCCATCCGACCCGGAGGGACTTGCGGAGAATCGGAGCCGATGCGAACCTCGCCGCACCATGGCTCGCGCGCGTTCCGATTCTCCGCTTCTGTTCGAAATGGTCGAGAAGCCCGACTTCTCCATTGAGACGAAGGCGATGGCCGACGGGCTGTGGCCGGTCGCCGGCATGGATGAGGCTGGCCGCGGGCCGCTCGCCGGTCCGGTGGTGGCAGCCGCGGTAGTGCTTGACCCCGCCAACATTCCGGAAGGCCTCGACGATTCCAAGCGCCTCACCCACCTGCAGCGAGAGGCGCTGTTCCTGAAAATCCTGGGATCCGCGCTCAGCGTCTCGATGGCTTCGATCAGCGCCGAAGGCATCGACAACAGCAATATTCTGAAAGCCAGCCTGGAAGCCATGCGCCGCGCCGCTGCCGGCCTGTCGCTGCAGCCGAAGCTGGCTTTGGCCGACGGCCGCGACGTGCCGCCAGGGCTGCCCTGTGAAGGCCGCGCGCTGATCAAAGGCGACCAGCGCTCGCAGTCGATCGCCGCCGCCTCGATCGTTGCCAAGGTGATGCGCGACCGCATGATGTGCGGCTGCGGCGGCCATCACGAACACTACGGCTTCGAGGTGCATATGGGCTATGCGACGGTCCGGCACCGCACCGCCATCGAGGCGCATGGCCCGGTGGCAAGACTGCACCGCGCTTCGTTCGCGCCGTTCCGGCTGGGTGGGGTCGAGGTGGTCGAGGAAGAGAGTTTCGAGGGACTGGAATAATCTCCCCCCTTGAGGGGGAGATGGCCGGTCCACCCTCCGCAGCTGCAGCGCAGCTGCTGCGGAGGAAGGGCAGGCAGAGGGGGTCGTCTCACGTAGATCGCCGACGCCTTCTCTTGTCCCGGAGACCGCTGGCGCTCCACGCGAGGCGACCCCCTCTGTCGCCTTCGGCGACATCTCCCCCTCGTGGGGGGAGATTATCTCCGCCACAAACAAAAAAGCCGCCGGGTTGCCCAGGCGGCTTTTCGATTTCGTGACCGCGAAACTCGTCAGTTCAGCTTGCCCTTCACGTCCTGCAGCGCGGACTTGAAAAGGTCTGCGCCGGCCTTGGCGTCGACCTTGGCAGCGAGCAGCGCGCGGGCGGCCTCGACGGCGATGTCGACGGCACTGGCGCGCACCTCGCCGATGGCTTCGCGCTCGGCCTGGCTGATCTTCTGTTCGGCCAACGCGGTGCGCCGGGCAACATAGTCTTCGGTCTTCTTGTGCGCCTCGGAGGCAAGGAGCTCGGCTTCGCGCTTGGCGGCGGCGACGATGTCGGCGGCCTCCTTCTCGGCTTCCTTGCGCTTCTGCTGGTATTGGCCGAGCAGCTGCTGGGCCTCCTCGCGCAGGCGGCGCGCTTCCTCGAGCTCGCTGCTGATCTTGGCCGCACGGGTGTCGAGCGACTTGGCGAGCATGCCCGGCACCTTCAGATAGATGACGGCGCCGAGAAAGATGATCAGGGCAATGGTTGCCCAGAGCGTCGCAAGTGATGTGGCGTCCATGATGCCCTCCTCACCGGGTCGCGGATTTGACCGCGGCCGAAATCTCGGCCTTGTCGGTCTTGCCGCCGACCAGCGCCTCGACGATGGCCGACGTGGTGTCCTCGGCGATCGTGCCGACTTCCTTCATGGCCTTGGCCTTGATCGAGGCGATGCTCGCCTCGGCCTCGCCGAGCTTCTTCTCGAGTTCCGCCTCGAGCTTCTTGCGCGTGCTTTCGGCTTCGCTCTTGGCGGCGTCGTTCGCCTGCTGGCCGATCTTGTTGGCGTTGGCCTTGGCTTCCGCCAGCTCCTGCTCATAGGCGGCAACGGCCGCATCGGCCTCGCCCTTCAGCCTGGCGGCGTGGTCGAGATCCTGGGTGATGCGGTCGTTGCGGACATCGATGATGCCGCCGACGCGCGGCATCACAACCCGCTTCAGGAACAGATAGAAGAGCCCAAAGGTGATGACCAGCCACAGGATCTGCGACGGGAAGGTCTCGGCATTGAACGGCGGGAACGTTTCATGCGCCTCGGCAGGCACGGCAGTGCCCGCATGCGTATCGCCTTCGGCCGCAGCCGGCGCGGACTCTTGCGCAAAGGCAGATGTCACAAACATCTCATTCCCCTGTCCATACGGCGGGGCCGCACCATGCGGCCCCTTTCGTCAACGCGTGCTTCTTACTTGAAGACCAGGAGCAGCGCGATGAGGAGCGAGAAGATGCCCAGAGCTTCGGTCACGGCGAAGCCGAAGATCAGGCGGCCGAACTGGCCGTCAGCAGCCGACGGGTTGCGGAGCGCGCCCGAGAGGTAGCTGCCGAAGATGTTGCCGAGGCCGATGCCCGCGCCACCCATGCCGAGGCAAGCGATACCGGCGCCGATCGCAGCTGCTGCATTTACTTCCATATCAAACTCCTGAGGTTTCGTAGTCGTTGCGGTTGGTACGTTGGGTATGCTGGCGCCGGGGCGCCGGTGAAATCGATCAGTGGCTCGGGTGCAGAGCGTCGTTAAGGTACATGCAGGTCAGCACCGCGAAGACATAGGCCTGCAGGAAGGCGACCAGCAGCTCAAGCGCCGTCAGCGCGACGGCCATGGCTAAAGGCAGAACCGAGCCGGCGATGCCGACGGCGCCTAGCGCGCTGAGGCTGACGACGAAGCCCGAGAACACCTTCAGCGTGATGTGGCCGGCCAGCATGTTGGCGAAAAGACGAACCGAGAGGCTGACGGGACGCGAAACGAAGGAAATGATTTCGATCGCCACCACAAGCGGCAGAAGATAGACGGGCACGCCGTGCGGCACGAACAGCTTGAGAAAGCCGAGGCCGTGCTTGGCGAAGCCGTAGACGATGACGGTGCCGATGACCAGCGCGGCCAGCGTGAAAGTGACGATGATGTGGCTGGTGACGGTGAAGAAATAAGGGAACAGGCCGATGAGGTTGGCGACCAGCACGAACATGAACAGCGAGAACACCAGCGGGAAGAACTGCATCCCCTGCTTGCCCGCCGCGTCGCGCAGCATGTTGCCGACGAACTCGTAGGCCATTTCAGAGATCGACTGCAGGCGGCCCGGAATGAGGCTGCGGCTGGCGGTGCTCATGTAGAGGAAGGCGGAAGCGACGACGATCGTCACGACCATGAACAGAGAGGAGTTGGTGAAAGAGACGTCGTAGCCGCCGATGTGAATCGGGATGAGCGGATGGATCTGGAACTGGTGGATCGGATCGACCTTGTCAGCAGCAGCCACTTTTAATCCCCGTCAAAGCCACAACCGGCTTCTTAAGTTCGCTTTCGCGCCTTGCGGCGCCTCATCTCATTTCTTCGGCTCGGGCGGTTCGCCGCCCTGACCGAATTGCGGCGCCAGTCCCGCCGAACGCAGGACATTGAGTATACCGGCGCCAAAGCCCAGCAGCAGGCCGACGATCAGACCCCATGGCGCTGTTCCCGCCAGGCGGTCGATGATCCAGCCCAAGCCGACACCAACCACCACTCCGGCGATGAACTCGCTGGACAGCTTCAGTGCCTGACCGTAACCGGTCGCAGCTTTCGCTTCGTCTTTCCCCTCGCGCCGGTCCGTGCGTCTTGTCGCAAGCGATGCTTCAAGCTCGCGCCGGCGGCGCTCAAGTTCGTCGTCGCGGTTGGCGGCCTCATGCTGTTTGCCGCGGCCGGTTTCTCCGGTTCCGTCTGGCCCGTTTTTGTTGGCCATCGCAACCCCCCTGCCCGGGCAGACTATCACCGTCCGTCCGCTTCTAAAGTCGCCGGCAACATAGTTAGAGGGTCCGCGCCCGTCAAGCCACGGGCCGAACTTCGAAGTGCTGTATTTTTGCTTTTTAAATCAATGGCTTATTCAGGTGCGACATCGTGCCCGTTATGCCCGCGCGAGGACTCGGCGCGAATCCGCGCGGCAAGCCGCGCCGATTGGCGCGCGCGGCGAGCGATAAACGGTGTTGACGGAGGCACCGATTAGGCGGCTCAGCTCCAGCCGCCGCCATAGGTGCGGTAGAAGATATGCAGGCCGATCCTGGTCATGCGCTGCATGGCGCGCGCCCAGCCGGGATGGACGTAGTTGGCGTAGTAATGGGTGGAGGACCCCACCTCGGGAATGAAGATCTTGCCGGCGGTCACCGCCATGGCGACATCCTGCGCGGTCCTGTAGGAGGCCGGGTCGGTGATGCGCTTCTTCCTGCCGTCGCAGGCGAAGGAGAACTGGCAGCGGTTGAACCAGTTGTCGTTCTGATAGACGACACCGCAGATCGTCTTCGGATAGGCCGGGTTGCGGACGCGATTCAGGATCACCTGCGCCACCGCGGCCTGGCCGCGCACCGGTTCGCTGCGTGCCTCGAAATAGATGCCCTTGGCGAGGCATTCCTGTTCCGGTTTGGAGAAGACGGCCGCCGGCAGCGGGTTCTGCATCCACGCGTGGTCGCCCTTGCCCATCGGCGGGATGAAGCGGCCGTCGTTCGGATCGTCCTGCAGCAGCGCCTCGAAGGGCGAGGCCTTGGCGTAGTCCGGCGCCGACTGGGCATAGGCAGTGGCGAGGATATCCGGCTTGTCGTTGTTGACGAGAGCGACGAGAGCCGCCGGCAGGCCGGGATCGGGCTTCTTGTCCTCGCGGATGTGGAAGGCCTGGGCGATCTGGACTTCCTTGCCCTTGATGCCAGGCTTGGCGAAGGTGAGCTTCAGGCCACTGTCCATCGCGGGACGGAGCAGCGAGGAGGTGCGCTCGAAGATCGAGCCGGCGCTGAAATTCTTGGGCGGCGCGACCGGCGACACCTGGACAAGGCGGCCCTTCTTGTCGGCGCGTACGACACGGTCCTCGTCAGGCGTCGCGCCGGCGACATTGCCCTTGCCGCGAAACGCCACCGTGCCGACGCCCGGCAATGCCACGCCGGAACCGGAGATCGAGCCCGTAGCAGCCGAATCGACGAACGGCATCTCGGCGGCATGCACCGAGCCAGCGACGGATTTTTCGACATAGGCGTTCCAGCGGGCGTGAGGCGACTCCAGCCCGGAAACGAGGCTCGCCATGTCCTGATAGGCGACGACCGACGGAAAGCCGACCCAGAAGCCGAGCCCCAGAACCAAAGGAGGAAGGACGGAACGGTTTTTCGCAACGGCGGCGGCGACAAGCCGCTTTAAAACGCGTCGATGCACGGAAACTCTCCAGAAACGCTACTGACCCCGGAGAGCCAAAATGATGCATTAACCTTGATGGTCGGTTAACGGCATCGATCGTGTTTTTTTCATGTTGAAGGCAAGCCGGCTTCCCGCGCCTGCGGAAAGCCGGCCAAGAATCAGGCTGGGGGAATCAGGCTGAGTGAATCAGATTGGGCGCAGGAAGATCGGCCAAGCGATCGCCGCGCAGATTGCGGCCGCCAGCCACACGCCCGGCCATGCGAAGAGAAGCAAGAGCCAGGGAATGGCGATCGGCACCAGGCAGAAGCCGACGAAGACAAGGGTGTTGGCGAGGCTGAGCGCGGTGCCGACATGGCCGGCGCCGGCGAGCGTGGCAAGCTCGGTATAGGCAACGCCATGCCAGGCCGAAACGGAGATGCCGGCCACAACCACCATGACGGGCATCAGCAACATCAGCGCCGGCTGCCCGGCCGCCGCGACCGCCAGCAGCCACAGGACCAGGAAGGCCAGCGCGCTGAGCGCGGCGCAGAGCCTCAGGAACGGCCGGCGGTTGCCGTGGCGATCGGTGAAGCGGCCGCTCCAGACGCGCATTGTCATGGCGCCCATCTGCACGATAGCGAGGCTGGCGCTGGTCACCCAGGTGCCCATGCCGGCGAAGTCGTGCAGGAAGACGGACGCGAAGGTGAGCACCGCCACCTGCGGGAAGCAGAGCAGGCCGATGGCCGTCGAGATGCGCCAGACTTCGATGTTGCGCAGCGGCGCCGGACCGCTCACTGCGGCGCTGGCGTGAGCGCCGCCTTGCGCCGGCGGCTCGTGCAGCCAGCGCCAGGCAAAGAAGGCCGAGAGCGTGGATAGGACCGCAAGGAGACCGAACACCGCGGCAAAGCCCAAGGTGAGCGCCAGCGACGGCAGGACGAGTGCGCCAAGCCCGCCGCCGAGCGGAACCGCCGTCTGCCTGATGCTCATGGCAAAGCCGCGCTCGCCTTCGCCGAACCAGCCCATGATGGCACGGCCGCTGGAGCCGTTGACGCTGCCGCCGAGCAGGCCGGCGACGAGCAGGCTCGCCGAAAGCAGCGCGACGCCCGGAACGGCAAGTTTCGTCGGCACAGCGAGCATCGCCATGATGAACAGCCATGCCGCCGTGGCGCTGAGCCCGGTCAAGAGCACGCGGCGGTCGCCCCAGCGGTCGGTGAGCAGGCCCCAGGGCAGTTCGCTCAGCGCCACGCCGAGGCCGAGCAGACCGAGCGCCAGGCCGAGTTCAGCATTGCCGAGATGGTAGCCCTGGCGCATCACCACCGCGGTTGCCGGAATGCCGGAAAAAGTCGCGGAGAAGCCGGCATTGGCGGCGACGCCGATGCTCAGCACTTTCCAGCGATGATTGGGCCCGAAGGTTCGGCCGGTCGAAGCTCCGGTGTCCCGCGCAGGCGATTGGCAGTCGTTGCGGGTGACGATGGCTGACATGATTTCATTCCCGTTACGCCGGTGGACCGGCCTTGACGGGATGGATGTAGCGCCATAGCTTCATCCATAAAACCAGGAAGTTTTTGATCGATAATCCTGAAAATAAGGACTATCTCATGCGACGTGTCACATTCGATCTCGACGTCCTCAGGACTTTCGTCACCGGCATGGAGCTGGGCAGCTTCGCCAAGGCGGCCGAGCGGCTCGGACGCTCGACTTCAGCCGTCAGCGCGCAGCTGAAGAAGCTGGGGGAACAGGCGGCGACACCGATCTTTCGCAAGGCGGGGCGTGGCCTGGCGCTCACCGAAGCCGGCGAGACGATGCTCGGCTATGCGCGACGCCTGATCGAGCTCAACGACGAGGCGGCTTCCGCCATCCGGGACGTCGAGCTGGAAGGCTGGGTGCGGCTCGGCCTGCAGGAGGATTTCGGCGAGTCCGTTTTGCCGGAAGTGCTCGGCCGGTTCGCCCGTGCCCATCCCAAGGTGCGGATCGAAGCGCGGATCGGACGCAGCCACGAGCTTGCCGAGCGTGTCCTTTCAGGCAGCCTCGACATCGCGCTCGCCTGGCACGACGGCACGACGCTGCCCTATAGCCGGCATGTCGCCGACGTGCAGGCGCGCTGGGTCGGTCCGGCTAAACCGGTCGCAGCAGGCGCCCGCGACGGCGAGGCGCTGCCGCTGGTGGTGTTCGAGGCACCTTGCCTGCTCAGAACCGTGGCGACCGAGACGCTCGACCGCGCCGGCCTTGCCTGGCGCATGGCCTTCTCCAGCCCCAGCCTCGGCGGCATCTGGGCGGCGGTGGCGGCCGGCCTTGGGTTGACGATCCGCACCGATATCGGCCTGCCCGCCAATGTCAGGGCGCTCCCGCCCGGCGCGCTTGGGTTGCCGGCACTGCCGACGATGGCGCTTCACCTTCATCAGAAGGATGCCGAGCTCGATCCGGTGGCGGCGCGGCTGGCGGACATTCTGCTGCAGTCGGCGCGAGAGGCGCTGCCTGAAGGGGCGAAGACGAACATGATCGTAAAAGATGCCGCCTAACATCCGAGCAAGGTGGTCTGACGGATCCGAGTTGGTTCCACCGAGCGAAGCGATGTCGCGGAAGCCTAAGATGAAGGGATAGGCCGCGATCCTTCGCGCCCCCCTCTGTCCTGCCGGACATCTCCCCCACTTGGGGGGAGATTGGCAGCTTCGCCGAAGGCGTCATTCCTGCAAAGTTGGCGATTGGCGAAAGCCGGCGCGACATCCGATCTCCCCCCTTGTGGGGGAGATGCCCGGCAGGGCAGAGGGGGGCGCTGTCCCGCCGGCATTCCGAATTGCCTGCACTCAAGCGACGCTTCGAAGATGGGGGGCCGCGTCGCTTCGCTCCTTGCTTCGCCCGAGGATGACGAGGGATCAGCGTTGGCGCTTCTCCCCAAAAGTCACCGCTTCTTCGCCCTGCCGGCGAAAGGATTGTCCGAGGTGCGCAGCGCCATGCGGATCGGCACGCCGGGCATGTCGAAGGCCTCGCGCAGGCCGTTCGACAAATAGCGGACATAGGATTGCGGCATCACGTCCGGGCGCGAGCACGACACCACGAAGCCCGGCGGGCGGGTTTTTGCCTGCGTGACATATTTGATCTTCAGCCGGCGGCCGGCGACGGCGGGCGGCGGATGGTGCGCAAGGATGCCTTCCAGCCAGCGGTTGAGCTTGCCGGTCGAGACGCGGCTGTTCCAGACCTTGTGCGTCTTGATGACGGCGTCCATCAGCCGGTCGAGGCCGCGTCCGGTCTCGGCCGAGACCGTCACCGCCTGGATGCCGCGCACCTGCGGCAGAAGCCGCTCAGTCTTCTCACGCAGCTCGGCCAGAAGCGCCTGCGGATTGTCGATCAGGTCCCATTTGTTGAAGGCGATCACCGGCGCACGACCCTCGCGGATGATCAGGTCGGCGATCTGCAGGTCCTGCTTCTCGAATGGGATGGTGGCGTCGAGCACGATGATGACGATCTCGGCGAAGCGGATGGCGCGCAGGCCGTCCTGCACCGAAAGCTTTTCCAGCTTTTCCTGGACCTTCGACTTGCGCCGCATGCCGGCCGTGTCGAAAAGTTTTATCCGGCGGCCGCGCCAGTCCCAGTCGACCGAAATGGAATCGCGGGTAATGCCGGCTTCCGGGCCGGTCAGCAGCCGCTCCTCGCCGATCAGCGCATTGATCAGCGTCGACTTGCCGGCATTGGGGCGGCCGACGACGGCAATGCGCAGCGGCTTGGTGTCGTCATAGGCGGGCTCGGCATCTGGATCGGCGATGTCCTCGCCGATCAGCACCTCGCTGACGGCAATTTCATCGCTCGCTTCTTCATCGTCCTCGCCGAAGGCGCGTTCTTCACCGAGTGCGGCAATCACCGCGTCGCGCAGGTCGGGCATGCCCTGGCCATGCTCGGCCGAGACCGGGATCGGCTCGCCGAGGCCGAGCTCCCAGGCTTCCAGCATGCCGCCTTGGGCGCCGCGCGCTTCCGCCTTGTTGGCGACCACCACGACCGGCTTGCCGGACTTGCGCACCACCTCGGCAAAAGTCCGGTCGTCGGGCATCAGGCCCGACTTGGCGTCGACGGTGAAGAAGATCAGGTCGGCCTCGCGGATCGCGATCTCGGTCTGCTGGCGCATGCGGCCGGGCAGCGTCGAGGCGGCCGCATCCTCGAAGCCGGCGGTGTCGATGACGTCGAAGTGCAGGTCGTAGAGCTTGGCGGCGTGGACGCGACGGTCGCGCGTTACCCCCGGCGTGTCGTCGACAAGCGCCAGCTTCTTTCCCACCAGCCGATTGAAAAGAGTCGATTTGCCGACGTTAGGCCGGCCGATGATGGCGACTTTGAAGCTCATCCGGGGTCACGACGCGTTGCCCGACCCGCGGATCAGTTCGGACATCAGTGTCGCCCGCTGGCGCACATTGCGCGGAGCGCCATCATCCGAAGAGATCTGGTCGAACAGTTTCAGCGCATCCGCCGACTTGCCTTCCTTCCAGGCGGCAAGGCCGAGCGCCTCGCGCGCCGAGCTGCGCAGCGGGTTGGTGTCGGCGGTCAGCGCCTCGACACGGCTGGAGACATCGGCGAAGGAACCGTGATCGACCAGCAGCAGCGCCGCCCTCAGCCGCGCCATGTCGCGGATGCCGGCGGGAATGGCGCTGTCGGCGGCGACCGCGTCGAAATCCTTGACGGCGGCGTCGACGTCGCCCTTGTCGGCCTTGACGGTCGCGCCCCGCATGCGGGCGAGCAGCGGATAGGCGCCGTAGCCATCCTTTTCTAGCTGATCGAGCGCGGCGATCGCCTCGTCGTTCTTGCCGTCATTGGCGAGTTTGAGCGCAGCCGAGAACGCATCGCCCGAGCGGTTGGCGCGGATCTCGTCCCAATAACGATAGCCGACGACGGCGGCGGTGCCGACCACCACAAGGATCGCCAGGCCAAGCAGCGCCGGACCAAAACGGTCCCACAGCGCCTGCGCCTGCTCGCGACGAATCTCTTCGTTCACTTCGCGGATAAAACTGTCGTCCGACATCAATCAAAAACCATTGCGGCCCCGGATGAGGCGCTTCTTGAGCCCCGCGTTTTAGCGAAATTTTGTCGGCATGGAAGGGGGATGGCCGGAAAATCGGCGGGACAGTCCGGCGCGACGTCAAGACTGCGCGGAACGCATCGATGCCACATTTGGGCGATAGCCGGCTTTCCAACAGCCCGAAAGATTGCAGATGTCACGTTCGTTCCGCGTCCTTGCGTTCAGCCTAGCCTCGCTTGCCTCCGCTGGCGCAGCCTTCGCCGATCCGCCCAAACCGGCTGCGCGCCTGCCGGCGAGGCCGAAGCAGGTCGTCCTCATCTCCTTTGACAGCGCGCGCGAGATTTCGCAGTGGGAACGCAGCCGTGCATTGGCGAAGCGCACCGGCGCACACTTCACCTACTTCCTCTCCTGCGTCTTCCTGCTCTCGCCGGAAACACGCGCTGAATATACGGCGCCCGGCAAGGGCGCCGGCAAATCGAACATCGGCTTTGCCGCCTCGAAGCAGGAGGTGGCGGACAGGCTCGAACAGATCCGGATCGCGGCCGCCGAAGGCCACGACATCGGCAGCCATGCCTGCGGCCATTTCGACGGCAAGGACTGGAGCAAGGCCGACTGGCTGGCCGAGTTCGGCGCGTTCCGGCGCATTCTCGAAAATGCCTATGAGATCAACGGCATTTCGCCTGAGCCACCCGGCTGGCGCGATTTCGCGCGCCATGCCGTGACCGGTTTTCGCGCGCCGTACCTCTCGACCGGCAAGGCGCTTTACGATGCGCTGCCGGAAGCCGGCTTCCAGTATGACGCAAGCGGTGTCTCGAACGGCCCCGCCATGCCGCCGACGAAGAACGGCACCACCCGCTTTGCGCTGCCGCTGATCCCGGAGGGGCCGAAGTCGAGGCCGGTGGTCGCCATGGACTATAATCTCTATGTCCGCCATTCAGGCGGTTTCGAGATGCCATCCAAGGCGGACGAGTTCGCCGACCGCGCCTATCATGCATTCCGCGCCGCTTTCGATGCGCAGTACAACGGCAAGCGGCTTCCGTTGGAACTCGGCTTCCACTTCACCCAGATGAACGGCGGCACCTACTGGAATGCGCTGGAGCGCTTCGCCGATGAAGTCTGCGTCATGCAGCAAGTCGAATGCATCAGCTTCCGCGACTATGTCGAACGGCAACGCCCAGACGAAACACAGGCCGCCGTGGGCGGCTGAGCCGCCCACCTTTTCTGATAAATATCAGGCCGGATCTGGCTCCTCCGCCCGGTGCTCGATGAAGCGACGGTCGATGCCCGGCAGCGGTTCGCCCTTGATCGTGGCCTCAAACGCGCGCAGGCGCTTGTAGATCGACAACAATTCGACGATCGTCGTCCACGAATTAACCAGATACTGAAATGATGTTCGCACCTGCTCGAAAGCATTTAGAATCTGATTCAGGGCACCCAGCGTAATTTTTCCAGCAATAATGGTTGGCGTTAGAACAATGTAAGGAAAAATGTTGTCTGTCTGCAGGTATAATATCCTAGCAACATTGAAATACATGTAGTTGAAATAAAGCCTGAAATAGTTCCTCCGTACATTCTCGAAAAGCTCCGCAACTGTCGGTGGCTGTGCCCGTTCGATATCGTCCTCGCCGTAGACCAACTCTTTTCGGTAAGCGGCCTCAACGCGCTGATTTCGAAATTGCAGCCCTGGCAACCGGATGCCTACTATAGCCAGGAAAGTCGTCCCAAACAGCGACCAGACTATAGCTACCACCACAAGCGCGTTTGGCACATGGCCGATCAGGGGAAGGTCGGTAACGTTGGCCGAGAGCCGCATCAGCACCGGCAGGAAGGCGATCAGGGTCATGACCGACTCGACGAGACTGACGCCCAGGCCCTCCATCGTCGTTGAAAACCGCATCGTGTCTTCTTGTACGCGCTGAGAGGCCCCTTCGATGTTACGCAGGCGATCCCAGTTGGCCATGTAGTACTCGTTCATCGCCGTACGCCAACGAAAAATGTAGTGGCTGACGAAGAAGCGGGTCAACACGCCAACGACAACGGCGACAAACGCAATGCCGGCGAAGTCTGCAAGGTCATGATAGAATTCGGCGTTCGTAACTGGGCGCGACTTGGAAAGAGCCGCCTGGATCAGATCGTAGAAGGGACCATACCAATTATTGATCGCTACGCTGACCTGCACCTGAAAGTACGTAGTGAAGAGAATCAGCGACGAGCCAAGGAGCGACCAGCCGCGCCACGGATGCGGAGAATACCATCTCCAGAACGTATAAAAGATTCCAACTGCCGCCGCAAAATATGCGTAGAACCAAAGGAAGGGCGATGACCAAAAAACCGCGACGCCAATGATCGGCGGAGCGTCGGCTGCTGCCGGCGGCAGCCCGAGCATGGCGCCAACTTCCGCACCGCCGAAGAACCAGACAAGGACTAGAAAAAGGCTCCAGACGGCGGCCGAGGTGAAGAAAAGCTTCGGCTGCGGGAAGAAGGATACGAACACTGTGGCGGGTTTCCTCGGTCTGACCGCAAATCAGCGGCGTTGCTGTTTGGCGGGCATAAGGTCACACATTAGTGGGAAAGAAAATGCCCTGCCCTGCGCCCAGCACCGAGCAAGACCACAAATCATGGCGATTTTGGCGCAGCCGACCATGTGATGACGCCGGACACCAGCAGAGCGGCAGCCGCCATCATCGAGGCAAGCACGTAATTGCCCGCGGCTTGCGCGAGCAGGCCGGCGGCGATTGGGCCGACGATCTGGCCGAGGCCGAAGGCGGCGGTCATCACCGCAAAAATACGGCGCGGAGCCTGCGGAGCGAGCTGCCTGGCCGTCTGCAGGCCGAGCGCGGTGATGGCGATGAAGGTGCCGCCGAGCAGGATGCCGGCGAGCAGCGGCCCGGTGAAACCTTTCACGACGACGCTGGCGGTGACGCCGACCACCTCGACCAGGCAGCTCACGGCATAGGTGGCGTAAAGCCCGATCCTGCCGGCGAGCTTCTGCCAGAACCACGTCGACGGAAAACCGGCAAGGCCGGCGACCATCCAGACGGCGGCCTCGAAGACGCGCCCGCCGCCACCCTGGCGAACGATGGCGACCAGGAAGGTGGCCGTCACCACATAGCCGAAGCCGAACAGCCCGTAGGCCAGGATCATCTTCGTCAGCGATCCGTCCTTCGGCAGTGCCGGCTCGGGACCATCGACGCCGTTGGCCGGCGTAGCCGACCCTGCGAGCAGTGCGACGATGAGCAGGCCTACGACCGAAAGCGCTCCCGACCAAAGCCAGCCGGCGGCCCAGCCGGCATGTCCGGTGACGAGAATGGCGAGCAGCGCCGAAGAGACCGCAATGCCCAGGCCGACGCCGCCGAAATGCAGCGCCTGCAGGTCGCCGCGGCCGGCCGCGGCAAGATGGCTGAAGACGATCGACGACATGAACACCATGACGAAGGCGCTGGCCAGCCCGGCGAGAAAGCGGATGACGAGAAAAGCGGCCATCGTCTCGTTCAGCCCCATGAGGCCCGCGAGCACGGCGCTGGCGGCGAGGCTGACAAACATCAGCGAGCGCTCGTGGCCATGTGCCCAGCCGCCTGCCGCGGCAAGCGCGCCGATGAGATAGCCAAGATAGTTGGCCGAGGCGATCCAGCCGGCATCGGCCGGCGTCAGGTGCAGTTCCTCCATCATGCCGGGCAGGATCGGCGTGTAGACGAAGCGGCCGATGCCCATGGCGACGGCAAGGGCCGTCATGCCGGCAAAGGCAAGACGCAAGGGGGATGGCGAGGCGGCGTTCATTGCAGCGCAACATAGATGTGTGCGCAGGCGAAACAATGCGCTTATGTTGGGCCAGAATGGCGACGACGCTACTGGATCGCGAAGCCTCCGCTTCGCTCGGCTGACCTCTCCCCGGTGGGGAGAGGAGACTATCGGCGCCTGCGCCAGCCTCTTCTCCCCGCCGGGGAGAAGGTGGCCGCGAAGCTGCCGGATGAGGGGGCTCGCTGGCTTAGCGGCAGCGAGCTCCGGCTGTCTCGTATGCCGTTCTACCGGCCGTCAGCCGGAACGGCATGTCGCCGAGCTCGCGCTCCGACATGGTGTCGAGCACCGGGTGCGACAGCGGGTCGACGATCCAGCGGGCGATCTCGTCCTCGCCGTATCGGCCCCGTTTGGGCTCGGTGTTGGAAAGCGCCCTCAGCAAAGATAAAATCTTCATTGGATTGCCTCCAAGCTCTGACCCGCCTCGCTAAAATCCGCCTTTTCTTGCCAAGTTTCAATTGAGATTTCGACCCCACCGGTTTAGAAAAACTGAATGGCTATGCTGAACCGCGTCCATTTGAATGGTCTTCGCGCCGTGGAGACCGTCGCCCGGCTGGGCTCGCTCGCCGCCGCGGCCGCCGAGCTCAATGTCTCGGTCAGCGCCGTCAGCCAGCAGGTCAAGCGCACGGAAAAGCAACTGGGACAGGCGCTGTTCGAGCGAACGCCCGGCGGGCTGGTTCCAACAGAATTCGGCACCGCCTTCACGGCCCGGCTGAGCGCAGGTTTTCGCGAACTCGCGCAAGCGGTGGCGTTGGCGGACGAGGCAAGCGAGTGCACGCTGGTGGTGTCGGTGGCGCCGGCCTTCGCCTCGAAATGGCTGCTGCCAAGGCTGTCGCGGCATTTCGCCCGGCACCCGAACGTTCTGCTGCGCATCGACGCATCAGGTCGGATCGCCGATCTCGACCATTCCGACATCGACATCGGCATCCGGATGGGCGACGGCAAATGGCCGGACGTGCACGCGGAACTGCTGTTGGCGCAGGAAATGTTTCCGGTCTGCGCACCGTCGATCGCGGCCAAGCTGAAGTCGATCGAGGACCTGGCGCAGACCTGCGCCATCACCGACGAACGGTCGATGATCAGCTGGGACAGCTGGTTCGAGGCGGCGGGAGTGAAGCCTGTCACCTTCCTCAAAGGCGCGCGCTTCACCGATCCGATGCTTTGCCTGGAGTCTGCGATCGCCGGCCATGGCGTGATGCTTGCCTGGCAATTGCTGACGGCCGACGCGCTGGCGGACGGAAGGCTGGTGGCGCCCTTCGGCGTGCGGGCTGAGAGCGGGCTTGGCTACTGGATGGTCACCTCGGCCACCAAGAGCGAGAGCCGCAAGGTTCGCGACTTCAAGACCTGGATCCGCGAGGAGATCGCGGCGACCATGGCTCAGTTCCGCGCGCTCGACAGCGCCGCCTAAGCTCGTTTGGGCATGATCTTTGCCGAAAAACCGCTGCGCACTTTTCGGGATCATGCTCTGAACAGGCCCAGTCGATCGCGGTGGAAAGGTCGGGCTCACCGGTCTATGTAAGAACCCAGACCCCAACATAATGGCAGGCAGGATCATGACCACACATTCGCGCGGCGTCTCGGCAACAATCGACCCGGTGAAGCTCGACAGGCTGGCCGAGGTCGCCGTCAAGGTCGGGCTGCAGCTGCAGCCCGGACAGGACCTGGTGCTGACCTCGTCGATCGCGGCACTGCCGCTGACCCGGCGCATCGTCGAGCATGCCTACAAGGCCGGCGCCGGGCTGGTGACGCCGATCTTCAACGACGACGAGATCACGCTGGCGCGCTTCCGTTACGGCGCCGACGCCGGCTTCGACCGTGCCGCCGGATGGCTTTATGAAGGCATGGCGAAGGCCTTCTCCAACAATGCCGCGCGGCTTGCCGTGCGCGGCGAGGATCCGTCGCTGCTCTCCGCGCAGGACCCGGCCAAGGTGGCGCGCGCCAACAAGGCGAACTCGATGGCCTACCAGCCGGCGCTGGAGAAGATCACCGGCTTCGACATCAACTGGAACATCGTCGCCTATCCCGATCTTGCCTGGGCAAAACAGGTGTTTCCGGGCGAGCCCGACGACGTCGCGGTGGCGAAGCTTGCAGACGCCATCTTCTCGGCTTCGCGGGTGGATGTCGAGGATCCGATCGGCAACTGGAAGGCGCACAACGCGGCGTTGGCCGAACGCACGAAATGGCTGAACGATCATAATTTCCATTCCCTCCATTTCACCGGCCCCGGCACCGACCTGATTGTCGGACTGGCTGAAGGGCATGAGTGGATGGGCGGGGCGTCGACGGCCAAGAACGGCGTCACCTGCAACCCGAACATCCCGACCGAGGAAGTCTTCACCACGCCGCATGCCTGGCGGGTCGAAGGCCACGTCTCCTCGACCAAGCCGCTCTCCTACCAGGGCACGCTGATCGATGAGATCTCGGTGCGCTTCGAGGGCGGGCGGATTGTCGAGGCCAAGGCCTCGAAGGGCGAGGACGTGTTGAAGAAGGTGCTCGACACCGACGAGGGCGCGCGACGCCTCGGCGAAGTGGCGCTGGTGCCGCATTCCTCGCCGATCTCGAAGAGCGGCCTGTTGTTCTTCAACACCCTGTTCGACGAGAATGCGGCCTGCCACATCGCGCTGGGGCAGTGCTATTCGAAATGCTTCGTCAACGGCGCCTCGCTCAGCCAGGACGAGATTGCGCAGCGCGGCGGCAACAAGAGCTTTATCCACATCGACTGGATGATTGGCTCGGACAAGATCGACATCGACGGCGTGGCCAAAGACGGCAGCCGCGTGCCGGTCATGCGCAAGGGCGAGTGGGCCTGAGGAACTCTTTGGTTTTTTCTTGGAATTGCTTGGCGACGGAGGTGCGATGGCCTTCGACATAGCGGTGAAGCGCATATATGAGGCGCCCGAGAAGGCCGACGGCCAGCGCGTGCTGGTCGACCGCATCTGGCCGCGCGGCGTCGCCAAGAAGGACGCCGCGCTGGCGCTCTGGCTGAAAGAAATCGCGCCGAGCGACGCGCTGCGCAAATGGTTCGGGCATGAGCCGGAGCGCTGGGCGGAGTTCCAGAAGCGGTATCGGGCTGAGCTCGACCGGAACGAGGAGGCTGTGGCGCAGCTGCGCGGGCTGCTTCGCGAGGGCAAGGTGACGCTGCTCTACGGCGCGCATGACGAGGCGCATAACAATGCAGTGGCGCTGATAGGGTATTTGCAGGCTAGTTCGTAGCGACTGTGCGTACGCTTTGATATCCTGGCGGGACAGCGCCCCCCTCTGTCCTGCCGGACATCTCCCCCACGAGGGTAGGGCTATCGCATATGAGTGAAGAGGCGGAGTAGGTCTTGATCGGCCCATCGTGCTTTGAGTCGTTTGTGGCTGAGCGGGATGTTTTCGGGGTCGGCTCTGAGAACATTGAGCGTGAGGCGCCGAA